>JAJZRQ010000019.1 GCA_021802585.1 Chloroflexota bacterium
AGGCCGGTGAGCGGGGCGAGCGGCCCGCCGCGCCCGAGGCGGTAGACGACGGCCACGGCCCCCAGGCCGCCGGCGAACGCGAGGACGTTGAGCAGCCCGAGGTCGAGGACGGCGACCCGCACCGGGAGGAGGACCGCGATCGCGGCGCCGAGCGCGGCCCCGGACGCCGTGCCGAGCACGTACGGGTCCGCGAGCGGGTTCCGGAGGAGTCCCTGGAACGTGGCGCCAGCGACGGCGAGGCCCGCCCCGACGACGACGGCCGAAAGGACCCGCGGGAGGCGGAGCTCGAGGACGATCGTCTCGGCGGCGGCGCTCCACGTCCGTTCGACCGGGAGGCCGAGCGCCCGGAGGAGGATCCCGATCGTGTCGCCCGGGGCGACCGCCACGCTGCCGACCGCCACGCCGACGACGACGAGGACGGCGACCGCGGCGAGGCCGCCGGCGGCGAGGACGGCCGGGCGCAGCACCCCGTCGGGACGCCGGACCCGGATCCGGATCCGGCCGAGGGAGAGCGCGCGGCCGCCGATCGTCATCGCCCCCTCATCCGCCGGGGCTCGGCGCGGGCGCCGGCGGGAGCGGGGCGCCGGGGTCGATCGCCCGGGCGAGCGCCCGGAGCCCCTCGACGAGGCGCGGCCCGGGCCGCGAGACGACGACGTCGTCGACCGGCCGGATCGCCCCGCCCTTCACCGCCGCCATCGCTTCCCACCCGGGGCGCGCGGCGACCTGGGCGGCGGTCACGCCGTATGCGGCGTCGCCGAGGACGATGACCTGGGGGTCGGCGGCGACGAGCCTCTCGAGCGGGATGGAGTAGACGGTCGTGCTCCCCGTCGTGATCGGGTCGCCCCCGGCGAGCGAGATCATCTCGGCGAGAAACGAGCGGTCGGCCGGGCCGTAGATCTCCTTCGTCGCGTCGAGCTCGTAGAAGACCCGCGGGCGGGTGCCGCCCGCCGAGGCGATCCCCGCCGCGATGGCGTCGACCTGCGACCGCATCGAGGCCGCGAGGGCCGTCCCCGCGGGGCCCTCGCCGGCTGCCGTCGCGACGAGCTCGATGTCGTGGAGCACGCCGGCCACGTCGGGGGCGTAGACGACGAGGACCGGGATCCCGAGGGCGCGGAGCCGCGCGAGGGCGGCGGGGCTGTTGAAGCCGGCCCCGCCGGCGACGACGAGGTCGGCGCCGAGTCCCACGATCTTCTCGACGTCGACGCCCTGGTACGACGCGACCGCGGGGATCGCCGCCGCCTGGGGCGGGTAGTCGTCGGACTCGGTCCGTCCGGCGACCCGCGAGCCGGCGCCGACGGCGAAGAGGATCTCGGTCGTGGCCGGGGTGAGGGACACGATCCGCTCCGGCCGGGCCGGCAGGACGACGCTCGTGCCCTCGTCGTCGACGAGCGTCACCGGGAAGGCGGTCGCGGGCGACGCCGCGAGTGGCGTGGCGGATGTCGCGGCCGCCGGCGTGGCGGTCGCCGTCGGGGCGATCGAACCGATGGGCGACGGGCCGGCCGGCGAGGCCGCGGCCCCGCAGGCCGCGACAAGGAGCGCGACGAGCGGGATGAGGGAGATGATGCCGGCGCGACCGCGCCGGGAACGGATGTGACGCACGGGGGACCTCGCAGCGGGTGGGTGGGGCGCGCCGGGCGCGCGAGAACGCTGCGGGGCCTACGTCGGGGTGCTCATGCCTGCCTGCCCCTTTCTCTCGAGGGTTCGAGCGGCTGCACCGCGGGGCCGGCGACCGGACTTCCGTCCCTGGGGACGGTCACCGTAGCGGGACTGTGCCGGACTCACACCGGCTTCGCGACCACGCGGCGGTCGTTGCGCAGGGAGCGTAGCACGTCCGGCGGCCGATAAGCGGCCGATGAGTGCCGCCGGGCAGACTCTCCGGGTGGCGCTCCCCCGCCGTCGTCGCACCGCCCCGCCCCGCCCCCGGTCCCACCCGCCGGAGGAGGTCGCACCCATGTCCCCCGGACGCTTCACCCGCCGCCTCGCCCTCGCGGCCCTCGCCGCCTCGCTCGCCGCCGTCGTCGCCGGGCCTGCGCGCGCGGCGTACCCGGCCACCGCGGATTCGAACACGACCGCCTTCTCGTTCAGCTGCATCAAGGTGAACGACACGTTCCCGGCGAAGATGCTCGCGGCCGCCGTCAAGGGCTACGGGGCCCTGGGCTACGCGGTCGCCGGCTTCAGCGGCCTGAAGTTCACGAAGGCGCACGTCCTGGCCCGCACGGCCGCCGATTGGGCCTACTACGTCCACTCCCACGGGGACAACTTCTCGTTCGGCTCGGGCTTTCGGGACGACGCCGGGCGCTGCACGAACGCGGCGATCGTCTCCTCGAACGACATCCAGGCGGTCCGCCGCGGCCGCCAGTCGAACCTCGTCATCCTGTCGACCTGCCACCTCGGCGAATCGACGACGACGATGCCGGACGCGTTCGCGATCCCGAAGGTCAAGGCCGGCGTCGGCGCCTGGGCCGGCCCGACCTTCTACCTCGGGTATGTCGGCGAGGCGTGGGACAGCGACGAGTTCCTCTTCGAGGCGCGCTTCTGGAGCGCCCTCGGGCCCGGGCTGGGGGTCGGGCAGGCCTTCGACACCGCGAAGCTCGGCGCGTTCAATCCGGGGTTCGCCGCGAACTGGTACGGCAGCTATGCCTGGACCGGTCGCGCCGGCCCCCTCCCGACCTGCACCTCCTGCCTCTGAGGGATGACGACGATGGACGCACGCACCCCCTTCTCGATCGCCGGGCGCCGCGCCCGCCTCGCGGCCGCGCTCGCCGTCGCCGCCGCCACGCTCGTCCTCGGGCTCCCCGGCGGGACGCCCGCCGGTGACGCCGCCGACCGCTACGTCGCCGGCGGGCCGGTCGAGGCGCGCGAGCCGGTCCTTCCCGACCGCGCGGCCGCCGTCCTCGCGACGGCCGCCGGGCTCCGCGCCCGCCTCGGGCTCGCCGCGCCCGCGAGCTCCCGCGTCGAGCACGTCGCCGACCGCCTCGGGGGCGCGGAGTACGACGAGGTCCGCGGCCTCGACCGCGAGGGCCGCGCCATCCACCTCCAGCGCCTCGATGCCCGCGGGCGCCTCGTCGCCGCCGTCACGTTCGGCTGGCAGGTGAACGGCGGCCGGCCCCTCGCCGGCGGCGCTGCCGCCGCGGCCCGGGCGCGACGCGTCGCCGACGACCTCGCGTTCGCGGTCACCGGCGCCCCCGACGTCGTCGCGGCGCCGGACGACGGCGGCTGGACCGCTTCCTGGCCCCGTCTCGTCGACGGGATCCCGGTCGTCGGGGATGGGACCCGGATCGAGCTCTGGCCGGACGGCCGGGTCCACGCGGTCGTGCGCACGGAGCGCGAGCTCGCGGCCCGGCCCGCCACCCTCCTCGACGAGCGCGCGGCGCGGGCGCGAGCCACCACGACGCTCGCCGGTCTCTTCGGCTCCGCCGCCGCCGAGATCGCCGTCGCGCGCGTGACCCTCGCGTGGATCGCCCCGAACGACGCGTTCGACCCGACGGCCCCCGACGCCCCCGGGTCGACGCTCCGCCTCGCGTGGGTCGCGGAGGCGCGGACGACGGGCGCCCTCGCCGAGAGCCTCCGCGCGGTGAAGCTCTTCCTCGACGCCGGGACGGGGACCCTCCTCGGGGGCGACGTCCTCCGGTGAGTACCGTGCCGCCGAACGGTCCCATCGCGCCCCGCCCGGCCGCCGGCCGGGCGGGGCGCCGGCACGCACCGAGGATCACGGCCCGTGGACGGGCGGTGGGCGGCCTGCTCGCGGTGCTCATCGCGATCGTCCTCGCCGGTCGCTCCCCCGACGCCGGGCAGCCGACGGCGCCCGCGGCCGCGACGCCGGTCCCGACGGCGAACGCCACGGTCGCGCCCTCGGCCGTCGCCCCGACCGAGGGGAACGCGCCGGCGCTCCTCTTCCTCGGCAACGTCGAGGGCCCCTGGCAGCTGAGCCTGCTGAGCCCCACGGGAGGCGTGGTGCCGCTTCCGCTTCCGGACTCCGCCACCGTTGCCGTCGCCCCCGTCGCGGGCGGCGGGCTCGTCGCGCTGACCGCCGACGGGCGAGCATACGGTGCCCCGGGCGGCGCAGCGGCGCTCGCCGCAGGTGGGTCCTGGGATCCGTTGCCGCTCGCAGCCGACGGCGCGCTGCCCCCCGCCAGCGTCATCTACCCTGGCGCGTCGGTCTCGCCAGGCGGGATGGCCGTGGCCGCTGCCGCGCTCCAGCCGGACGGAGGGGGCCATGGCGCGATCGTCGTCATCATGCTCCACGAGCAGCGAATGACGATCTACAGCCTCGAGCCCCAGGTCGCCGGCCTCCCGCCAGCCTGGCTCGACGACGAGCGCTTCGCGGTCCTCGGCCGCGACGTGATGGACCGAATCAACATCGGCGTCGTGCGGGCGGCTGACGGGAGGATCCTCGACCTATTGCGACGTCGGGCGCCCTACCTCGTGACGTCCGGCGACGGCCAGACCGTGGCCGTGGCCGGCGCCGACGCCCTCGAGCCGGGGCGCATCCGCATTGGGACGACCGCCCAGATGGTCAGGGAACGTGCGCTGCCGGACCGCGGGCCGTCGCTCCCGGCCGGCGCGTATCCCAGCGGCGGAATGGCTCTCGATGGCGATGGCCGTCGCCTCGCCGTTGTCGCCACCGGCGACCACCTCGACGCCCCGGCCCGCGTGTTCCTCTTCGAGCGCGCCGGCGAAGGCTGGCGGGAGGTGGCGATGGTCGCGGCGCCGGCGGGCGCCTCCGGCGGGACGATCGCCTGGCTGCCGTGACCCGCAAACGGCGGACCACGGCGCTCGGCCGGCCCGGTCGCGACGCCCCAGGCCGCGGCGCCGCGCCGCCCGTCAGTTCGCCGCGGCGGCCTCCTCGACCGCCGTGAAGATCGAGACCTGCGCCGCCTCGGGGAGCATCTCGCCGAGGATCTTCTGCAGGGTCAGCTGGTGAACGCAGCTGTTCCAGCTCTCGAAGTAGTGGCACGTGCAGTGCCAGGCACCGGCGTCGAGACTCACGTGATGCGTGTCGTTGTCGCCGCGGAACGTGACGCCGAGGCGATCGAACGTCAGGCGGTCGCGCTCGCGCGCGTAGCGGTTCGCCTTCTCGACCTTGCCGATGAGAGAGCTGTGCATCGCCGAGGTCCCTCCGTTGGTCCCATGGCCCTTCGCGAGATCGTCTCCCCGGCCGGGCGCCGATGACCGGGATGGGGCGGTCGCTGCCGACACTCTACTACCCCGCGCCGGCACGACGCCATGGGCGTTCCGGCCCTCCCGCGGCGGCCCCGCCACGGCCGGCCCGGGCCGTTCGACCCGCCGTCCGGGACGGGCGGGCGGTCCCGGTCCGCGATCCGCGGCGGGCGGCGGGGCCGAGCGGCGGTCAGCCGCGGACGAGGGCCTCGCCCGCGGCGAGGAACGCGTCGGCGACGGCGCCGGACGTGGCCTCGACGTAGACGCGGACGAGGGGCTCCGTGCCGCTGAAGCGGACGAGGAGCCAGGACCCATCGGCCACGTGGAACTTGAAGCCGTCGCCGGTCGCGAGCGCGTCCGTCCGCGTCACCGCGCGGCCGGCCAGCTCGGACGGGGCGTTGGCGACGAGGTCGACGAGGAGGCGCGCCTTCGTCGCCGGGTACGCGGCGCGGTCGACGTGGACGTCGATCCGCTGGTAGAACGACGGCCCGGCGATCTCGTGAAGGTGGGCGATCGCCCGGGAGACCGGCCAGCGGCCCGCGGCTCGCTCGCGGAGGAAGAGGTCGAGGAGGAGGAGGTCGGAGTAGATCCCGTCGCGCTCGGGGAGGTGCATCCCGAACCCGTAGCCGCCGGACTCCTCGCCCCCGAACATGGCGCCCGTCTCGATCATCTTCGGGCCGACGTACTTGAAGCCGACCGGCGTCTCGTGGACGGCGATCCCGTAGCGCGCGCCGAGGCGCTCGGCCATCGACGTCTCGTTCACGGTCTTCACGGCCGGCTGGCGCAGCCCCCGGTGCTCGGCGAGGTAGTAGAGGAGGAGGCCGTAGACCTCGAGCTGGTGGACGAACGCGCCGCGCTCGTCGATCGCGCCGGAGCGGTCGGCGTCGCCGTCGAGGAGGAGCCCGAGGTCGAAGGAGCCGCCGGCCACGAGCCCGAGCGCCTCGTCGACGTTCGGGCGGATCGGCTCGGGGTTCACGCCGCCGAAGAACGGGTTGCGCTCCCCGTGGATCTCCACGACCTCGATCCGGCCGCCCGCGAGGAGGCGGCCGATCCAGCCCGCCCCCGAACCCCAGAGCGGATCCACGAGGACCCGGACGTCGGCCGCCCGAAGGGCGTCGAGGTCGAGCGTCCGGCGGACGAACCGCTCGTACCCGGGGAACGGGTCGAACGGCTCGAGGAGGCCGGCCGCCTCGGCGTCCGCGAGCGGGCGGCGCGGGATCGCGCGGCCGCCGTTCCCGGCGATCACCGCTTCGATCGCGGCGAGCATCTCCGGCCCGCCGGCGGCGCCCGACGGGGACTTCACCTTGAACCCGTTGTCGGTCCACGGGTTGTGGCTCGCGGTGATGACGATCCCGGCCGCGGCCCCGCGCATGACGACCTCGTAGCTCGCCATCTGGGTCGGGACCGCGCCGGCCGCGAGGGCGACCGCGACGTCGTACGCGAGGAGGACCTCGGCGGCCGCGGCGGCGAAGTGCTCGGACGCGAACCGCCGGTCGTAGGCGACGACGACGCCCTTCGCCTCCTCGCCACGGTCGACGACGTAGCGGGCGACGCCCTCGGCGCAGCGGCGGACGTTCTCGAACGTGAAGTCGTCGGCGACCCTCGCCCGCCAGCCGTCCGTGCCGAACGCGATCGTCGCGGGGCCGGGGGCGGTCCCCGGGTCGGACGTCCTCATCCATCCTCCTCCAGGGCGCGGGCGAGCTCCTCGGCGATCGCCCGGACCTCCTGGGAGCGATCGGCCGCGCAGACGAGGAGCGCGTCCGGCGTGTCGACGACGATCGCATCGCGGAGGCCGAGGGTGACGACGAGCCGGCTCGCGGCGAGCACGAGCGTCCCCTCCGATCCGACGTCGCGCCGCGGACCGGCGCCCACCGTCCCCGTCGGCTCGCCGTCGGCCGCGGCCCGCGCGACGAGGGCGTCGCGGATGGCGACCCAGCTCCCGAGGTCGCTCCAGCCGACGTCGGCCCGGACCATCGCGACCCGCCCGAGGAGCGACGCCGGCTCGAGGACCGCGTAGTCGATCGACGTCGCCCGGACCGTCGCGTACGCCGCCTCGAGGGCGGCCGGTCCGCCCGCGACCCCGCCGCGAACCGCGGCGGCGATGTCCGGGGCCGTCGCGTCGAGGGCGGCGAGGATCGCGTCGCGCCGCCAGGCGAAGATTCCCGCGTTCCAGGCGACCGGGTCCGGCCCGGCGAGGAGCGCCCGGGCGGCGTCGAGCGGCGGCTTCTCCACGAAGCGCCGGACGGCGTGCGCGCCCGCCTCGGGCCGGAGCTCGCCGGCTACGACGTACCCGTACCCCGTCTCGGGGCCGGTCGGGGCGATCCCGAGGGTCACGAGCGGCCGGTCGGGAGCCGCGGCGACCGTCGCCGCGGCGCCGAGGACGGCGCGGAACGCCCGCTCGTCCGCCACGAGGTGGTCGGCCGGCAGGACGACCATGACATCGCCCGCGGCCCGCGGCAGGGCCACGGCCGCGAGGGCGATCGCCGCCGCGGTGTTCCGGCCGGCCGGCTCGGCGAGGACGTTCTCCGCGGGAAGCTCCGGCAGCTCGTCCCGGACGAGCGCGGCGTGGCGCCGGTCGACGACGACCGCGACGTCCCCGGGCCCCGCGACGGCGGGGAGGACGCGCTCGAACGTCGCCCGCAGGAGGGTCTGCTCGCCGAGGAGCGGGAGGAACGGCTTGGGCCGGTCGGGGCGCGAGAGCGGCCAGAGGCGCGTGCCTCCACCCCCGGCGAGGATCACGGCGTACATCGCCGCGATTCTACGGGCCGCGACGGCCGCCGGAGCCGCCGAACGCGCGGGGCGCGGCCGGGCCGCGGGGCGCGGCCGGGAGCGCGCGGGCCCCGCCGGAGCCGCGCGCCGGATGATCAGGCCCCGGGGTGCGGCGGGGGCTCCGGGAGGCCGCACTCCTCGGCGAGGATCGCGGCCTTGTCCGTCCGCTCCCAGGGCAGGTCGAGGTCGGGCCGGCCGAAGTGGCCGTAGGCGGCCGTCTGCCGGTAGATCGGCGTGAGGAGGTCGAGGGCGGAGATGATCGCCGCGGGCCGGAGATCGAAGTGGCGGTCGATCGCGGCCCGGATCTGCTCGTCCGGGACGTGCCCGGTCCCGAACGTCTCGATCGAGATCGAGAGCGGGTGGGAGATCCCGATCCCGTACGCGAGCTCGAGCTCGAAGCGGTCGGCGAGGCCCGCCGCGACGACGTTCTTCGCCACCCAGCGGGCCGCGTACGCGGCGGAGCGGTCGACCTTCGTGGGGTCCTTGCCGGAGAAGGCGCCGCCGCCGTGGCGGGCCATCCCCCCGTAGGTGTCGACGATGATCTTCCGGCCCGTGAGCCCGGCGTCGCCCATCGGCCCGCCGATGACGAAGCGGCCGGTCGGGTTGACGTGCATGACGGGGTCGACGGGGCGGAGCTCGTGGGGGATGACGGGGAGGATGACCGCCTCGACGAGGTCGTCGCGGAGCTGCTCCGGGGCGTCCGGGTCGTGCTGCGCGGCGATGACGACCGTCGCGACGCGCGCGGGGCGGCCGTGCTGGTACTCGACGGTGACCTGCGTCTTCCCGTCCGGCCGCAGGTACGGCAGCTGGCCCGACTTCCGCGCCTCCGCGAGACGGCGCGCCAGGCGGTGGGCGAGGGCGATCGGGAGCGGCATGAGCTCCGGCGTCTCGCGGCAGGCGAAGCCGAACATCATCCCCTGGTCGCCGGCCCCGAGCTCGGCGGCGTCGACGCCGCGGGCGATGTCGGGCGACTGCTCCTTGATGCTCACGAGGGCGCCGCAGGTCTGGTAGTCGAACCCGTACTCGGCCTTCGTGTAGCCGATCTCGCGGACCGTCTCGCGGATGACGGTCTGGAAGTCGACGTACGTCGTCGTCGTGATCTCGCCGAGGACGGCCACGAGGCCGGTCGTCGTCGCCGCCTCGCACGCGACGCGCGCCCCCGTGTCCTCGCGGAGGATCGCGTCGAGGATCGCGTCCGAGATCTGGTCGCACATCTTGTCCGGGTGGCCCTCGGTGACCGACTCGGACGTGAACAGGTAGCTGGGGGCGTCGACGATGCTGGTCATCGGGGCGAGGGTAGCACGGGGCGGCGCGAGGTCGCCGCCCACGCCGGAGGGACGGGCGTCACGGGCGCGCGCCGCGCCACGGGAGCGGCGGGAGGTCGTCGGCGGGGGCGAACCCGAAGACGGCTCCGTAGAAGGCGAGCTCCGCCTGGGCGGAGCGGACGATGCTCGCGGCCTGCCGGAAGCCGTGGTCCTCGCCCTCGAAGGCGAGGTAGACGTGGGGGATCCCCTTCGCGGCGAGGGCCGCCACGATCCGCTCCGCCTCCGTCGGCGGGACGACGCGGTCGTCGAGGCCCTGGAGGACGAGGACGGGGCAGGAGAACCCGTCGGCGTGGAAGATCGGCGAACGGGCCCGGTAGCGCTCCGCCTCCGCCGGGTACGGCCCGACGAGCCGCTCGAGGTACCGCGACTCGAACTTGTGGGTCTCGGCGACGAACGTCTCGAGGTTCCCGATCCCGAAGTAGCTCACCCCGGCCCGGAACTCGTCGCGGAAGGCGAGCGCGCAGAGCGTCGTGTACCCGGAGGCGCTCCCGCCCTCGATCGCGAGGCGCGCCGGGTCGGCGAGACCGCGAGCGACCATCGCCCGCGCGCCGGCGACGCAGTCGTCGACGTCGGTCAGGCCCCACGTCCCCTCGAGGCGCTTCCGGTACGCCTTCCCGTAGCCGGTGCTGCCCCCGTAGTCGACGTCGAGGACGGCGATCCCGCGGCTCGTGAGGAGCTGGACCGGGAGGTGGAGACCCGTGTACGCCGCGGAGGTCGGGCCGCCGTGGCTCGTGACGACGAGCGGCGGCAGCTCCCCGGCGGGGCCGGTGTGCGTGGGGCTCGTCGGGCGGTAGAGGATCCCGTGGGCCGTCCGGTCGCCGCTCGTCGGGAACGCGACGGGCTCGCCGGCCGCGACGACCGGCGGGTCGAGCTCCACCTCGGACGAGCGGCGGAGGACCGTCCAGGCGCCGGTCCGGAGGTCGATCCGGACGACGGCCCGGAACATCGTCGGGGCGGCGCCGATCGCGATCGCCTCCGTCCCGCGGACGGCGAGCCAGCCGAGCTCCGTGAACGGCAGGTCGAGCGTCTCGGGAGCGCGAGCGCCCGACGGGTCGATGCGCCAGAGGCGGTCCCGGCCGCCGGACCGGCCGATCGCCGCGATCGTGCCGTCGGCGCTGAACCCGAACGCCGCGTGGCCGAAGTTCCAGGCGGGCTCCGCGAACTCCGCGGCCACGCCGGCGGTGAGCGGAGCGAGCCGCGCGCCATCCCAGCGGTGGAGGCCGATCCACGCGCCCGGCTCCGACGCGACGACGAGGCTGCCGTCCGGCGCCCAGCGCGGCTGGGCCGTCCACGTGGCGGGGTTGCCCGCAATGACCCGCGGCGCGACGGGCCGGCCGGCCGCGTCGAGGTCCGCGACGAGGCACTCGGCCCCGTCCCACGGCAGGTTCGGGTGGTCCCAGCGGAGCCAGGCGAGGCGCGCCCCGTCGGGCGCGAGGCGCGGCGACGAGACGAAGTCGCTCCCCGCGACGAGGACGTCGATCGCGGACGCGTCGGCGACGGCGCGGCCGTCGAGCGGCACGGCGACGATCGTGTTCACGGCCTCGCCGGGCCCCGAATGGTCCTCCCGGACGGCGAGGAGGCGGCCCCGCGCCGCGTCGAGCTCGAGGTCGGCGAAGCGGAACGGACCCTCGGGCGTGATCGGCGTGGCCGTCCGGTCCGCCCCGACCCGCAGGAGGCGGCCGGTCGCGAAGTCGGAGACGACGACGACGTCGCCGCGGGCGGCGTACGCCCCGCCGCCGTACTCGTGGACCCGCGTCCGCACGTTCACCCCGGCGGGGCTCACGTCCGCGGGCGGCGCGCCGGGCCGGAGGCGGACGAGGGTGAACCGGCCACCGTCCGCCGGCCGCGACTCGAGCCACGTGACGTCGTCGCCGTCGAGCCGCGACTCGGCGAGGCGGACGACGCCCGCGACGAGTGCCCCCGGCGCGATCGGCGAGGGCCAGCTGCCGTGGGGAGCGACCCGCCGCTCCCGCGCTCCGTTCGTCGTCACTTCTGTTCGTCCTCGCTTACTCGCAGCGGTCGCCCGCCGCCCGGCGCCGGCCGCCTGACGTCCGCCCGCGCGGTCGCCTCGCGGCTACGTGCCGCTCTGCCAGGAGGCGACGTACGCCTTCTGCTCGGCGGTCATGTCGTCGATCCGGATCCCGAGCGCCTCGAGCTTGAGGCGGGCGACCTCGCGATCGATCGCCTCGGGGACGACGTAGACCGTCGGCCCGAGCTCGCCGTGGCGGGCGACGACGTACTCCGCGGAGAGGGCCTGGTTCGCGAACGACATGTCCATGACCGCCGCGGGGTGCCCCTCCGCCGCCCCGAGGTTCACGAGCCGGCCCTCCGCGACGAGGTGGAGCTTCTTCGGCCCGAGGTCGTACTCGGCGACGTTCTCCCGGACCTCGCGGACGTGGCCCTCGGCGAGCGCGCGGAGGGCGACGAGGTCGAGCTCGGCGTCGAAGTGGCCGCTGTTCGCCATGATCGCGCCGTCGGGCATCGCCACGAAGTGCTCCCGCCGGAAGACGTTGACGTTGCCCGTCGCGGTGATGAACAGCTCGCCCCACGGCGCCGCCTCGTCGACCGTCCGTACCTCGAAGCCGTCCATGAGCGCCTCGAGGGCGCGGACCGGGTTCACCTCGACGACGGCGACGTGGGCGCCCATCCCGCGGAGCCGCGAGGCGATCCCCTTCCCCACCCAGCCATACCCGGCGACGACCGCCCGGCGGCCGGCGAGGAGGATGTTCGTCGCCCGGAGGATCCCGTCGACCGTGCTCTGGCCGGTCCCGTAGCGATTGTCGAAGAGGTGCTTCGTCTCCGCCTCGTTCACCGCGACGACGGGGAAGCGGAGGGCGCCGTCGGCGGCCATCGCCCGGAGGCGGATGACGCCGGTCGTCGTCTCCTCGGTGCCGGCGAGGACGCCGGGGAGCAGCTCCGTCCGGGCGCTGTGGAGGAGGCTCACGAGGTCGCAGCCGTCGTCCATCGTGACCTGGGGCCGCGTGTCCGCGATCGCGTTGAGATGAGCGTAGTAGGTGTCGCGGTCCTCGCCGCGCCGCGCGTAGACGCCGATCCCGTAGTGCGCCGTGAGCGCCGCCGCGACGTCGTCCTTCGTGGAGAGGGGGTTGCTCGCCGCGAGGACGACCTCCGCGCCGCCGGCCGCGAGCGTCCGGACGAGGTTCGCGGTCTCGGTCGTGACGTGGAGGCAGGCCGCGACCCGGACCCCGGCGAGCGGTCGCTCGCGCGCGAATCGCTCGCGGATGAGCCGCAGGACGGGCATCTCGCGCTCGGCCCATTCGATGCGTCGGACGCCCTCGGCGGCGAGGCCGAGGTCGGTGACGTCGTGGGGGGGCAGCGTCGGGGTCGTCATGGGGGGCGGATCTCCGGGAGCGTCCGGCGGCAGGCGGCCGGGGGCGACGCGATTATGACCGAGGGTCGTCGGCGGAGTCGCGGCCGAGGAGGCGCCGGACCGGGGCCGCCAGCGCCCGGAGGAGGCCGCGGCTCTCCGCCACCCGGTGGACGAGCCGCTCCTCGAAGCGGACGTGCTCCCGGTACCCGAGGCGGCGGTACGCCTGGAGGGCTGGCGGATTGTCGGCCCGCACGTTGAGGACGACCTCGTCGCAGGACCGGAGGAGCTCGGCGGTCACGGCGCCGGTGACGGCGGTCGCGTAGCCGCGGCCGCGGAAGTCGGCGTGGGTCATGACGTTCCCGACGACCCCGAGGCGCGCCTCCGGCGACACCACGTGCGTCCCCGCGGCAGACACGAGGCGCCCGGCGACGCGGATTCCGTAGTAGACGCCGTCGGCGATCGCCGACGGCGGGAGCCACGCCGTGAACCCGAGCTGGTAGAGGCGGTTGAGGTCGCCGATCTCGACCGGGAGGAGCCGCGCCACGTCCGCCGGGAAGGGCCGGAACGAGGCCCGGTCGACCCACATCCGGACCATCTGGGGGCCGGGTTCGACACGGTAGTGCGCCTCGACCGCCGGGAGGCTCGCCGTGAGCATCGCGGCGTACGCGGCCCGCGGCCGCACGACGTCGCGCAGGATCGCCGTGATCCCGGCGTTCTCGCCCATGACGAAGACCGGCTGCGGCGCGTAGCCGGCGTACTCGAGGGCGACGGCGATCGGCTCCCCGGCCGCGAGCGCGACGCCCCATCGCGTCCGGGCGAACTCGCGCGGGTCGAGGTCGCAGAGGGCGTACGCCGCGAAGAGGCGGTCGCGTTCGAGGAAGGCCCGGAGGATGGCGCGGTCGGTCGTCGCCCGGGCGGCGATCGACCGGACGGCGATCGACGGCGCGGCCGAGGTCGCCATCAGGCGGTCGCCGGCGGCGCGGGGGGCGGCTCGGCCGGGGCGGGCGAGGCCGGCTCGACGGGGCCGTCGGGCGCCGGATCGGGCGCCGGCCTCCGGGCCTCGCGCCAGGCGATCGCGGCCTCGATCGCCGGCCCGTACGGGGGCCGGAGCACGCCGGCCTCGGTGACGATCGCGGTGATGAGCTCTGCGGGGGTGATGTCGAACGAGGGGTTGAGCGCGTCGGTGCCGGCAGGCGCGACGCGCCGGCCGGCGCAGGCCGTGACCTCCGCGGGGCTCCGCATCTCGACGGGGATCGCCGCCCCGTCGAGCGCCTCGTCGTCGATCGTCGCGGTCGGGGCGACGAAGTAGAACGGGACCCCGTGGCGGGCGGCGAGGACGGCGAGGGGGTACGTGCCGATCTTGTTCGCGGTGTCGCCGTTCGCGGCGATCCGGTCGGCGCCGACGAGGATCGCGTCGACCTCGCCCCGGGCGAGGAGCCAGCCGGCCGCGGCGTCGGCGAGGATCGTGTGGGGGATCCCGGCCTGGCCGAGCTCCCAGGCCGTGAGGCGGGCGCCCTGGAGCCACGGCCGGGTCTCGTCGACGTAGACGTGGACCTCGCGGCCGTCGGCGGCGAGCGCCTGGACGACGCCGAGGGCGGTCCCCACCTGGCCGCAGGCGAGCGGCCCGGTGTTGCAGTGGGTGAGGAGCCGGAGTGGCCGCCCGTCCGGCACCGGAAGGAGCCCGGCCCCGAGGCCCGCCATCATCGCGTGGTCGGCGGTCGCCTCGGCGATGATCGCCTCGGCCTCCGCGCGGAGGGCGGCCGCCACCGCCGGGCCGTCGTCGAGGAGCTCGCCGACCTCGGCGTAGCGGGCGAGCATCCGGCTCGTCGCCCAGCGCACGGAGACCGCGGTGGGCCGCGCGTTCACGAGGGCGTTCGCCGAGCCGCGGAGAATCGCGCGGCGGGCGTACGGCCGGGCGGCGATCGCCCGGCGGGCCGCGAGGGCGAGGCCGGCCGCCGCCACCTGCCCGAGGGCCGGCGCCCCCCGGACGACCATCTCGCGGATCGCCTGGGCGACGTCGCCGGCGGACTCGCAGACGACGTCGACGAGCTCGTCCGGGAGGCGCCGCTGGTCGACGAGGACGAGCCGCTCGGCCTCGAGGCGGAACGGGCTCCGGAAGCCGCCCGGAGCGTCGGGCGGGGGCGGTGCCGCGCCGGCGGCCGGGTTCGCGGCGGCGCCGACGCCCCCGCCGACGCCCCCGTCCGCGAGGACGCTGCTCGCCATCTCCTCGGTGGTCTGGCGGAGGGCCCCGGCCGCGCCGGCAAGGGTCGCGGCCGCCCGCACGGCGTCGCTCGCCATCTCGCGGAAGAAGCGTCGCCGGGCGAGCCGCAGCGCCTCGTCGGCGTCGGGGACGGGACCGCCGGCCGGCTCGGAGGGCGACCGGTCCCCGGGCGCGCCGGCGCCACCCGATACCGCGCGGCTCCGGGGCTCGCTCACGGGTCGTCAGGGAGGACGCGCCGCTCGCGGAGGGCGGCCGTCAGTACTGGATGACCGACGTGATCACCTGGCCCGCCAGCCGCTCGCGCCCCTTGAGGAACGTGAGCTCGACGAGGAAGGCAAGCCCGGCGATCTCCCCCTGGAGGCGCTGCACGAGGTCGACGGTGCCGCGGACCGTCCCGCCGGTGGCGAGCAGGTCGTCGACGATGAGGACGCGCTGGCCGGGCTGGATCGCGTCACGGTGGATCTCGAGCGTGTTCGTCCCGTACTCGAGGGCGTACTCGACGCTGATCGTCTCCGCGGGGAGCTTCCCGAGCTTGCGGACCGGCACGAGGCCGGCTCCGAGCTGGTAGGCGAGCGGCGCGGAGAAGATGAAGCCCCGCGATTCCATCCCGACGACGATGTCGATCCGCTCGGCGGCGTACGGAGCGAGCATCGCGTCGATCGAGGCCCGATACGCCGCCGGGTCCTTCAGGAGGGTCGTGATGTCGTAGAAGAGGATCCCCGGCTTCGGGAAGTCCGGGATCTCGCGGATCTTCGCGCGCAGCTCGTCCGGGGTCATCGCGGCGGGAACCTCCAGGGCGCCGGGCCGGCGCCGGGACATGCGGGCTCGTCCGGGCGGCGATGCGCCGTCCGCCCGCAGTCTACCGCAGCGACGCAGGTCCCCAGCGGCGACGGGCCCCTCGGCGAGCCCCCTCCGGCGCCCTGACGCGCCCGCGGGGGAGGCGATCAGCGGGCGCCGAACTTCCGCTCCTCACCCCGCAGGAGCCGCCCGATGTTGTCGAGGTGGAAGAGCCAGATGAGGAGCGGCGCCCCGATCGCGAACCCGAGGAGCGCCGGGGGCAGCCCCGTGGCGACGACCTGGACCGCGAAGGCGATCCCCCCGGCCGCCGAGCCGAGGAGCGACGCGAGGGACGTGTAGCGCCAGATCGCGAGGACGGCGACGAAGACCGCGAGCGTCACGACGGCCGCCGGCGGCCCGAGGACGAGCGCCGCCCCGTACGCCGCGGAGACGCCCCGGCCGCCGGAGAACCCGAGGAACGGGGACCGGCTGTGGCCGACGACCGCGGCGAGCCCGGCGAGGACCTCGACCTCGACGCCGGCCCCCAGGGCCCGGGCGAGGAGGACCGCGACGGTCCCCTTCAGCATGTCGAGGATCCCCGAGAGGAGGGCGAGCCGCGGGCCGAGGGCCCGCATGACGTTCGCGCCCCCCGTCCGGCCGCTGCCGATCGTCCGCGGGTCCGGTCCCCCGGCAATGCGCGCGACGATGACACCCCAGGGGATCCCGCCGATGACATAGGCAGCCGCGACGAGCGCGATCGCGCGGCCGACGACGAGGGGATCCATGCGCCGGGAGTATAGGGGTCGTCAGCCGCCCCGGCGGTCCCCCGCGAGCGGCGCGCCGACCCGGGCGAGGAGCGCCCCGGCGGCCGCGCGCACCTCCCCGGCGTCCCGCGCGTCGAGGGCGCGCCGGGCGAGGGCGCGGAGCTCGTCGAGCGTCGCCGCCGCGAGGGCCCCCCGCACGTCGTCGAGGGAGCCCGCGTCGGCCGACAGCTCGTCGACGCCGAGGCCAACGAGGACGAGGGCGCCGGCCGGGTCGCCGGCGAGCTCCCCGCAGACGGCGACCGGGATCCCGGCCTCGTCGGCGCCGGCGACGACCCCGGCGACCGCCCGCAGGACGGCCGGGTGGAGGGCGTCCTGGAGCCGCCCGAGCGTGGCGTTCCCGCGGTCGGCGGCCATGACGTACTGGGTCAGGTCGTTCGTGCCGATGCTGAAGAAGGCGACCCGGCGGGCGAGCTCGCGCGCGAGGAGCGCCGCGGCCGGTACCTCGACCATGATCCCCGTGACGATCCCCTCGGCGCACGGCCGGCCGGCCGCGAGGACTGCCGACCGCGCCTCGTCGCGGAGCTCGTCGAGGAGGTCGACGTCGTCGAGCGTCGCGACCATCGGCGCCATGACGTGGGGCCGGACGCCGGCGAGGCCCCCGGCGCGCCAGATCGCCCGGAGCTGGGTGCCGAGGAGCTCGCGGTCACCGTAGGCGAGGCGGATCGCGCGGACGCCGAGGAACGGGTTCGCCTCGGCCGGCAGCCCGAGGTACGGGATCCCCTTGTCCCCGCCGATGTCGGCGAGGCGGATGACGACCGGACGGGCGGGCCCGAACGCCTCGAGGGCCCGGCGGTACGCCGCGACCTGCTCGTCCTCCGTCGGCGGCGTCTGGCGCCGCATGAACAGGAACTCGGTCCGGAACAGCCCGACGCCCTCCGCCCCGGCCTCGAGGGCCCGCGGCGCGTCGTCGGGATGGCCGATGTTCGCGACGAGGACGACCCGCACGCCGTCGGCCGTGGCGGCCGGTCGTCCGCGGGCCGCCGCCGCCCGGGCTCGCCGCGCGGCGAGGGCCGCGGCCCGGGCGGCGAACGCCGCCCGGGCCGCGACGTCGGGATCGACGAGGACCTCGCCGGACTCGCCGTCGACGGCGACCTCGACGGTCGCCCCGCCCGCGGCTGCCCCGTCGACCGCCTCGAGGAGGCCGGCGCACCCGACGACGCAGGGAATCCCGAGCCCTCGGGCGAGGATGACGGCGTGGGCCGTCCGGGACCCGCCGGCGAGGGCGATCCCGCGGAGGAGGGCCGCCGGGATCTCCGCCGTCACCGAGGGCGGCAGGTCGTCGGCCACGGCGACGACGGGGGCATCGGGGAGCGCGAGCGTCTCGCCGCGGAGGGCCCGCGCGATCCGCGCCCCGACGTCGCGGACGTCGGCCGCCCGGGCCGCGAGGAGCTCGTCGCCGAGGCCGGCAACCATGCGGGCGGCCTCGTCCGCGGCATCGACGACCGCGGCGGCGGGGTCGGACCCGGCGGCGACGCGGGCGAGCGCCCCGTCGACGATCGTCGGATCCGCGGCGAGGACGGCCTGGGCCTCGAAGATCCCGGCGTCGTCGGGTCGGCCGGCGGCCCGGATCCGCGTGGCGAGGGCCTCGAGCTGGGATTCGGCGGCGGCGGCGGCGGCGCGGATCGCGGCCCCCGGGTCGCCGGCGACCGGGACGCCCCCGGCCGCCCCGGGCTCCCGGTAGCGCCACGCGGGGGCGATCGCGATCCCGGCGACGGCGCCGAGTCCCGCGAGGCGCCCCGCGCCGGCGGGCGGCGGCGCGGCAGCGGGTGCGGGTCCGGCCGCGGGCGCCGCGGGCACGGCCGCGGGTACGGGCACGGGTGAGGGGGTCGCCCCGGCGCCAGCGGGCGGCGGCGCCGGGACCTCCTCGCCCAGGCCCGCCTCGATCGCGGCCCGGATCGCCTCGATCGCCTCCGCCTCGTCCTCGCCCGCGGCGGTGATCCGGACGAGATGGCCCATCCGGACACCGAGCGGCTGGACCCGGAGCATCTGCTTCGCGTTCGCCGGACCGGCCCCGGTCGTGAGGTTCCGGATCGTCACCTCGGACCGGCTGCGGGCGCAGACCCGCACGAACTGCGCGAGGGGGCGCAGGTGGAGCCCGTTCGGGTTGCGGATCTCGATCTCGAGCGTCTGCACGGCGGGGCCTCCCGGGGCGCGTCAGGATGCGGGGCGGGCGGGGCCGCCGCCCGGCCCGGCGGTCGGCGCGGCGCCGCGCTCGGCGACGAGCTCGACGATCCGCGCGGGCCGGGCCGCGAGGTCGGCGGCGAGGCGGGGATCGACCGTCGCCGCGGCGACGAGGTCGGCGAGGGCAGCGTTCACCGGCGTCGGCACGCCGCAGCCCGCCCCGGCCCGCGCCACGGCGCCGTTGAGCCAGGCGACCTCTGAGGGTCCCGCCACCCCGCCCCGAACGTGGAGGCGGAGCGAGGGCCACTTCCCGCCGCGGGCCCCGCCGGCGACCCGCCGTAGGATCGCCCGCGAGAGTGGGGCCGGGAGGCGGATCCCGAGGATGAGGAGCGGGACGTTCGCCCCTGGCAGCGCGACGAGCCCGATCCCCCGGGCCCGCATGACCGCGACCGCCTCGAGGAGCTGCCGGCGCTCGAGGTCGAAGAGCGCAGGATCCGCGTAGACCTCGGCCGGGTCGCGGTCGGCGAGCGCCGAGAGGGCGTTCCCGACGAGGTTCGCGACGAGCTTCGACCACTTCATCGAGCGGGCGTCGGCGAGGCGCCGGGCGGGAAGGCCGACGGCCGTGAACGAGGCGACGAGCGCGTCGACGAGCGCGTCGACGGGCCCGCCCACGAGCGCGAGCCCGATCCCGCCCCGGCCGCGCCAGCGCACCTCCCCGGGCCCCGGCCGCTCGACCGGGGCGGTGAGGGACCCGGCGACGTGGCCGACCCCCGGGCGGGCGGCCGCCACGAGGTCCTCCGCCCCGACCCCGTTCTGGATCGTGAGGACGGCGGCGGACGGCCACGCCCGCAGCTCGTCGAGGGCGCCGGCGAGGTCGAACGTCTTCACGGCGAGGACGACGAGCTCCGGCTCGTCCCGGACCGCGGCCACCGACGCCGCGCGCCCCACGCGGACGACGCGTCGACGGTCGCCCGGCTCGTGGAGGACGACCTCCGTGCCGTCGTCCGCGACGCGCGGGTCGACGAGGACGACCTCCGCGCCGGCCGCCGCGAGGAGCCCGCCGAGGAGCGTGCCGACTGCCCCCGCGCCGAGCACGACGACGCGCCGCGGCGCGCCGGGCGGGCCGGCCGCGGCGGGCCCGCTCACTCGGGGATCTTCGGCAGGCTCGCGGCCTCCTCCGCCGCGGCGAGGACCGCGGCGAGGTCGTCGCCCACGCTCGCCTGCACCGCGGCGACGACGGCGCCCTCGACGAGCGGGCCGCGGGAGAGGCGCACCCGCGACGCCGCGTCGCCCATGAGCTCGAAGGCGGTCTGGGTCGCGAGGACCGCGCTCCCGAGGTCGACGAGGACGACGACGCCGGCCCCAGCGTCGGCCGCGACGATCGCCTCCATGATCGACGCGGCGTCCGTGCCGAGCGACCCGTCGGGAAGACCCCCGGCCGCCTCGATCCGGACGTCGTCGCCGACCATCTGGCGGGCCAGCTCGACCGTCCCGGCGGCGATCTGCGCGGAGTGGCTCACGATGACAAGGCCGACGAGCTGCTCCATGCCGGAATCCTACGCGGCGTCGAGGATCGCGGCGACGAGCGCGACGCCGTAGGCGACCGTGGCGATCCCGACGACCGCGAGGAAGCCGGTGATCCGGTGCTCGGTCCGCTCGGAGAACCCGAAGTCGAAGAGGATCGCCCGCACGCCGAGGAGGGCGTGGTACGTGACGACGACGAGGAATGCCACCTCGAGGACGATCACGACGGGGTTCCGCAGCCAGTCGACGACGGCGGCGAAGTCGCGGAGCCCGCTCGGGACGACGAAGTGCTGGGCGATCATGTGGAGGCCGAGGAGCACGAGCAGGGCGGCCCCGCTCAGCACCTGGCCGACGAATCCCGGGACCATGCGGGGCCCGGCCTCGGGTCGGGCGGCCGCCGGCTGGTCGCTGGTCATCTCGGGCTCCCTCCTACCCGGCCGTGAAGATCCGCAGCCCGCCGGCGAGGGCGACGAGCGCGGCGATTGCCATGAGCGCGACGAAGAGCGCCCGCTGGCGGCTCGCCACGAGCCCCAGGCCGACGAGGCCGACGCGGATCCCGTTGAGGCCGTGGATGAGGATCCCCGCGAGGAGGATGACGTCGAGGGCGAGGAAGGGCGGGCTCAGGGCGACCTCGATGAACGTGTCCCACGCGGTCGGCCCCTGGGCGAGGAGCGCCAGGATCACGAGGTGGAGGTAGAGGTAGACGACGAGGCCGATCCCCGTGATCCGGTTGACGAGGAAGGCGATGCCCCCGAGGCGCCGGCCGCGGGGATCGAACCAGCCGACGAAGCCGGGGCGGCGGGCGGGGCCGACGGCGGGTCGTCGCGGCTCCGCGGTCGTGGACGCCATCAGCGGGTTCCTCCGAACGAGAAGAGGCGCCGGGCCCGGGCGGACGCCGCCGACCGGCGGATCCGCATGATCGCCGTCGCCGGATCGACGCCGGACGGGCATGCCTCGCTGCACTCCCAGGCGAGGTGGCAGCGCCACGCCGCCTGCTCGTCGTCCATGAGCCGGACGACCGGGCCGGGGTCGCGCCCGCGCGGCTCCTCCACGACGCGCCAGGCGGCGGCGAGGGCCGCCGGGCCGACGTAGCGGGGGTCGCTGCCGGCCACCGGGCAGGCGGACAGGCAGATCCCGCATTCGATGCAGTCCTCGTAGCGCTCGAGCTCCTCGATCCCCTCGGCGGGCGTGCTCCCGGGGACGCTCTCGGACGCCCGGACGAGCGGCCGACCCGCCTCGTCGAAGGCCTCGTAGAAGACCTCCATGTCGACGACGAGGTCGGACACGACGGGGAGGTTCGCGAGCGGCTCGACGACGACCTCGGCGCCGGACGGGACCGGGGTGACGCAGGCGAGCCCCTCGCGGCCGTCGACGCGCATCCCGCACGTCCCGCACGACGCGTGGAAGCACGAGTGGCGGAACGTCAGGCCAGGGTCGAGGTGGCGCCGGATCGCCACGAGCGCGTCGAGGATCGTCGTCCGCGGTCCGACGGCCACGTCGTACGTGTCGTAGCGCAGCGCGCCCGGGTCGTCGCCCTCCTTGCGGCGCGAGACGACGAAGCGGGTCGTGCGGAGCGCGGGTGCGGTCTCGGTCATGGCACCGCTCCTACGCTGCGTAGTACGCGGTGTGCGGGAGGGTCACGACCTCCCGGGTCTGGCAGGGGGCGTCGACCCCCATCTTCCGGCAGATGACGTCGGCGGTCGTCTCCGCCATTGCGCGGAGCGTCGTCCCCTTGCCGCCGGAGATCGTGACGAAGCCCTCGACCCCGTCGGTCTCGCGGTGGTCGAAGCACTTGAACGTCCGGCTCAGCTCGCGCCCCGAATCGGCGTCGCGGGACCCGATGAGCGGCCGCGCGGCCGACCAGGCGGCCCGCCGCTCCGCGTGGCGGATCGCGGGGATCATCTTCGCCCCCTCGACGTACATCCGCTCGACGTGGTCCTCCGGCACGCCGAGGTCGTCGGGGTCCTCGACGACCCACGAGCTCGTCCCGACGACGGAGAGCCCCCGCTGGGGAACGATGATGTCCCCGTCACCGGAGGCGTGGAGGTGGTTGATCACCATGTTGCACCAGCGGCCGCGGACGGCGAGGATGACGCCCGGCGACGGCCGGATCGGCACGTCGCAGCCGGCCATGACGGCGACCTGCCCGGCCCACGGCCCGGTCGCGTTCACGACGAGGTCGGCGCGGATCTCCTCCTCGACGCCGTTCGCCAGGTCGCGGACGCGCGCGCCGCCCACGACGCGGTCGGTCACGAGGAGCTCGGTGACCGCGGTCCAGGGGCGGATCACCGCCCCGCCCGCCTTCGCCGTGGCGAAGAACCGGAGGGGCATCCGCATCGCGTCCATCGTCGCGTCGGGGACCTGGACCGCCATCTTCAGCTCGGGGTTCAGGTTCGGCTCGAGGCGGAGGGCCTCGGCCCGCGAGACGCGCCGCGCGGGGATCCCGCTCGCGAGGCAGGACTCGAAGAAGAGCGGCTCGTAGGCGACGTCCTCGTCGGTGATCGCGACGAAGAGCCCGTCGTTCTCCTCGAACGTGCCGGGGCAGACCCGGCCGAGGATCCGGCGCTCCTCGATGCACTCGACCGCGGACTCGCGGTCCTTCACCGCGTAGCGGGCGCCGGAGTGGAGGAGGCCGTGGTGGCGGCCCGTCGTGCCGGAGGTCACCTCGCCGCGCTCGACGAGGGTGACGCGGAAGCCGCGGAGGACGAGGTCATGGGCAAGGGCACCGCCGGTGCCGCCGCCGCCCACGACGAGGACGTGATACGGCTGCCGGGGAAGTCGCGTGATCGTCATCTCGTGCGTTCCGGGCCCGCATGGGGACGCCCGGGCCCCGCGACGCGGGGCCCGGGCGTCGGGACGGGTCCTACTCGACCCAGCCGAACGTGCGCGTGACGGCCTTCTTCCACTGCGCGTACTCGGCGTCGACCTTCGCGGCATCCATCGTCGGATGCCACTCGTGGTCCTTCGCCCAGTTCGCGCGGAGGTCCTCGACCGCGCCCCAGTACCCGACGGCGAGGCCGGCCGCGTAGGCCGCCCCGAGCGCCGTCGTCTCGGCGACCTTCGGCCGGATGACCGGGACCTTCAGGACGTCGGACTGGAACTGCATGAGGAGGTTGTTGTAGACCATGCCGCCGTCGACCTTGAGGGCCGTGAGCGGAACGCCGGAGTCGGCGTTCATCGCGTCCAGGACCTCGCGGGTCTGCCAGGCGGTCGCCTCGAGGACGGCCCGCGCGATGTGGCCCTTCGTGACGTACCGGGTGAGGCCCGCGATCACGCCGCGGGCGTCGTTCTTCCAGTACGGCGCGAAGAGGCCGCTGAACGCCGGGACGAAGTAGACGCCGCCGTTGTCCTCGACGCTGGCCGCGAGGGCCTCGATGTCGGGGGACTGCTGGATGAGCCCGATGTTGTCGCGGATCCACTGCACGAGGGCGCCGGTGATGGCGATCGAGCCCTCGAGCGCGTACACGGCCGGCTGGTCGCCGATCTTGTACGCGAGCGTCGTGAGGAGGCCGCTCTTGCTGGGGACCGCCTTCGTGCCCGTGTTGAGGAGCATGAAGCAGCCCGTGCCGTACGTGTTCTTCGCCTCGCCGGGCGAGTAGCACGTCTGGCCGAACAGGGCGGCCTGCTGGTCGCCGAGGTCGCCGGCGACGGGGACGCCGGCGAGGTCGCCGGTCGCCTTGCCGTAGACCTCGGACGAGGCCTTGACGTGGGGCAGCATCCCCCGCGGGACGCCGAGGAGCCCGAGGATCTCGGAATCCCAGTCGAGGGTCGTGTAGTTGAACATGAGCGTCCGGCTCGCGTTCGAGACGTCCGTGACGTGGACGCCGCCCGACGGGCCGCCGGTCAGGTTCCAGATGCACCAGGTGTCGATGTTGCCGAAGAGCAGGTTCCCGGCCTCGGCCTCGGCGCGCGCGCCGGGGACGTTGTCGAGGATCCACTTGGCCTTCGGGCCGGAGAAGTAGGTGGCGAGGGGGAGCCCGGTCTTCGGGCGGAGGCGATCGGGGCCGCCGTCCTTCTCGAGGGCGTCGCAGATGTCCTTCGTCCGGGTGTCCTGCCAGACGATCGCGTTGTAGACCGGCTTGCCGGTCCGGCGATCCCAGACGACCGTCGTCTCGCGCTGGTTCGTGACGCCGACCGCGGCGAGGTCCGCGGCGGTGATGCCGGCCTTGGCGAGGGCGCCCCGGATGACCTCGACGCTCCGCGTCCAGATCTCCATCGCGTCGTGCTCGACCCACCCCGGCTTCGGGTAGATCTGCTCGTGCTCCTTCTGATCGATCCCCACGACCTGGCCGGCGTGGTCGAAGATCATGAAGCGGGTGCTCGTGGTCCCCTGGTCGAGGGCCCCCACGTACTTCGTCATGTGCGTCTCCCGATGGACGGTTGACCCGACAGTGCCGGGACTAGCGCCCGGCCCAGACTTCCGCGGCGGACCGCAGAAGGAGATGCGAGGACGTCGCGCCGGGATCCTGGTGACCGGCCGACCGCTCGCCGAGGTAGCTCGCCCGGCCCTTGCGGGCGACGAGCGGCACCGTGGCGAGCATCCCCTGCTCCGCCCCGTCGGCCATCCGGGTGATCGCGTCGCTGACGGACGCGCCGTCGGCGATCGCGGCCCGGAGGGCGTCGCGGGCGGGGATGAGGGCATCGACCATCGTCTTGTCCCCGGGCTCGGCCTTCCCGATCCGGAGGACCCCGCCGAGGCCCGTCTCGAAGGCCGTGGCGAACTCCTCCAGGGTGAGGGCCTCCTTCCCGGTGACGGCGCCTCCCATCTGCATGAAGAACATCCCGTAGAGCGGGCCGCTGGCCCCGCCGACCGTCGACACGAGGGTCGTGCCGACGGTCTTGAGGGCGGCGCCGATGTCGGGGCTCGCGAGACCGTCGAGCTTGCCGACCACGGCCGTGAAGCCGCGATCCATGTTGATCCCGTGATCGGCGTCGCCGATCGCCGAGTCGAGCTCGGTGAGGTACGCCTTGTTCGCCGTCACGGCGGCGGCGAAGCGGCGGACCCAGGCAAGGATGTCGTCGTACGAGATCATCGGCGGCTCCAATCCCGCGCTACGGGCAGTGGCGGGGCGACGCCCAGCTCAGCGTCCCCAGCGGAGCCCCGGCGTGTGGACCGGCGCATCCCAGTGCTTCGTGAGCTCGTCGTCGAGGCGCAGGAGCGTGATCGAGCAACCAGCCATCTCGAGCGACGTGATGTAGTTGCCGATGAGGTTCCGGGCGATCGTGATCCCCCGGGCGTCGAGGATCTTCTTCAGCTCGTTGAAGATCACGTACAGCTCGATGAGGGGCGTCCCGCCCATCCCGTTGACGAAGGCGAGGACCTTGTCGCCCGCCTTGAACGGGAGGTCGTCGAGGATCGGCGTGGCGAGCATGGCCGTGATCTCGGCGGCCGAAGCGAGCTTCATCCGGGTCCGTCCCGGCTCGCCGTGGATGCCGATCCCGATCTCCATCTCGTCGTCGCCGAGCTCGAACGTCGGCTTGCCGGCGGCCGGGACCGTGCAGCTCGTCAGGGCCATCCCCATGGAGCGGACGTTGTCCTGGACCTTCTGGCAGAGCGCCGTCACCGTCGCGAGATCGGCGCCCGCCTCGGCGGCGGCTCCCACGATCTTCTCGGCGAGGACGGTCCCTCCGACGCCGCGGCGGCCCGCGGTGTACAGCGAGTCCTTGACCGCGACGTCGTCCGCGATGACGACGCTCGTGACCTCGATCCCCTCGGCCCGCGCCATCTCGGCGGCGAGCTCGAAGTTCATGATGTCGCCGGTGTAGTTCTTGACGATGTGCAGGACGCCGGCGCCGCCGTCGACCGCCTTGGTCGCGGCGAGCATCTGGTCCGGCACCGGCGAGGTGAAGACGGCGCCGGGGCAGGCGGCGTCGAGCATGCCCATGCCGACGAAACCGCCGTGCATCGGCTCGTGGCCGCTGCCGCCACCCGAGATGACGCCGACCTTCCCCTTCTTCGGGGCGTCGGCCCGCACGACGACGTTCGGCTCGATGACGCGGACGAGGTCCGCGTGCGCCGCCGCGACGCCGGCGAGCTCGTCGTCGACAACCGACTCGGGGGCGTTGATGAGCTTCTTCATCCGTTCCTCCAGTGGCGCGCTATCGCCGGGTGCTCGGGAACGTGCCGGGGTGAGGTGCGCGCCGGCGGCGAGGCCGTCGGGCCGCCGGCGCGCGGTGCGTGCGATCCTTGGGTTACCCCAGGATCTTGGCGACGTAGTTGGTGATCAGGTAGTTGAAGGCGACCCAGCCGAGGGCGCCGCCGACGAGCGGACCGACGACCGGGATCCAGGCGTACTCCCAGTCCGAGCCGCCCTTGCCGGGGATCGGCAGGATCGCGTGCATGATCCGCGGCCCGAGGTCGCGGGCCGGGTTGATCGCGTACCCGGTCGTGGGGCCGAGCGAGAGGCCGATCACGAGGACGAGGAAGGCCCAGGCCAGGGCGCCGCCGATGGCGGGAGCGCCGCCGGCGAGGCTGAAGCCGATGAAGACCAGGGCGAACGTGCCGACGATCTCCGACACCAGGTTCCACAGAGGATTGCGGATCGCCGGAGCCGTGCAGAAGACCGCGAGCTTGAGGCCCTTGTCCTCCGTCTCCACCCAGTGCGGGTAGTAGTGGAGGAAGACGAGGAACGCGCCGATCATGGCGCCGACGAACTGGCCGGCCCAATAGACGAGGAGGGAATCGACGCCGAACTTCCCGCCGTTCACCGCGCTGTCGAGGAAGACAGCGAGCGACACCGCGGGGTTGATGTGGGCTCCGCTGAACTGGCCGGCAACCGCGATGCCCGAGAACACCGCGAAGGCCCACGCAAAGGTGATGACGATCCAGCCGTTTGAGCCGCCGACCCCGGTGGTCATGTTCGCCTTGGTCTTGGCGAGCAGGACGCCAGCGACCACGCCGTCGCCGAGGAGGATCAGGATCATCGTCCCGAGGACCTCGGAGAGGAATTTCTCAGCCATGCTCTCTCCCTCTGGATTGAAGGAAGCGCGCCGTTCGCGCAGGGGCAACGCCACGTAACCGATCGAACCGAGAATCCGGCGAGCGAGCACCCGGCACGGGCTCGCCGGGCAGGGCACAGCGCGATCTGCTCGGGTGCGTCCCTCCCGTCGTGTCGCGGCCACGGCCTCTGGCCGCGCGACCGTCTGGGCGCGGTCGGCGCACGGTGCCCGCCGGCACCGTTGCGGATGAGGGTACGTCCGGTGACGGGACGGAAACGTCAAGACATTGTCGAGATTCGCCCCCCGCCCCCGGATGCCGGCCGCGGCGCCCGGCCAGCCGCGGTCAGCCGGCCGCGGCGTCGGCGAGGGCGCGGACGAGGAGGGCGCTCGAGGCCGCACCGGGGTCGAGGTGCCCGATCGAGCGCTCCCCGAGGTAGCTCGCCCGGCCCTTCGTGGCAAGGAGGGGGATCGTCGCGAGGGCGCCGGCCTCCGCCGCGGCCGCGGCGGAGGCGCAGGCGACGGCGAGCGGGGCGCCGGCGGCCACCGCGGCGCCGAGCGCGTCGCGCGCCGGGACGAGCGCGTCGAGCATCGTCTTCTGCCCCGGGGCCGCGCGCCCGAGGGCCGTGATCGCCGCGACGGCCGCCGCGAACGCCGCGGCCGTCCGTTCCTCGCGAGATGGTCTGGCGGTTCGCGCGCCCCCCGGCTCGCCCGGCACCACCTGCCCTCCCCCGTCGAGGGCGGCGAGGACCGCGCCCGCCCGCTGGAGCCCCCGGCCGTAGAGCGCCCCGCTCGCCCCGCCGACGGTGCCGATGAGCGCGCGGCCCGCGCCGTCGAGCGCGAGCGCCGGGGGCTCGACGGGACACGCGCCCGCGTCGAGGCGCCGGAGGAGCTCCCGGAAGCCCCGGTCGAGGTTGATCCCGTGGTCCCCGTCGCCGATCGCGGCGTCGAGATCGGTGAGGCGCTCCCGTTCGGCGGCGACGCGCGCGGCGGCGAGGCGCAGCCAGCGCTCGACGAGCTCGTCCGTCACGCGGCGCCGCCGGCGAGCCAGTCGGGCGGGAGCTTCGGCGCCGTCCGCTCGGCGTCGGCGGCGGCGCGCACCGCCTCGCGGGACGCCCCGCCGGCCGCCTCCACCGCCGCCCGCACCGCCCCCTCGACGAGCGGGCCCTCGCTCACGACGACGAAGGCGCGCTCCGCACGGTCCAGCTCCTCGAGCGCGATCTCGAGGGCCATCGCCGCGCTCCCCAGGTCGAGGAGGACGACGATGCCGTCGCCGCCGGCCGCGGCGAGGCCGGCCCGGAGCGCGTCGCGGATGCCGGGCGCGCTCGTGCCGAGGCCCCCGACGAGCGTCCCGCCAGCGGTCGCCACGCGAACCGCGGGCGCGGCCTGGCCGACCATCTCGCGGAGGGCACGGAGGAGCGCGGGGCTGTGACCGACGAGCACCAGCGCAACCATGGCGTCCGCTCCCGCGACCCGAGCCGAGACGGCCCACGGGGCCGTCGCCGCCGCCGTAGACTCTGGCGGCCGATGCAGAGGATAGGGTCCCCGGCGTCCCGTCCGCGCGTCGCCGCGGCGAGTCCCGACGCGGCGGCGCTCGCCGCGCCCCACGTCGTGGCGTTCGTCGAGCGCGCCGCGCTCGTCCTCCGGCGCCACGAGGCGCTCCTCGACCGCCTCGACGCGGCCCTCGGCGACGGCGACCACGGCACGAACATGGCGATCGGGTTCGCCGCCGCCGTCCCGGTCGCGCGGCACGGGATCGCGGAGCGGCCGGACGACGTCGGAGAGCTCCTCCGCGCCCTCGGCCACAGCCTCGTCGCGAACGTGGGGGGGGCGAGCGGCCCGCTCTACGGGACCGCCTTCATCGAGGCCGGGTTCGCGCTCGTCGGGCGTCCGAGCGCGGGGCCCGCGGAGCTCGCCGCCGCCCTCGAGGCCGGGCGTGACGGCCTCGCCCGACGCGGCCGCTGCGCGGTCGGCGACAAGACGATCCTCGACGCGCTCGACCCGGCCTGCCGGGCCCTTCGCGCCGGTGCCGAGGCCCGCCTCCCCCTCCTCGACTGCGTCGCCGCGGCCGCGGTCGCCGCAGGGGTCGGGATGCGGGGCACGATTCCGCTCGTGGCGCGGCGCGGCCTCGCCCTCCGCCTCGGCGAGCGATCGCGCGGCCACCGCGACCCCGGCGCGGTGTCGTGCTTCCTCCTCCTCGGGGCGATGGCCCGGGCCGTCGCCGGCGAGACCGTCGGGTGAGCGCCACCCGGCCCCCCCGGCAGGCCCCGGCCGCCGCGTGGCCCGGCACGACGCGCGCCGGCGCGGCCCCGCGCGCGGCGGAGCTCGAGGCCCGGGTCCGCGACCTCGAGGCCGAGCGGCGGCGGATCTTCGAGGATGCCCAGCGCGAGGCGGACGCGATGTTCGCCCAGTACCAGCTGAGCCAGCTCCTCGCGGCGGGCGGGAGCGTCGACGAGCTCGCTGCGGCCGTCCTCGCCGAGGTCGCCCGGGCCGTGGGCGCCGGGCGGGCGGCACTCTGGCTCGCGGATCCCGGCGCGGCCGCGCTCGACCTCGTGGCGACGTTCCCCGGCGGGGCGGCCGGGCCCGTCGGCCGCGGCCCGGCGACCGTCCCCCGGCGGCTCCCCGACGCCGCGGCCGCCCGGACGTGGGCCGACGCCGGCGGGTGGGCCGGCACGACGCTCCCCAACGATCGCCCCGTCGGCGGCGAGGTCGCCGCGCCCCGACCGGCCGGCGCCGTCGGTTACCTCGCCGTCCGCGGCGACGCCGTCCCGCTCGAGCCCGGCCACGCCCGCTACCTCGCCTCGGTCCGCCTTGAGCTCGCGGTCACCCTTCGGGCGGCCCAGCTCCGCGCGTCGCTCGCCCACGAGCAGGCGACCCTCGCGGCAATCCTCGAGGGCGCGACCGACGCGATCGTCGCCGTCGACGCCGGCCGCCGCGTCGTCCGCCTCAACGTCGCCGCGGCGACGCTCGTCGGCGCGTCCGCGGCGGTCGGCACCGGGATGCGCTGCGCCGACTACCTCGGCTGCGCCCGGCCTCCCGACGACCGGAGCGGGTCGCCCGCCGCGATGCGCGAGGCGCCGGCCGAGCTCCTCTGCGGGGCCCGCTGCCCGTTCGCCGAGGTCCTCGATTCGGGCCGCCCGATCGCCGGCCGGGAGATCGCCGTCCGCCACCGGGACGGCGTCGTCGTCCCCGTCGTCGCGACCGTCTCACGGATGCCCGTGCCGGACGGCGGCGCGGTCGCGGTCCTCCGCGACCTGCGCTCGGCGCGCTCGCTCGACGAGGCGAAGGCGAGCTTCGTCGCCGCCGTCTCCCACGAGCTCCGGACGCCGCTCGCCCTCATCGACGGCTACACCCAGAGCCTCCTCCACCTCGACCTCGACGCGGCGACCGCGCGCCGCCACCTCGAGCGGATCGCGGCGGCCGCCCAGCGCCTCGCCGGCCTCGTCGACGACATCATCGACGTCGGGCAGCTCGAGAGCGACGCCCTCGTCCTCCGCCGCACGCCCGTCGCGATCGACGGCCTCCTCCGGGCGTTCCTCGCCGAGCGGGCCGAGGGAGCCGACGCGCCCCGCATCGCCCTCGTCGTCCCCCGCGGCCTCCCCCGGGTCGACGTGGACGCCACCCGGATCCGGCAGGTCCTCGAGAACCTCGTGGGGAACGCCGAGAAGCACGCCGGGCGCGCCGCCCCGATCGACGTGCGGGCCCGACGGCAGGACGAGGCCACCGTCGTCGTGACCGTCGCCGACGGGGGGCGCGGGATCGCGGCGGAGGATCGCGACCACGTCTTCGAGCGGTTCTTCCGCGGCCTCAGCGTCCGCGAGTCGCGGGTGCCGGGGAGCGGCCTCGGGCTCTACCTGTGCCGGCGGATCGTCGAGGCCCACGGCGGCTGGATCCGCCTCGACGCCACGACGAAGGGCACCTCGATCTCGATGGGCCTTCCCGTGGCGGCGGTCGCCGGGGGCGCCCCGGCCCGACCGCCGGGACAGCCGCGGTGAGCGTGCGCGCTCCGGGCCCGATCGCGGGCAACGGCGAGCGGATCCTCGTCGTCGAGGACGAGCCGGCGTTCGCCGAGCTCATCGCCCTGTGGCTCGAGCGGCACGGGTGGCAGCCACGGATCGCGCCCGACGGCGCCCACGCCCTCCGCGCGGTCGAGGAGGACCCGCCCGACCTCATCGTCCTCGACCTGAGCCTCCCCCGCGTCGACGGCTGGCACGTCATGGAGCGGGTCCGCTCCCACAGCCTCGTCCCGATCATCGTCGTCACCGCGCGCGGCTCCGAGGCCGACAAGGTGCGGGGCCTCGCGACGGGCGCCGACGACTACGTCACGAAGCCCCTCAGCTTCCCCGAGCTCGTCGCCCGGGTGGCGGCCGCGCTCCGCCGGGCGCGGGGCGGGCCGGTCGCGAACGGCGACGCGGCGACGATCGACCTGCCCGGGATCCGGATCGACGGCCAGGGCCACCGCGTGGAGGTCGACGGGCTCGCCGTCCACCTCACGCCGACCGAGTACCGCCTCCTCCGCCACCTCGCGGCCCGCCCCGGGGCGCTCGTCGCCCGCGGCGAGCTCCTCGTCGCAGTCTGGGGCAGCGGCTACCGCGAGGACCATCACCTCCTGCGGGTCGCGATCCGCAATCTCCGGGCGAAGCTTGCGGCGACGGCCCCCGGCCGCCGCTTCATCGAGACCGAGTACGGCCTCGGCTACCGGTTCGCGGCGGGGGGCGAGCCGGGCGAGGCGGACGGGGCCGCGTCCGACGGCTGAGCGGCGTCGCGGGCGGCGGCGACCCGCGCGACGAGCGCCTGGCTGAGGGCCCACGCGCGGGCGGGATCGCGCGGGGCGCGGATCCGGACCTGGCTCGCGGCGAACGTGACGTCGCCCGGCCGGACTCCGGGGAGCGGGGCGCCGGCGACGAGCCGCATCGCCTCGCCGCGCGAGAGGCCGCTCCCGAAGCGGACGACGAGGAGGCCCTCCTCGCGGGCGAGGGACGCGATCCCCGCCACCTCCGCGGCGAGGCGGAGCTCGGCGACCTCGACGAGGCGGAGCACGGGTCCCGGGAGCGGCCCGAAGCGATCCGCGACCTCCTGGCGGAACGCCGCGAGGTCGCCGGGGGTCGCGGCGCGGGCGAGGCGGCGGTAGAGCTCGAGCTTCTGGGCCTCGTCGGGGACGTAGGCGTCGGGGAGATGGGCGTCCACCGGGAGGTCGACGGTGGACCCCGGGGCGGCCCGGGCCGGCTCGCGGCCCTCGTGGACCGCCCGGCGCTCCTCGACCGCCTCGGCGAGGAGCCGCGTGTAGAGGTCGAAGCCGACGTCGGCCATGTGCCCCGACTGCTCGCCGCCGAGGATGTTGCCGGCGCCGCGAATCTCGAGGTCGGCGAGCGCGATCTGGAAGCCGGCGCCGAGCTCCGAGGCGTTGAAGATCGCCTGGAGGCGGCGCCGCGCCTCGTCGGAGAGGCGGTCCCGGCGGCGGTAGAGGAGGTACGCGTACGCCCGCCGGCTGCTCCGCCCGACGCGCCCGCGGAGCTGGTAGAGCTGGGCGAGGCCGAGGGCGTCGGCGCGGTCGACGATGATCGTGTTCGCGTTCGGGATGTCGAGGCCCGACTCGATGATCGTCGTGCAGACGAGGACGTCGGCCTCGCCGGCGGCGAAGGCCCGCATCACCGATTCGAGGGCCCCCTCGCCCATCTGGCCATGGCCCACGACGATCCGCGCCGCCGGCAGGAGCCGGCGGAGCTGCTCCGCCTGCGCCTCGATCGTCTCGACCCGGTTGTGGACGAAGAAGGCCTGGCCGCCGCGGTCGAGCTCGCGGAGGATCGCGTCCTTCACGAGCCCCGCCGACGCTTCCGCGACCCGGGTCTGGATCGGCAGGCGGTCCTCGGGCGGCGTCTCGATGACCGAGAGGTCGCGGACGCCGACGAGGGCGAGGTTGAGGGTCCGCGGGATCGGCGTCGCCGAGAGGGTGAGGACGTCGACCTCCGTCCGGAGCTGCTTCAGGCGCTCCTTCGCGGCGACGCCGAAGCGCTGCTCCTCGTCGACGACGAGGAGCCCGAGGTCGCGGAACCGGACGTCGCGCGAGAGGAGGCGGTGGGTCCCCACGACGAGGTCGACGGACCCCGCGGCGAGGCCGGCGAGCGTCGCCGCCTGCTCGCGCGGGGGGACGGCCCGGGAGAGGAGCCGGACCGTCATCGGGAACGCGGCGTAGCGCTGGTCGAACGTGCGGACGTGCTGGTCGGCGAGAACGGTCGTCGGGACGAGGACGGCGACCTGCCGCCCGTCCTGGATCGCCTTGAACGCCGCCCGGAGGGCGACCTCCGTCTTGCCGTAGCCGACGTCGCCGACGACGATCCGGTCCATCGGGCGGGCCGTCTCCATGTCGCCCTTCACCTCGTCGATCGCCCGGAGCTGGTCGGTCGTCTCCTCGTACGGGAACGAGGCCTCGAGCTCCTGCTGCCAGGGCGTGTCGGCGGCGAACGGATGCCCCTCCGCGGCGGCGCGCGCCGCGTAGAGGCGGAGGAGCTCGTCGGCGAGGTCGGCGACCGCGCGGCGAACGCGGGCCTTCGTCCGGGCCCACTCGCCGCCGCCGAGGCGGGAGAGGGCCGGGCGCTCGGAGCCCGCGTAGCGGGTGACGCGGGTGATCTGCTCGACGGGGACGAAGATGCGGTCGCCGGCCGCGAACGAGAGCTCGAGGTAGTCCCGCTCCTCGCCCGCGCCGCCGCGCCGGAGCATCCGCTCGTAGCGGGCGATCCCATGGTCGACGTGGACGACGAGGTCGCCGGGCGTGAGCCGCTCGAGGACGTCGCGCGGCACGACCCGCCGGAGCGCCTTCGGCCGGCGGACGCGGACGACCCCGAAGAGCTCGCGGTCGGTGACGACGACGAGCCCGTCGGGCCCGCCGGCGAACCCGGCGTTGAGGCTCCGCCCGACGAGCGCGACGGCGCCGGCCGGCGGCGCCCCGGGGCGCATCGTGACGCCGACCGGGACCCCGGCGTCGCCGAGGAGCTCGGCGAGGCGGCTCGCCTGGTCCGAGGCGAGGACGATCCGGGGCGGGGCCTCCTCGGCCCGCCAGCGCTCGAGCGCCCGGACGAGGCCCGTGCCGCGTCCCGGCGGGAGGGCCGGCTCCCGCCAGCCGAAGGCGTCCTCGAGGGCCGGCGCCCCGCCGATCGCCGTCGCCGGCCCCGGCTCCCAGGTCATCTCGAGGGTCCGCGACCCGCCGAGCCGCCCCTTCCAGGCCCGTGGGCCGAGGTACGCGTCCGGCCAGTCCCGCGGCAGCTCGCCGGCAGCGACGAGGTCGCGGCGGCGCTCGGCGGCCTGCTCCCAGAGGAGCTCGGCCGCCGCGGCGACCTCGCCCGGCTCGTCGAGGACGAGGAGGGTCCCCGGGGCGACGTGGTCCAGGCCGCTCGCCGGGCAGACGACCGCGGCCCACACCTCCGCGGCGTCGCCCACGTCGAGGGCGCGCGCCGCGCCCGGACCCCTGTCCGCGGGGCGCGCCGTGGCGCCGCCGCCGGCCGCCACGGTCGTCCCGGCCGCCGCCCCCGCCTCGAGCCCCTCGAGGCGCTCTAGGTCGCCCGCGAGTCGCTCGGGGAGGCGCTCGGCGAGCCCCCCGAGGCGCGCCCGGAGCTCGCCCCGCCCGGCGGCCGGCACGAGGAACTCCGTCGCCGGGAGGAGCTCGACGGCGTCCGCCGCGCGGATCGTCCGCTGGTCGGTCGGGTCGAAGACGCGGATCCCGTCGATCTCGTCGCCGAACAGCTCGATCCGGCGGGGGAGCTCGGCCCCGGCCGGGAAGACGTCGACGATCCCACCCCGGCGGGCCATCTCGCCGCGACCGGCGACCTCGAGGACCGGCTCGTGACCGAGGGCGAGGAGCTCGGCGAGGAGCTCCGCCTGCCGGATCCGGTCCCCGGGACGGAGGACCCGCGGCCGCGCCGGCAGGTCGGCGGGGAGGATCGTCGGCTGGAGGAGCGCCTGGACCGAGGCGACGAGGACCCGGACGCCGCCCGACTGCCAGCGGGCCAGGGTCGCGACCCGGGCCGCCGACTCGTCGCGGATCAGCTCGCTCCGCTCGTACGGGAGGGCCGTCCGGGGCTCGAGGACCGCGACCGCCGCCGGGTCGCCGAGCCAGGCGACGAGCTCGTCGGCCACCCGGTCGCCGATCTCCGCGTCGCGGGCGATCCAGCAGACCCGCTCGCCGGCCGCGAGGGCGAGGGCCGCGACGAGGAACGATTTCGCCCCGTGCGGCACCCCCGCGAGCGCGGCGTGCCGGCCGCGCGTCCCGGGGGCGCCGCCGAGCGCGGCGGCGAGCGTCGCGAACGGCGCCGTGCCGTGGAGGAGCGGGGGGAGAGCCGCGAGGTCGGGGATCCGGCGGGCCGCGTGGGCGCCGGCCTCGCCCGCCGCTCCGTCCCTGCTCGCCGCGCCGGAACGGCCGGCCGTCCGGCGCGGGCGGGCGCTCATCCGTCCCCCGCGTCCGGGCGGATCCGGCGCCAGCCGGTGCGCGTCCGGCGCACGCCGTCCGGGCCCGGCGGGCCGTCCACCGCGCCGGCGGGCGCAGTCCGGGCGTCGTCCGCCGGCCGGAGCTGGAAGGCGTTGAACCGGTTCGCCGCCTTCGACACGCCCTCCCGCGCCCACGCCTCGACGGCGTCGGCCGCCGCGTCGAGGAGCTCGTCGAGGCGCTGCCGCTCGGCCGGGTGGAACGTCGACAGGACGTGGTCCACCGCATCGCGACCGGGCTCCCCGATCCCCACCCGGAGCCGGGGGAAGGCCTCGGTGTGGAGCTCGTCGATGATCGAGCGGAGCCCGTTGTGGCCGCCGTGGCTGCCCCCTTCGCGGAAGCGCATCTTCCCGAACGGGAGGCTGAAGTCGTCGGTGACGACGAGGACCTCGTGGAGCGGCGCCCGCTCGCGGGCGATGAGCTTCCGCACGGCGATCCCGGAGTCGTTCATGTACGTGAGCGGCCTGGCGAGGACGAGGTCGAGGCCCCGGTACCGCCCCTGGACGACGGCGCTGGCGTCGCGCGTCCGCCCGCGGCCCGCCCAGCCCGCGCGGTCGGCGAGGCGGTCGAGGACCATCCAGCCGACGTTGTGGCGGGTCTTCGCGTACTGCTCTCCGGGGTTCCCGAGTCCGACGACGACCTTCACGCGACCTCCCCTGCCACGGCGCACCGTCCGGCACGCCGAACGGCCCGGATCCGACGCGGACCGGGCCTGGCGGCCCGATGGTACCGCCGGCGGGCCCCGCGCGGCTCGCGGCGCGGCGCGGCGGGCGGCGAGGGCCCCGCCGGTGGGGCCCCGCAGGAAGGATGGCCGACCCGCGACCTCAGCCGGCGGTGGCGGCGAGGATCCGCCGCTCGAGGGCCCGCATCGCCGCCTCCTCGACCGGTTCCGCGTGGTCCCAGCCGCAGAGGTGGAGCGCGCCGTGGACGACGAGGAGCCGGAGCTCGTCGGCAGCCGACCAGCGGACGTCGCCCGTCTGGCCGCCACTTCCCGCCGCGGCCTGGGCCGCGGCCCGCTCCACGGAGACGACGACGTCGCCGAGGTGGAGGCGGGTTCCCGGCGGCAGGAGGAACGCGCGGTCCGCGTCGGCGCCGCGTCCGCCGGCGGAGACGGGCGCGCGGGCGGGCCCTCCCTCGTGCGGCGGGAACGCCGCCGGCGGGAGGAGCGGGAACGAGAGGACGTCCGTCGGCCCGCGCTTCCCCATGTGGGCGAGGTTGAGGCGCGCGAGCTCGGCGTCGTCGGCCAGGACGAGGCCCAGGGACGCGGGCTCCGGGGCCCCGGCGGCAAGGAGCGCGGCGCGGAGGGCGCGGGCGAGGGCGGCGGCGGACATGGGCCGCGGGACGCCGGGGCGCGCCTCGAGGTCGATCCGGAACGGCGGCAGGTAGAGCGGGCGGGGGCCGGGTGCCGGTGCGGCGCCGGCACGCCGGTCCGCCCCCGGGCGCCGGCCGGGATCGGTCATCGCCGCGTCAGGCCCCCGGGCCAACGGCGTTCCGGCGCGCCTCCAGCTCGACGACCTTGTTCTGCGGGTAGGCGATCCGCTGGTGGTACATCCCGAGGAGCTGGACGACGAAGGCCTCCCGGACCCGCTCCACGTCGCGGAGCGTCAGGTCGCACTCGTCGAACTGGCCGTCCTCGAGGCGCTCCTCGATGATCTGCGCGACCATCGCCCGGATCGTCGCCTCGTCCTGGCTGGCAAGCGACCGGACCGCCGCCTCGACCCCGTCCGCGAGCATGAGGATCGCCGCCTCCCGCGACTGCGGCCGCGGCCCATTGTGGCGGAACCGCCGATCGTCGATCGCGTCCGCGGCAGCCCGGCCCGCCGCCGTCTCGAGGCCGCCGAAGGGGGCGGCCGCCTGCTCGCGGGCCTTCGCCCAGAAGAACGAGATCCGGGCCGTCCCGTGGTGCTGCGGGATGAAGGCGATGAGGGGCCGTGGCAACCGCGCCCGGTAGGCGATGTCGATCCCGTCGACGACGTGGGCCTTGAGGACCTGGGCGCTCACCTCGGGCGGCAGCTCGTCGTGGGGATTGCCGGCGTTCGCCTGGTTCTCGATGAAGGCACCGGGGTTCGCCAGCTTCCCGATGTCGTGGTAGTACGCGGCGACGCGGGCGAGGAGCGGGTCCGCCCCGATCGCCTCGGCGGCGCGCTCGGCGAGATTCCCGACCATGAGCGAGTGGTGGTACGTGCCGGGCGTCTCGAGGAGGAGCCGGCGGAGGAGCGCCTGTGACGGGTTCGCCAGCTCGAGGAGCTGGAAGACGGTGAGGATCCCGAAGAGGTTGCCGACGACCTGGAACGTCCCGACGGCGGAGATCGCCGAGCCGACGCCGGCGCCGAGGGAGGCGCCCCATAGCTGGAGCATCCCCGTGAGGTCGCGCGCCCCGAGGAGCGAGAAGATCGAGACGACGACGACGTTCGCGACGACGATCGCGAGGCCGGCCTGCAGGAAGATCGCGATCCGGTCGCCGCGCCGCACGGCGACGATCCCGCTGAGCCCGCCGAGGAACACGTACGCGGCGACCTCGAGCGAGAGCCCGTTCGTGGCCCCCGCGAGGATCGCGAGCATCGCCGTGATCATCGTCGCGGGGCCCGCCCCGAGGAGGATCGCGACGAGCATCGAGGCGCCGGCGCCGGGCACGAAGAACGGCAGGATCGAGCGGCCGGCGGTGAGCTTGTAGACGAGCGCCACGAGGAGGAGGACGAGGCCGAGGAGGGCGAGCGCCCGGGCGCGGTGCCAGAGCTCCTGCCGGTAGCGCCAGGTCCAGGCAAGGAGGAGGACGACGACGAGGGCGGCGAGGAGGAACCAGCCGGCGAGCCGGGCGACGTCGAGGCGGGCCTCGGTGAGGCCGAAGGCCTGGAGCTTCTCGATCTCGAGCGGGGTCACCTGCTTGCCCGCCTCGACGATGACCTCGCCCTGCCGGATCGTGTACGAGACGGGGGCGATCGCGGCGGCGGCGGCGTCGCGGGCGTCGACGGTGAGCGCCTCGCTGTACGTCGCGTTCGGGACGAGGAGCGGGGCGACGATCTCCGTGGCGAGCGCCCGCTCGCCGTCCGTGAGGGCGGCCGAGAAGCGCTCCCCGAGGTCGCGGCGCACCGGCTCCAGCTCGGCGTCGCGAAGCTCTGCCCGCTGGACGAGGCCGAGGACGCGGGCCGCCTCGGCGCTCACGAGGGCCCAGCGCTCGGGGGCGAGCGCGACGAGCGTCTTCCGGCCGTCCGGCGCGAGCACGGGGAGAACGGCGGCGAGGGCCGTCGCGCGCTCCTCGGGGGTCGGGAGGGCGAATGCGGCGTCGACCGGCTTGAGCTCGAGGGCGAGGGCGTCGAGCTGGCGGCGCGTGAGGGCCGCGGCCGTTTCCGCCCTGAAGTCGTACTGCGGCGGGACGGCGTCGCGCGCCGCCTGGCGCGCCGCCGCGGTCTCGCTCGCGCTCGCGAACACGATCGTCCGCGGCGCGCGCACCTCGGCGGAGGCGAGGTCGCCGGGCTGGAGGTCGACCGCGCGGGGCAGGTCGTCGATCGAGAGGACCGCCCCGAGGCCCGTGACGAGGAGCGCCGCGGCGACGACGAGGCGCACGGCGTCCCGCCGGGTGAAGGCGGCGACGCGGTCAAGGCGCCGGGAGAGCATCGGTGCGCTCGTCGGCCGGGCGTCAGCCCGGTCCGCCTCCCCGTGCCGGAGCGCCGGGGGCGTGGCCGGCGTCGTCGTGAGCGGCGAGATCGGCCCGGGCGAGGGCGGCGGCGACCATCCCCGAGACGACCCTCCCGTCGGCCCGGCCGCGGGTCCGGGGGCTCAGCCACCCCATGACCCGACCGAGGTCGCGGGCCGAGGTCGCGCCGGTGGCGGCGACCGCCTCGGCGACGAGAGCCGCGAGCTCGACCTCGTCGAGGGGCCGGGGCAGGAAGCCGGCAACGACCGCGATCTCGGCCTCCTCCTTCGCCGCGAGGTCGTCGCGGCCGCCCTTCCGGTAGGCCTCGACCGACTCGCGGCGGGTCCTGACCTCGCGGGCGAGGACCGCGAGCACGTCATCGTCGCCGAGGATCGCGCGGTCGCGCTTCTCGACGCCGTAGATCGCGTTCCACACCATCCGGAGGGTGTCGCGGCGCAGCGCGTCACCGGACCGCGTCGCGGCGGTCATCTCATCGTGGATGCGGTCACGAAGGGACACCGGGGTGGCTCCTCCGCCGGGGCGCGCCGACGGCGCGCCGGATGCGATGGGCCTCCGGGGCCCGGGATCGGGCCAGGGAAGCAGGTGGACCGGCGGGGACGCTGGGGGCGGTCCTCGTGACGGACCGTGCCCCGCGGCCGCCGGCCCCGGCGGCTAACCCTGCTGGCGGGCGGCCTTCTTGCGCTTGGCCTCCTTGCGCTTCCGCTTCACGCTCGGCTTCTCGTAGTGCTCGCGACGGCGAGCCTCGGCGAGGATGCCGGACTGCTGGATCTTCTTGTTGAAGCGACGGAGGGCGCTCTCGAAGGTCTCGTTCTCACCAACGCGGATCTCTGCCAATGCCGGGATCACCTCCTCCGCCCTGGATTCCTGCCCCGGCGCCGCCGCCGGGCGAAGTCGGCAGGCGCGAGCGCCCACCGACGCGCGGTTCCGTCGCGCGCCGGCGAGCCCGGCGGAGCATAGACCGCCGCCCCGGTGCGGTCAAACCGGCCGACGGCCGCCGCGCGCCTCGAGCCTCAGCGGCCGGCCGGCAGGAGGTAGAGGGCCATCCGCAGCGGCGTGCGCGCCCGGATCGAGTGGGCCATCCCGGCCGGCATGCGGAACCACGTCCCCGGGGCGAGCGGATGGGCCTCGCCCCCGACGACCGCCTCGCCTTCGCCGTCGAGGACGTGGACGATCGCGGGGCGGGCCGCGGTGTGCTCCGAGAGTTCCTCGCCCGGGGCGAAGGTGAAGAGCACGAGCCGCAGGTCGAGCCCGTCGTAGAGCGTCTGGCTGTGGATCCCGCGGGCGACGTGCGGGGCCTCGGCGGCGAGGTCGGCGAAGAACGCGACGGGCTCGGGCATCGGGACGGCACCTCCGCCGTCACACTACGCCGATTGCGCCGGCCGATCCCGACAGCCGGTCAGGGCTGGCTCGGCGG
>JAJZRQ010000096.1 GCA_021802585.1 Chloroflexota bacterium
CCGCATGGACGCCGGCGGGTCGCCGGGCCCGGCGCGCCCGGCGTCGACCGCGGCGCAGGCGGCCCTCGGCGGCGCCGCCGGTGTGCGCCACTGCCGCGCCAGGGCGCGTGCCAGGCGCGCGCTACTGCCGCGCCAGGGCGCGTGCCAGGAGCGCCCGTCACCGCCGCGCCTGAGAGGTCAGGCCGGGGCACCCGCCTCCGGTTCGCCGCGGACTGCGTCGTCCCAGCTCCAGGCGTCGATGTCCGGCGGGTCGTAGCCGAGGATCGTGAGAGCATGCCGGACCTGCGTCCGGTGCTCGCCGCCGTGGTCGAGCGCCTGGGCGAAGAGGACGACCGCCGGCAGCGTGACCGGCTCGCCGTGGAACGTCGTGTGGAGGATCGCGTCCGGGGCGTACGACCCGGCGAGTTCCACGAGGGCTCGGCCGCTCGCGGCGGCCCGGCGGCGGAGGACGGGCACCGAGGGGGCGAGCGCCTCCGGAGGGAGGGGCGGGTCGGGCTGGTTTGCGGCGGGACCGGGCTGCTCTGCGTCGCCGCGGAGGCGCGAGACGTAGCGCTCCTCGGCTTCGACGAGGTGGCGCAGCGTGGCGCCCAGCCCGCCGTACGTTCCCAGCGTGATCCACTCGAGGTGGTCCGGCGGCAGGCTCTCGCACGCGGCGAGGAGCTGGTCGCTGGCCCACGCGTGGTGGTGGAAGAGCGCGACGAATGCGGCGTCCATGCGCCGAAGCGTACCCCGTCGCCGGGCCCCGGCGCGGTCCTTCGTCGGTCTGCGGCGCCGGGTGCGACAATCCGGCCCGTGCCGACGCTGACGCCCCGTGACCGCTTCCGGGCCCGCCTGGGGGAGGGCCCCCTCCTCGCCGACGGCGGGATGGGCACGCTCCTCTTCAGCCGCGGCGTGCCGCAGCGCGCCTGCCTCGACGAGCTCGCGTCCACGCGGCCCGACCTCGTCGGCGCGGCGCACCGCGAGTACCTCGAGGCCGGGGCCGAGCTCATCCTCACGCTCTCGCTCGGCGCGAACCGCCACCGCCTCGACGCCTTCGGCCTCGCCGATCGGGCGGCCTTCCTGAACCGCCGCGCGGCCCAGGTGGCCCGCGAGGCGCGCGACGTCGCCGGCCGCGACGCGCTCGTCGGGGGCTCCGTCGGCCCGCTCGGGGCGCCGACGCGCGAGCTGGCGTCGCTCGGCGAGGCGGGGACCCGGGCCCTCTTCCGCGAGCAGATCGAGGGGCTCCTCGAAGGCGGGATCGACGTCGTCGTGCTCGAGACGCACGCCGACCTCGGGGCTCTCCTCTGGGCGATCGACGAGGCCCGCCGGGCCTCCGACCTCCCGATCCTCGCCTCGCTCACGTTCGGCGAGGAGCTGGCGCTCCCCGACGGGACCGATCCCGCGGCGGCGTGGGCGCGGCTCGCGGCGGCCGGGGTGGACGCCGTCGGGGTGAACTGCGGGGCCGGCCCCGCGGCATGCCTCGACGCGCTCGAGGCGTTCGGGCTGCCGGATGACGCCGGGCCGGCCCGCTCGATCATGCCGAACGCCGGCCTGCCGCAGCGCCTCGAGGGGCGCTTCATCTACGCCGCGGGCGCCGACTACTTCGCCGAGGTGACGCCGCGGATGCTCGACGCGGGGGCCGCGATCGTCGGCGGCTGCTGCGGGACGACGCCCGCGCACATCGCGGCGATGCGGGCCGTGCTCGACGCGCGGCGCGCAGCCGCGGCGGAGCCGTCCGCCCCCTCCGCCCCTTCCGCGCCTGGCCGAGCCCCCGTGGCCGCGCCCCCGTGGTCGCGCCCCGGCGCCCCCGAGGCGACCCCAAAGCCTCGCTCGGCCGCGGTGGAGGTCGCCGCGTCGCCCGCCGAGGCCGACGCCCCGGCCCCGACGCGGCTCGCCGCGGCGCTCGCGGCGGGGCGCTTCGTCGTCTCCGTCGAGATCGACCCGCCGCGGTCGATCCGGATCGAACGGACGATCGAGGCCGCCCGCCTCCTGCGGGCCGCCGGCGTCGACACGGTGAACGTCAGCGACTCGGCGATGGCCCGGGTGCGGATGGGGGCGATGGCCGTCGCGTTCGGGATCCAGCACGAGCTCGACCTCGAGTGCGTCGTCCACCTGACGACCCGCGACCGGAACCTCATGGCCCTCGAGTCCGAGCTCCTCGGGGCGCACGCCCTCGGCCTCCGGAACGTCCTCGCCCTCACCGGCGACCCCCCGCGGGTCGGCGACTACCCGACCGGGACCGGCGTCTGGGACGTCGACTCGATCGGCCTCGTCGAGATCCTGGCCCGCCTCAACCGGGGCGAGGACCAGGCCGGGAGCCCGATCGGCCAGCGGGCCGGCTTCACGATCGCCTGCGCCCTCGACCCGACCGCCGCGGACGCCGCGACGGAGTGGGACCGCCTCGAGCGGAAGCTCGCCGCCGGCGCCCACCTCGTCATGACGCAGCCGCTGTACTCGGCGGCGCAGGTCGAGGCGATGCTCGACGAGGCGCACCGCCGCTTCGGGCCGCGCGGCCTGCCGGTCCCCCTCCTCCTCGGCGTCCTCCCCCTCGTCTCGTCGCGCCACGCCGAGTTCCTCCACAACGAGGTGCCGGGGATCGTCATCCCCGCCGAGGCGCGGGCGGCGATGCGCGCCGCCGGCGAGCGCGGCTCCGAGGTCGGGATCGAGATGGCGGACGCGCTCCTCGCGGCGGTGGAGGACGAGGTCGCCGGGACGTACATCATGCCGAGCTTCGGGCGCTACGAGCAGTGCGCCGGGCTCGTGCGCCGGATCCGCGAGCGGCACGCCGCGCCGCCCCGATGAACGCCCGGGACGGGCGGGCGGGAGCGCCGCCCGGCGGCGACCTCGCCGCGGTCGCAACCGCGGCCGGGGGCCCGGCGCGCCTCCACCGGCTGGCCCTCCTCCCGGTCGAGCTCGGGCGCCGGATCCTCGTCCTCGACGGGGCGATGGGGACCCTCCTCCAGGCGCGCCGCTTCACCGAGGCCGACTTCCGCGGCGACCGGTTCCGCGGCCACCCGCGCGACCTGCGGGGCGACAACGACCTCCTCGCCCTCACCCGCCCGGACGCCGTCCGCGCGGCGCACGCGGCGTACCTCGCGGCGGGAGCCGACATCGTCACCACGAACACGTTCACCGCGACGCGGATCGCGCAGGCCGACTACGCGCTCCCCGACGGCGTCGTCCGCGAGGTGAACGTCGCCGCCGCGCGCCTCGCCCGGGAGGTCGCCGACGCCGCCGAGCGCGAGCGGCCGGGCCGGCCGCGGTACGTCGCGGGCTCGCTCGGGCCGACGAACCGGACGGCCTCCCTCTCCCCGGACGTCGACGACGCGGCGGCCCGGGCGGTCACGTTCGAGGAGCTCGCGGCGGCGTACCGCGAGGCGGCCGAGGGGCTCCTCGAGGGTGGCGCGGACCTCCTCCTCGTCGAGACGATCTTCGACACGCTCAATGCGAAGGCCGCGATCTTCGCCCTCCGCTCGCTCGCCGACGAGCTCGGCGTCCCGGTCCCGATCATGCTCTCGGGGACGATCGTCGACGCCTCCGGGAGGACGCTCTCGGGCCAGACCGTCGAGGCGTTCTGGTACAGCGTCCGCCACGCCGACCCGGTGATCGTCGGGCTCAACTGCGCCCTCGGCCCGGCGCAGCTCCGGGAGCACCTCGACGTCCTGGGACGGGTCGCCGACCGGCCGATCTCCGCGTACCCGAACGCCGGCCTCCCGAACGAGCTCGGCGGGTACGACGAGACGCCGGAGGCGATGGCCGCGGCGATGCGCGAGTGGGCCGAGCACGGCCTCGTGAACGTCGCCGGCGGCTGCTGCGGGACGACGCCGGCGCACGTGGAGGCGATCGCGGCGGCGGTCGCCGGCCTCGCCCCCCGCGCGATCCCGGCGATCCCGCCGGCGACCCGGCTCGCGGGCCTCCTCCCGCTCGTCATCCCGCCGCCCGGCAACGCCTTCGTGAATGTCGGCGAGCGGACGAACGTCACCGGCTCGCGGCGCTTCGCGCGGATGATCGCCGAGGGCCGCGAGGACGAGGCCGTCGCGGTGGCCCGGGAGCAGGTCGAGAACGGAGCCCAGCTCCTCGACGTCAACATGGACGAGGCGATGCTCGACGGCGTCGCCGCGATGACGCGGTTCCTCCGCCGGATCGCCGCCGAGCCCGACATCGCCGCCGTCCCGGTCATGGTCGACAGCTCGAAGTGGGAGGTCCTCGAGGCCGGCCTCCGCCAGCTCCAGGGGCGCGGCGTCGTGAACTCGATCTCGCTGAAGGAGGGCGAGGCCGCGTTCCTCCGCCAGGCCCGCCTCTGCCGGGCGTACGGCGCGGCGGTCGTCGTCATGGCCTTCGACGAGGAGGGCCAGGCGGACACGCTCGAACGGCGCGTCGCGGTCCTCGCCCGCGCCCGTCGCCTCCTCGTCCGCCAAGTCGGCTTCGCCCCCCAGGACGTGATCCTCGACCCGAACATCTTCGCGATCGCGACCGGGATCGAGGAGCACGCCCACTACGCGGTCGACTTCATCGAGGCGGTGCGGCGGCTCAAGGCCGAGCTGCCGGGCTCGCCGACGTCGGGCGGCGTCTCCAACGTCTCGTTCGCGTTCCGCGGCAACGACCGCGTCCGCGAGGCGATCCACGCGGTCTTCCTCTACCACGCGATCCGTGCCGGCCTCGACATGGCGATCGTCAACGCGGGGGTCCTCCCCGTCTACGACGACATCGAGCCGGAGCTGCGCGAGCTGGTGGAGGACGTCGTCCTCGACCGGCGGCCCGACGCGGCGGAGCGGCTCCTCGAGGTCGCCGTCCGGTACGGCGGGCAGGCAGGGATGGCGCGCGCCGCGGCGGACCTCTCCTGGCGCGCCCTTCCCGTCGAGGAGCGCCTCCGCCACGCCCTCGTCGAAGGGATCGACGCCTGGATCGTCGAGGACACCGAGGAGGCGCGCCTTCGCGCCGTCCGCCCGCTCGACGTCATCGAGGGCCCGCTCATGGACGGGATGGGCGTCGTCGGCGACCTCTTCGGCGCCGGGAGGATGTTCCTCCCGCAGGTCGTGAAGAGCGCCCGGGTCATGAAGAAGGCGGTCGCCCACCTCGTGCCCTTCCTCGAGGCCGAGCGGGCGGGGACCGGGCGCCGGGCCGGAACGATCGTCACGGCGACCGTGAAGGGCGACGTCCACGACATCGGGAAGAACATCGTGGGAGTCGTCCTCGGCTGCAACGACTACGAGGTCATCGACCTCGGGGTCATGGTCCCGGCGGCCCGGATCCTCGAGCGCGCCCGCGAGGTCGGGGCGGACCTCGTCGGGCTCTCCGGGCTCATCACCCCGTCGCTCGACGAGATGGCCCACGTCGCCGCCGAGATGGAGCGCGAGGGCTTCACGACCCCGCTCCTCATCGGCGGGGCGACGACCTCGCGGGCCCACACGGCGCTGCGGATCGCGCCGTCGTACTCGGGACCGGTCGTCTACGTGCCGGACGCCTCGCGCGCGGTCGGCGTCGCGCGGGCCTTCCTCGACCCGGCGCGCCGGGAGGCCTTCGCGGCGGGCGTGCGCGACGAGTACGAGGCGATCCGCCGGGAGCGCGGCGAGCGGGCGGCGGCCGGGGGCCGGCTGACGATCGCCGCGGCCCGGGCGAACCGGCTCCGCCTCGACTGGTCGGCCGTGACCCCGCCCCGGCCCTCGTTCCTCGGCGTCCGGACCTTCGCCCGGTACCCGCTCGCGGAGCTCGTCGACCGGATCGACTGGACCCCGTTCTTCACCGCCTGGGAGCTCCGCGGGGGGTACCCGGCGATCCTCGACGACCCGGTCTTCGGGGTCGCGGCCCGGGACCTCCACCGGGACGCGCTCGACCTCCTCGGGCGGATCGTCGCGGACGGCGAGGTCCGCGCCGACGCGGTCGTCGGGTTCTGGCCGGCGAACGCCGTGGAGGACGACATCGTTCTCTGGCGCGACGAGGAGCGGCGCGTCCCGCTGGCGACGTTCCGCACGCTCCGCCAGCAGATGGCGAAGCGCGACAGGCGCCCGAACCTCGCCCTCGCGGACTTCGTGGCGCCCCGGGAGAGTGGGGTCGCGGACTACGTCGGCGCGTTCGCGGTGACCGCCGGTCACGGGGTGGACGGGCTCGTTGCCCGCTTCGCGGCCGCCCACGACGACTACGCGGCGATCCTCGCGAAGGCGCTCGCCGACCGCCTCGCCGAGGCCCTCGCGGAGCGCCTCCACGAGCGGGTCCGGCGCGAGCTGTGGGGCTACGCCCCCGACGAGGCGCTCTCGAACGAGGACCTCGTCGCCGAGCGCTACCAGGGGATCCGGCCGGCGCCCGGCTACCCGGCCTGCCCCGACCACGCCGAGAAGCGGACGATCTTCGCCCTCCTCGAGCCGGAGCGGCGGGCCCGGATCCGCCTCACCGAGTCCGGGGCGATGCACCCGGCGGCGTCGGTCTCCGGTTACTACTTCTGGCACCCGGCGAGCGCCTACTTCGGGGTCGGGCGGATCGGGCGCGACCAGCTCGCCGACTACGCGCGCCGGGCGGGGATCCCGGTGGAGGAGGCGGCCCGGATCCTCGGCCCGACGGTCGAGGAGGCCACCACAGGCTGAAGCCGGGACCACCGTCCCGGTCCACCCCGGACCATCGCGTGCTAGGAGGGGGGCGGTGGTGACCGGTACGGTCCGCTCGTGACCCGTGCGACCCAGTCCCCCGCGCCGCTCCGCCGCCTCGCCGCGCTCGTCGGGGCCGCGTTCCTCGCCGCAACGCTCGGCGTCGCCGCGGCCCCGGGCGCGGTCGCCGCGTGGGACAACAGCTCGTTCGACGCCGCGGCGGAGGCCGAGCTCGTCGCCCTCACGAACCAGGCCCGCGCGAGCGCCGGCCTGCGGTCGCTCAAGGTCGACGCGACGCTCGCCTCGATCGCCCGCTGGCGGAGCCAGGACATGATCGAGCGCGACTACTTCAGCCACTCGATCCCCGGTGCCGGCACCGTCTTCGACGTCCTCCAGGAGCGCGGCTACTGCTTCGTCGTCGCGGGGGAGAACATCGGCTGGAACACGTACCCCGACGACGTCGCGACGCAGACAGTCCAGGACATGTTCATGGCCTCGGCCGGGCACCGCGCGAACATCCTCGGGGATGCCTGGGACGTCATCGGGGTCGGCGCGTACAAGGGGCCGGGCGACAAGAAGATGTGGACGGTCCTCTTCGCCGACCGCTGCGGGGGCACGACGCCGGCGCCGACGCCGAAGCCGACGCCGAGGGCCACCCCGAAGCCGACGCCCAACCCGACGGCCGAGCCGACACCGAAGGCCACCCCCAAGCCGACCCCGAAGCCGACCCCCCGCCCTGCCGCGACGCCCGAGCCGGCGCGCGCGACCCCCGCGCCGACCCCCGCGGCGACGCCCGAGCCGACCCCCGAGCCGACCCCGACCCCCGTCGCCGCGCTCGACCGCGCGCCCGGGCCGCCCGCGATGTACGAGCCCGCCGACGCCCCCGCCGGCCCGCCGGGCGTCCCAGTCGCGCGCGCGGCCCCACCGCCGGCCGGGCCGTCGTTCCGCGTCGTCGACCCGACCGCCGTCCCGACGCCCGCGCCGGGCTTCCTCGACGGACTCGTCGCCTTCCTCGGCTTCCTGTTCGGCGCATGACGGCGCCCGCCCGGCGGGCGGGCCTCCTTGGCCCGACCCGCCGTCCCCCCCGGCCGCCCGCGGTGCGTCGCCGCACCGCCTCGCGCGGAGGAGCTGCCCGATGACCCCGATCCTCGAGGCGCGCGACCTCTCCCGCACGTACCGCCTGGGAGGGG
>JAJZRQ010000097.1 GCA_021802585.1 Chloroflexota bacterium
CCGAGCGAGCCCACGACGGCCGCCGCGAGGGCCACCGCGGCGACGGTGCCGACGAGGCCCCGCCGCGGGCGAGCGGACGCGCTGGACGCGCTGGACGCGCTGGACGCGCTGGACGCCGCCGGTGTCGCCGTCGTCGCGCCGTCGGGCTCGATCCAGCGGCGCGGCGTCGGCGGGAGGGCGTCCTCGGCGTCGCCCTCGACGACGACGTCGGTCCACGCCGGCCGGCGGTCGGCGGCCGGCGAGTAGACGACCGGCCGCGTCGCGTCGTCGGACGCGGGGGGGACCGGCGCCGGCGGCGTCGACTGCTGCGGATCGGGCGTGCCGGACGGCGGCTGCGCGCCGGCGGTGGGGTCGAGGGGTTCGGTCATGAAGGGTTCGTGCTCCGGGGTCGATGGTGACTGCTTCGCGCGGCGGACCGCGCCGGGTGGGCGTCGGGATGGCGACCTGCTGCCGCCAAGGGTGCCGGATCGACGTTGCGTGTCGAGCCCCACCCCGATGAAGAATTCGTCATCTCGGCGGATCGCGCCGGCGGTCGGCCTCCGCGGCCAGCCGCTCCGCGACCGGCCGCTCCGCGGCCGCCGGCTCGTCGCCGTGTCGCGGGTCCCGCGGGAGCGTCACGGTGAACGTCGTGCCGGCCCCGACGCGGCTCTCGACGGCGATCCGCCCGCCGTGCATGTCAACGATCGACTTCACGATCGCGAGGCCGAGGCCGCTCCCCGAGCCGCGGGCCTCGCTCGCCCGCGAGCCGCGGTAGAAGCGCTCGAAGATGTGGGGGATCTCGCTCGCGTCGATGCCGACGCCCGTGTCGCGGACCTCGAGGCGGGCGCCGTCGTGGTGCGGCTCGAGGAGGACCTCGACGGTCCCCCCGGCGGGCGTGAACTTGATCGCGTTCCCCAGGAGGTTCGCGACGACCTGCCCGATCCGCTGCGGGTCGTGGCGGACGCGGACCGGCGCGGGCGGCAGCCGGAGGGCGAGGGCGACCTCCCGGCGGCGCGCGGCCGGCTCCCCCTGCTCGAACGCGGACTCGACCGTGGAGCGGAGGTCGTCCGGCCGGAGGTCGAGCTTGAGGAGGCCCGATTCGAGCTTCGAGAGCTCGAGGAGGTTGTGCGCCAGCCAGTCGAGGCGGTCGAGCTGCTGGCGGCTCGTCGCGAGGAACTCGGCGCGCGTCGCGGGCTCGGCGCCGGCCGCCCCCTGGAGGAGCTCCGTGTTCATCCGCAGGGCCGCGAGCGGCGTCCGCAGCTCGTGCGAGACGTCGGCGAGGAAGTCGCGGCTGCGGTCACGGTCGCGGCGGATGAGCTCGACCGACTCCTCGAGGCGCTCGGCCATCGCATTGAACTGCCGGGCGAGGTCGGCGACCTCCGCGTACGACGAGCCGACGTCCTCCGCCGGGACCCGCCCCGAGAGGTCCCCGGCGCCGAGGCGCCGGGTCGCCTCGCCGAGGCGCCGCAGCGGGCGCGTGAAGCGGGCCGCGAGGTAGGCCGAGACGAAGACGGTGGCGAGGAGCGCCCCGAGCGCCGCGACGGCGATGAGGCCGGTGATCGTGCCGAGGGTCGAGGAGCGCGTCGTGTACGGGTTCGCGAGGACGACCTCGATCCCCCACGGCTCCCCGAACGGCGCGCCGTCGCCCCCGAAGAGCGGGAGGGTGGCGCGCAGGAGCTCGCGGGCCTGGCCGGGCGCCGGCGCGGCCGCGAGCGCCTGCGAGAACGTCCCCCCGGCGGCCGGGGTGACGACGACCTGGTCGTCGGGCGTGACGACGCCGCCGATCCGGACCTCGACGTCGGCGAGGGCGACCTGGTCGGCGAGGAAGGCGAGGAAGTCGTCCCGCCCGAGGAGCGCCGCGACGGACGGGTTGAGGGTGTTCCCCGCGCCGATCACGGGGCTCGTGCCGGCGGCCGAGAGGGCGAAGATCCGGACGAGGTTCGCGGCGACGGTCGCCCGACCCTGGAGGGAGGCCTGCTCCTGCTCGCGGAAGTACGCGTCGAGGCGGTTGACGACGATCGCGGCTACCGCGAGGAGGGAGGCGGCGACGACGACGACGAACGCGATCGTGAGCCGCGCCTGGAACGTCCGGCCGCCCGTCCCGGACGGCGCGGGCACGTCAGCGGCGGCCGCGGCCCCGGCGGTCCCAGCCGGGTCGCCCGCCCCGGGACCCGGCGCGGGATCAGCGATCGGCGAACGCGTAGCCGGCTCCCCGCACGGTCAGGACGAAGACCGGCTGCGACGGGTCGTCCTCGATCTTCTCCCGGAGATGGCTCACGTGGACGTTGATCGTCTTCTCGTCCTGGTCGAGGGCCTCGTAGTCGCGGAGGAGCTCCAGGAGCTCGCCCCGGCTGTAGACGCGGCCGGGGCGGCTCGCGAGGTGGCGGAGGATCTCGAACTCCGTGGGGGTCAGGCCGATCCGTCGCCCGCCGCGCTGGACGCGCCGGCGCTCGAGGTCGATGACGAGGTCGCGATGGCGGATGACGCGTCCGCCGGCCGCGTTCGCCAGGTCGCCGTAGGCGCGCCGGAGGAGCGCCCGGATCCGGCTCATGAGCTCGCGGAGGCCGAAGGGCTTCGTGAGGTAGTCATCGGCGCCGAGCTCGAGCCCGATGACCTTGTCCACCTCGTCGTCGCGCGCCGTGAGGACGAGGACCGGCATCTTCGCGCCCGTCCCGCGCAGCCGCCGGAGGACCTCGAACCCGTCCATCCCGGGGAGGCGGACGTCGAGGACGACGAGGTCCGGCGCCTGGTGGCTCGCGTACTCCAGGCCTTCCTCCCCGGAGCGGGCGACGGTGACGGCGTAGCCTTCCTGGGCCAGCGCGTACTCGATTCCGCGGGCGACGGCGTGCTCGTCCTCGACGACGAGGATCGTGGCGGTCATGGCGGCGGGATCGTACACCCGGCACCGGGGGAGGCCGTGCTACCCTGCGCACGATCGAGCGCGCCGCCCAGCCCGGCCCGGGCGCCGCCCGGCCCGCCGCGCGGCCCACCGGCGCGGGCCGCCGCCCGCAGACCTGCCAGCACCAGAGGATCCCGCATGAGCTCCGCCCGCCCCGCGCTCGCCGCCGAGCGCCGCACCGCTCTCCTGAAGGCCAACGCCGGCCTCCGGCGCGAGGGCCGCCTCCCGGCCGTCGTCTTCGGCCACGGCCTCGAATCGTCGCCGATCTCGCTCGACGCCCACGAGTTCGACCTCCTCCGCCGCCACGTCGGGCCGAACGCGCTCATCGACCTCTCGATCGACGGGGCGCGCCCGAAGCCCGTCCTCATCCACGGCGTCCAGATCCACAAGGTCAGCCGCCGCCCGATCCACGTCGACCTCTTCGCGGTGCGGATGACCGAGGAGATCACCGTCGAGGTGCCGGTCCACGGCGTCGGCGAGTCCGAGGCGGTCGCCCGGCACGGCGGCACGCTCCTCAACGCGACGGGCAGCCTCAAGGTCAAGGCCCGCCCGGATCACCTGCCGCAGGTCGTCGAGGCGGACCTGTCGGTCCTCGTCGACTTCGACGCCGCGATCCACGTCCGCGACCTCGTGATCCCGCCCGGCGTGACGCTCCTCAGCGACCCGGACGAGATCGTCTTCAAGGTTGCGCCGCCGCGGATCGCGGAGGCCGAGGCCGCGCCGGCCGAGGCCGCCCCGGCCGAGGCCGCGGCGCCCGCCGCCCCCGAGGAGGGTGCGGCCGGCTGATCCGCCGCCGGGGCGCCGGCCGCGGGCCCGTCCACCCGCGGGCCGGTTTGTCCGCGCCCTTCAGCGCCGCGCGGTCCCGGCCATCCCACCGTCGGCGTCGTCGAGCTCCCCGACGAGGTACCGCTGGAGCGTCGGGCCGAGCGCCCGGGCCACGACCTCGCGCGGCGCTGACGCGAGCGGCTCCACGGCGACGATGTAGCGGGCCATCGCGAGGCCGACGAGCTGGCTGCCGACGAGCGCCGCCCGGAGGTCCGCGTCGGGCCGGTCGGAGGCCCGGGCCATCGCGGCGAACGGACCCTCGGCAAGGACCCGGCGGAGCATCGCCGCGGCGACCGGGTCGGTCGCGGCGGAGCGGAGGAGGCCGAGCATGAGGGGCCGCGTCCACGGCGCGTCCCACAGGTCCAGGACGAAGCGCGCGATCCGCTCGCCGAGCTCTTCCGGCGGCCCCTCGAGGAGCCGCGGGGCGATCGCCCCGAAGTCCACGGGCAGCTCCATCGCCGCGACGAACAGCTGCTGCTTCGACCCGAAGTAGTGGTGGACGAGGGCCGGGTCGACGAGGGCCCGTGCCGCCACGCCGCGGATCGTCGTGCCCTCGAAGCCGGCCTCGCCGAAGGCGGCCCTCGCGGCCTCGAGGATCCGGTCGCGGGTGGCCGGCGCGCCGGGGCGGCGCCCGGTCCGCGCCGGCCGGGCCGGGCGCGGTGCGCGGCTCACGCGACCTCCCGGCGGATCGTCAGGGCCGCGACTCCCGCGAAGAGGACGGCGAGCGCGGCGAGGACGCCGAGGTCGAGCTGGAGCGCCGGCGTGGCGAGGCCCGCCCCGGCGACGAGGACCTGGCGGAGGCCGTCGACCGCGTACGTGATCGGCATGAGGCCGACGAACGGCTGGAGGATGTCCGGCAGGCCGCTGACGGGGAAGAGGATCCCCGACAGGAGGAACTGCGGGACGATGACGACGGGGATGAACTGGACGACCTGGAGCTCCGTGCGGGCGAACGTCGAGAGGAAGATTCCGAGGCTCACGGCGCCCAGCGAGGCGAGGAGGATGACGAGGAAGGCCAGGAGCGGGCTCCCCGCGATCGGCAGGCCGAGCCCGACCGAGAACGGGGGGAGCGGCCCGACGGCGGGGACGCTCACGCTCCCGAGTCCCCAGGCGAGGAGCAGCACGACCTGGACCGTCGCGAAGGCGCCGAAGCCGAGGGCGTACCCCGCGACGACCTCGCCACGCGTCACGGGCGTCGCCATGAGGCGCTCGAGGGTGCCCCCGGTGCGCTCCCGCAGGAAGCTCACGCCGGTGAGGATGTAGACGAAGAAGTAGGCGAGGAACCCGAGGATCGCCGGCGCGAACGGGGCGATCGGGTCGTCGGTCGGCGTGCCGTAGAGCGTCGTGTGCTCGATCGTCGGCAGCGCCCTCCCGGTGAGGGACGCGACGGCCGACAGTATCGCCCGCTGGACGGCCGACGCCTGTGCCGCCTCCCCGAACGGGTCGAGGCCGTCGGTGAGGATCGTGAGGGTGGTCGGGCCGGCCTGCGCGAGGCCGGCGGGGAGGAAGAGTGCGACGGAGGCCGTTCCGTCCTCGATCGCCCGCCGCGCGGTCGCCTCGTCGGCGACGACGGTCGCCGTGCCGCCGTCCTTCTCGAGCGCCGCGCGGAGGGCGTCGGCCACGACAACACCCGGCAGCCCGGCCCGGTTCACGACGACCGCCTCGACGACCGGCGTCTGGCCCTCGCGGACGATGAAGGTGATGAGCCCGGTCATGACGATCGGGACGACGAGGAGGAGGGCGACCGACCGGTGGTCGCGGCGGATCTCCTGGGCGACCCGCCGGAAGATCGCGAGGATGCGCCGGCCGCTCATCGGGTCGCCTCCACGTCGCTGCCGAGACGGAGGAACGCCTCCTCGAGGTCGTCCGTGCCGGCGCGGGCCCGGACCTCGGCGCCCGTGCCCCGGGCGATGACCTTCCCCGACCGGATGAAGAGGAGCTCGTCGCAGCGGTCTGCCTCGTCCATGACGTGGCTCGAGACGACGATCGTCGCGCCGCCCTCGGCGAGCGCCCGGAAGTGGGCCCAGAACTCGGCGCGGAGGAGGGGGTCGATGCCGACGGTCGGCTCGTCGAGGAAGAGGACCGGAGGCCGGTGGACGAGGGCGCAGGCGAGGGAGAGCCGGCGGCGCTGGCCGCCCGACAGCGTCCCCGCGACGGTGTCGAGGCGCCCGTCGAGGTCGACGAGGTGGAGCGCGTCGCGGACGCCCTCCGTCCCGCGGACCCCGTAGGCCGCGGCGAAGAAGCGGGCGTTCTCGCCGACCGTCAGGCCGGGGTAGATCCCGTCGCTCTGGGTCATGTAGCCGATCCGGGCGAGGACCGCACGGGCCGGCATCGTGACCCCCAGCACCTCGGCGCGGCCGCGGGTCGGGCGGGCCATCCCGGTGAGGAGGCGGATGAGCGTCGTCTTGCCCGATCCGTTCGGGCCGAGGAGGCCGTAGATCCGGCCCGGGCGGAGCTCGAAGCTGACGTCGTCCACGGCCCGGATCGGCCCGAACGCCTTCACGAGGCCCGTCGCCCGGATCGCGGGGGGCGCCTCCAGGGTCTGGCGCCCGGGCGGCGCTGTCTGCGTGGTCATCGCCCCGTGCCTTCGCGCTCCGGCGGTGGTCCGCCCCGGCGGCGGCGTTCACCGGTCGTTGAATTCTACGGCGGGTGACATCCCTGTCAAGGGACCCGCCGGCTCGCGGCCCACCCCCGCCCGGCCGCCCGGCGCCCCGATCCGACCGGCACCCCAGATCGCGTCGAACCGCCCTACCCGCGGGGCCGGCGCGAGGCGACGCTGTGCCACGAGGACCGAGCCGACCCGGCGTCCGGCCGACTCGCGAGCTGGAGCGCTGTCGATGGAACGGATCCTTCTCGCGTACGACGGGGGCGAGCCCGCGCGCCGTGCGCTGGAGACCGCCGCCGCCCTCGCCCTCGCGTTCCGCGCGTCCCTCTCCGTCGTCTCCGTCGTCCCCGTCGGTCCCGACGGCACGCCCACCGAGCCATGGGACGGCGGCGAGGCCCATGCCCGCGAGCTCCACGAGGCCCAGCGCGCCCTCGCCGAGCACGGCCTCCACGTCGACCTCCTCGAGCCGATCGGGGACCCGGCCCTGACGATCGAGCGGATCGCCGCCGAGGGCGGCTTCGATACCATCGTCGTCGGGTCGCGCGGCCTCAGCGCCCTCGACTGCGTGCTCCGTGGCAGTGTCTCGGAGCACGTCGTGGCCCATACGACCGCAACTGTGGTGGTGACCCATTGACGCATCTCGCCGCGCCCCCCGATCCTCGGACGCCCCTCCGCGTCGCCTTCCGCGGCCGCTCGCTCCTCGGCCGGCCCCTCTACAACAAGGACGCCGCGTTCACGAACGAGGAGCGCGACTGGTTCGGCCTCCACGGGCTCCTCCCGACGCAGGTCATGACCCTCGGGGAACAGCTCGCCCTCGAGCTCGAGCATGTCCGGCGGAAGGCCGACGACCTCGAGAAGTACATCGGCCTCGCCGCGCTCCAGGACCGCAACGAGACGCTGTTCTTCCGCCTCCTCGCGGAGAACCTCGAGGAGTTCCTGCCGATCGTCTACACCCCCACGGTCGGGCGGGCGTGCCAGGAGTACAGCCACATCTTCCGGCGCCCCCGCGGCGTCTGGATCACCCCCGCCGACGTCGGCCGCATCGCGGAGGTCCTCCGGAACGCATCGCAGACCGAGGTCCGCCTCATCGTCGCGACCGACAACGAGCGGATCCTCGGCCTCGGCGACCAGGGGGCGGGCGGGATGGGGATCCCGGTCGGCAAGCTCGCCCTCTACTCTGCCGGGGCCGGCATCTATCCGGCGTGGACGCTGCCGGTCTCGCTCGACGTGGGGACCGACAACGCCGCCCTCCTCTCCGATCCGTTCTACGTCGGCTGGCGCCATCCGCGCCTCCGGGGGCCCGAGTACGACGCGTTCATCGAGGCGTTCGTCGAGGGCGTCCAGGCGGTCTTCCCGCGGGCGATCCTCCAGTGGGAGGACTTCAAGCAGCACAACGC
>JAJZRQ010000098.1 GCA_021802585.1 Chloroflexota bacterium
GGGCCTCCGGCCGGGGCCGCTTGACCTTCAAGTAGCTCGAAGGTTTACGATCCGGGCATGAACGTCTCCGAGCTCGCCCGGCGGGCCGGCGTGACCGCCTCGGCGATCCGCTGGTACGAAGCCGCCGGCGTCCTCCCCGCGCCGCGCCGCGCCGCGAACGGGTACCGTCGGTACGGCGAGGGCGACCTCGCCCGCCTCCGGCTCGTCGTGTCGCTCCGCCGTCTCGGCCTCGCGCCGCTCGACGCCGGGCGCCTCGCGGGCGTCTGCGTCGGCCGGGGAGCCACGGACCTCGAGCTCGAGCCGCTCATCGCCCGTCAGCGCCGCGAGATCGCCCGCCAGCGCGATGATCTCGAGCGGCTCGAAGCAGAGCTCACCGACCTCGAGCTCACGATCGCCGCCGCCGGCCGCGCCGGGGCGGCCCAGGAGGGATCATCCGTGCCCGCCGCCCCGATTCGCGTCCTCTTCGTCTGTACCGGCAACAGCGCCCGGAGCCAGATCGCGGAAGCCCTCCTGACCCAGCACGGTGGCGCAGACTTCGAGGTCCACTCCGCCGGGACGGAGCCGAAGGGCGTCAACCCGTACACGATCCGGGTCCTCGCCGAGGCCGGCATCGACTGGTCGGCCGCGACGAGCGACCCGGTGACTGCCTACCTCGGGCAGACGTTCGACTACGTCATCACCGTCTGCGACCGCGCCCGTGAGACCTGCCCGGTCTTCCCCGGCTCGACGAACTCGCTCCACTGGGGCCTCGACGACCCGGCGGAGGTGGAGGGCGACGACGAGACGCGCCTGGCGGCGTTCCGGCGGACGCGGGTCGAGGTCGCCCAGCGGATCCGCCCGTTCATCGAGATCGCCCTCCGTGCCGCCGGCCGGCGGCCCGGGTCGCCCGCCGCCGCGCACTGAGGCGGGGTTGGGGCAGGACGGCGGGAGCGGGACCGCGGGGGCAGCCACCGCGGGCGACGTCCTCGACGATCGCCGGCGCACGGCGCGCCCCGCCGGTCCACGATCGGCTACCGTACGCGGTCATGACGGATGACGCGGACCGCGCCGCCCTCGAGCGCGACCTCGCGGGCCGCGGCGCGTACGAGCTGTTCGCCTGCGACCCGGCCCTCGCCGACACGGCCACGTTCTGCGCCGCCTACGGGTTCGACCTTGCCGATTCGGCGAACACGATCCTCGTCGTCGGCAAGGCGACCCCGCCGGTCCACGCGGCGTGCGTCGTCCTCGCGACGCACCGCCTCGACGTCAACCGGGCCGTCCGCGACCGCCTGGGGACGCGGAAGGCGTCGTTCGCCGCGCCCGAGGAGGCGCGGGCCGTCACGGGCCACGAGATCGGCGGGGTCACCGTCTTCGGCCTTCCGGCGGGGCTCCCGATCTGGGTCGACGCGGCCGTCATGGAGCGCGAGCGGATCGTCCTCGGCGGCGGCAGTCGGGCCTGGAAGGTCATCGCCCCGCCGTCGATCCTGCGAACCCTCCCCGGGGTCGAGGTCGTCGAGGGGCTGGCGAAGCCCGCCGGGGGCTGAAGCGATGGCCGGGCGGACCCTCACGCCGCGCGCCCTCAACCGGGCGCTCCTCGCCCGGCAGCTCCTCCTCGCGCGGGCCGATCGCCCGATCGAGGACGTCGTCGAGCAGGTCGGCGGGCTGCAGACCCAGTACGCCCCGTCGGGCTATGTCGGGCTGTGGGCGCGGGTCGCCGGATTCCGTCGCCCTGACCTCACCGCGGCCCTCGAGGCGCGGACGGTCGTCCAGGCGACCCTCCAGCGGACGACGATCCACGTGGTGTCGCGTCGCGAATACTGGCGCTATGCCCTCGGCGTCCGCCGGGCAAGACGCGCGTGGGCGGTTCGTGTCGGCGGGGGCGAGACGACGATGCTCGAGCGCGCCGCCGGCGTGCGCGCCGGGCTCGCCGGCGGGGCGCGGACCGTCGCCGAGCTCGGCGAGGTCGCCTCCGGCTTCGTCGGGAGCCTCGGCGTCTGGGTCGACCTCGTCCGCGTGCCCCCGTCGGGGACGTGGGAGCGCCGGCGCGCCGACCGCCTCGCCCTCGCCGAGGACTGGGTCGGGCCGGCCGATGCCGACGAGGAGGAGGGGCTCGCCCACCTCGTGCGCGCCTACCTCCGCGCCTTCGGGCCCGCCACCTGGCGGGACGTGGCGTCGTGGGCGGGGATCCCCGTCGACGACGCGCGGCGGGGTGGAGGCGGGCTCACCCTCGTGCGGCACCTCGACGTCGCCGGCCGGGAGCTCGTCGACCTGCCGGGGGCGCCCCTTCCGGACGCCGACACGCCTGCGCCCGCCCGGCTCCTCCCGCACTGGGACGCGTCGCTCCTCGTTCACGCCCGCCGCGCCGGCGTCCTGCCGGAGGAGCACCGCCCGCGCGTGTTCTCGACGAGGAACCCGTTCTCGGTCGGGACGGTCCTCGTCGACGGCCGCGTCGTCGGGGCCTGGTCGGTCCGCGACGGGCGGATCGTCGTCGACCCGTTCGAAACCCTCCCGCCAGCGGATCGCGACGCCGTCGAGGCAGAGCGGACCGCCCTCGAGGCCTTCCACCGGTAGAGCCCCGAGGAGTGCCGCCGGCGGGGGTGCCCCGGATGCCGGCCGCCCGGGCCAGTCAGCCGGCGAGGACGCTCTCGACCCGGATCGTCGGCGGCTGCTCGAAGTGCTTCTTCACCGCGCACTGCTCGGCCGCGCGGACGACGGCGTCCGCGTACTTCGCCGGGAATCCCTCGGGCAGCTCGATGGTGACCTGGACGTCCCGGACGAGACCGGTCATCCGGTCGGACTGCATCCGCTGGACGAGGCGGATGCCGTCCGTCGGGATCCCGCGCTGGCGGCAGAACCCGAGCACGTAGATCCCGGCGCACGTCCCGATCGTCGACAGGAACGTCGCGAATGGCGTCGGGGCCGAGCTCTCGCCACCGCCCTGTGGCGGCTGGTCGGTCGGCACGACGAAGCCGCCGAAGTGCGCGTCGACGCGCGCGCCTCCCGGGAAGTCGATGATCATCTCCACGCGGAGTGCCCTCGTGCGGCCGCCGCGGCCGGTCGATCCAGGCGCGCCGGCGGCGTGACGGCGAGCGTAGCCCAACTCGCGCCGGGCGGCCCGGCACTGGCCCGGCCAAGGGTCGCGTCGCCGGCGACGCCGGCGCCAGGTGCCCGATCTGCAGGTGAGCGGTCAGGTCTCGGAGAGGACCTCGCGCAGCTTCGCGGCGAACGCCTCCGGGTCGCCCGCCTGGCCGTACTCGCCGCCGAGGAAGCCGCCGTGGTCGCTCGGGAAGCGTACCGCCTCCGTGCCGAGCCGATCGGCCGCGGCGACCCCGCCCCGGAACGCGAGCTGGCCCTCCGATTCGGTCCCGACGCCAATGACGATCCGGGTGGAGGCCGCGCGCAGGGCGTCGAAGTCCGGCTCGTGGTGCGTGGACGAGATGATGTTCTGAAGCAGCAGGGGGTCGGTCCGGTTGCCGTCGTCCTCGGTCGGCAGCCCGAACATCGCCGGGTCCGGGGCGGGCGCCTCGGCATCCGCGGCGGTGAAGGGGCCCTGGTGGCTCACGACGCCGATGAAGCGGGCCATGCCGGCGCCGAAGCCGCCCCGCTGGTAGGCGTCGGCGACGGCACGGCACGCGGCCAGCGCCCCCTCGCGATCGGGCACGAGCGCGGCGAGCGGCGGCTCGTGAGCGACGAGCGTCCGCACGTCGCCGGGATGCGCCGCGACGAGGGCGAGCGCGTTGACGGCGCCTCCGCTGCTTGCGAACAGGTCCACCGGGCCGCCCCCGACGGCCTCGATGATCCGGTGCACGTCGTCGGCGTGCTGCTCCGGCGTCGAGATGGTGGCGGGATCGTCCTTCACGCTGCGCTCCACGCCGCGCGGGTCGTACGTCACGACCGTCCTGTCCGTGAAGTGGCCGGCGAGGGTGCCGAACCCGGCGGCGCCCATCGGCGACGCGATGAGGAGCAGCGGCGGCGCGGCGGAGGCGACAGGACGGAGGTCGTAGGCGAGGGTTGCGCCCGGCACGGCGAGCGTGCGGGTCGTGGGCTCGATCGTGGCGGTCATGCGGCGGCTCCTTCCGCGAGGATGGCGTCGATCTGGCCGACGGCCTGGGTGAGGCCCTCCTCCATGCCCATGGCCAGGACCTGCTCCATGGCCTCGATGCTCGGGAAGCGGCTCTCGATGGACATCCTGGAGCGGCCGGCATGGATCGGCTCGATCGTGACCCGGCCCTCGTTCCGCGGGAAGGCGTCGTTCGGGGTCCCGTCGTCGTTGGCGAACCCGTCGATGAAGACGAGCCGGCGCGGCGGATCTGCCTCGACGACGTCCCAGTAGCCGCGCGGCTGGTCGCCGCTCGGACCGGTCATGTGGTACTCGACGCGGCTGCCGGGCGCGAGATCGTGGCGGGTGAACGTCGCCGGGTAGGTGGGCGGGCCCCACCAACGCTCGAGCTGGCGCGGATCGGCCCACAGCTCCCAGACCCGTTCCGGCGGGGCGTCGAACTCGGCGACGAGGGTCATCGTCAGCGCGGCGGGGTCCTTGTGGACAGCGGTGACGGTCATGTGCGGGTCCCCCTGCTGGCGGCGATGAGGTCGGTCATCCGGTCGATCCGGCCGCGCCACAGCGCCTCGTACTGGTCGAGCAGACCGCGCGCGTGGCGCAGCGCCTCGATCTCCGTGCGCACGACCTTGCGGCGGCCGATGCGCGTCTTCGTGACCAGGCCGGCCCGTTCGAGCACGGCGACGTGTTTCTGCACCGCCGCAAAGCTCATCGGGTAATGGCTGGCCAGCTCGACCACGCCCTCCCGACCGCCGAGCGCCCGCAGGACGATGTCGCGCCGGGTGGCATCCGCGAGGGCCGCGAAGACGAGATCGGGCTCGAACGCGGTCTGCATCGATACAACCATACGGTTGTATGCTAGCCGTTGTCAAGTGGTGCGCCGGAGGGCAGGGGAGGAACCGGGGGGCCAGCTGACGACGCGACATTCTCACGTCGGGTCGACGCGGAGCCGCCCGCAGAGGCCCGTGTAGCCACGGTCAGCAACGATCGCCCGGAGGCCAGGCAGGGCGGGGTGCTTGGGGTCGAGCTGTTCCTTGAGGATCCTCCGCGCCCACTGGACGTCGTGGGGCTTCGCCGACTTGACCGAGACGGCGCTCGGGCACGTTCGCTGGCCGTCCACACACGGCCTCGACATCCCGTTGACATCCTCGGATCACGGGAAGAGAGTGACCATGCACTTGGCCGGATGGAGGCGGAAGTGCTCTGCGGGCTCAAGTGGTGAAGCAGGAGGGAACCGGTGGAGCCCAGCGGTGAGTCGCAGGTCGTCGAAGCGCGGGTAACGGCGCTTCCCTCGCCCGAGTACGGGAACCCCATCCCGCTTGGGCTGCTCGGATATGGGATGTCGACCGTCCTCCTCAGTCTCGCGAACGCCGGGGTCTACGAGCTGGGGAGCATGGTTCTGGCGATGGCCGTCTTCTTCGGCGGGATCGCCCAGACCATCGTCGCGATCCTGTCCTTCCGACGGAAGGACTCCTTCGCGGTCACGGCGTTCGGAGGGTACTCGTTCCTCTGGCTGACGTTCGCGTTCCTGCTGATCGGGCAGCAGAACGGGTGGTGGCCGACGGCCAACTCGGGGACGGCGATGGGCTGGTACCTGTTCATCTGGGCCATCTTCACGTTCGGGCTGTTCATCTGCTCGTTCGTGGCTCCCCGCGTCCTGACCCTGGTCCTGACGCTCACCTGGATCCTGCTGCTGCTCCTCGCGGTGGCCAACTGGACGGGGAACGCGACCCTGACCACGATCGGTGGATGGGAGGGCGTCGCGACCGGCGCATCGGCGATCTACCTGGCGTTCGCGTTCCTGCTGAACGAGATGTACGGCCGAACCGTTCTGCCGGTCGGAAACCCACTCGCGCGCCCCGCGGGAGCCTAGCGGCTGCGGGCGGTCTCTGCCGGATCCCAGCGACGCCGGGATCCGGTCGCGCCCGGGAGGTTGTGACAACAGCCGAACGTGGCAACGCATTGTCGTTCGACATTCATGGATCCGAAAGGAAGGGCGCGCGATGACACAGACTATTGGGGTGGCCGCGCTCGACCACGTCGTCGTCGATCGGTATACGGACATCGTCGGTCCGAGCAACGAGATGCTCGGGCCCGTTCGCAACGGTGGCCGGATCGAGTACCTGACGGTCCCCGGCTGCTGGGGGCCGATGATCACGCCGTCGCTCCGGAGCGGCCACGAGGTATCACTCCCCGTGGCTGTCGAAGGCGCACGGGTCGGCGATGCGATCGCCCTCCACGTCGAGACGCTCGAGCAGCTGTCGCGCGCGACAACGTCGGGCACCCACACCGGCTGGGACGGCAACTACCTCAGCGACCCGTTCGTCGCCGGCATCTGTCCCACGTGCCGCGACGCAGGCCGGCAGTTCCTGTACCCCGACACGTACCTCGATGGGTTCGGCGACGGCGCTGTGAAGTGCAAGGTCTGCCACTCAGAGGTCAACCCGTTCCACATGATCCAGGCCTACACGATGGCCTTCGACGATCCGAAGGGGATCGGGGTCACCGTGACGCTCGAGCGCGCGAGGGAGATGGCCGGTGAGGCGCGCGAATGGGTCGTGCTGCAGGAGCACGCGAAGCAGCACCCGATCGTCGGCCTGGGCCGCGCCGACCTCGTGGGCGTCATGACCCGCTGCCGGATCTCTGCCGGCAACCTTGGCTCGATTCCGGCGATCGATCTGCCCAGCTCCCACAACTGCGGCGACTTCGGGGCGTTCCTCGTGGGGGCGAAGCACGAGTTCGCGGTCACCGAGGAGCAGCTCGAGCTCCGCACGGACGTCCACATGGACGTCGACTCGGTCCGCGCCGGCAGCATCGTCGTCGTGCCGGTGAAGGTCGACGGCGGCGGCATCTACGCCGGCGACGTGCACGCGATGATCGGCGACGGCGAGCTGGCGGTGCACACCACCGACATCTCCGCGCGGATCATCGTGCGGGTGGAGGTCATCAAGGGCCTCGCGCTCGACGGCCCGATCCTCCTGCCGCCGGCGGAGGACCTCCCGTTCCTCGCGCGGCCCTTCTCGGCGGACGAGGTCGCGCGCGGCAGGAAGCTGGCCGCCGAGCACCGGACGGCGCTCGAGGGCCCCGTGCTGCCGATCCAGGTCCTGGGCTCCGGAGCGTTCATCAACGCCGCGGTCGACAACGCCGTGGCGCGGGCGGCGAAGCTGCTCGACCTGTCCGTCGATGAGGTCAAGAACCGCGGGACGATCTCCGGCGCGGTCGAAATCGGCCGACTGCCGGGCTTCGTCCAGCTGAGCCTCATGGTGCCCCGCGAGCGCCTCGAGCGGCTCGGGATCCTGCACCTCGTCGAGGCGCAGTACGGTACGGGCGCTGGCTGGTGAACGGGCCGGGCGAGGGAATCGCCGGCGGGTCCAGCGTGCACGTGAGCGTGACGCTGAAGGGGTTGCTCGCCGGGCGCTTTCCCGGCGGCCGGACTGAGGTGGAGGTGGCGAGGGGCGCGGCGGTCGAGGCGCTGATTGAGGTACTCGGCCTCCCGCGCTCCTCCTACATCCTCGTGATCAATGGCGCCACGGCCGATCGTGGCGCTCCGCTGAGCGACGGCGATCACGTGCAGATCTATCCGCCGATGGCGGGCGGCTGAGTTGGCCTGCGTTGGTGAGCTTGACGACCGCC
>JAJZRQ010000099.1:0-2609 GCA_021802585.1 Chloroflexota bacterium
GCAAGATCGTGACGGAACGGCGGGCAGGAGCGCTCGGCGGCGACCCGGCACCGCGCAGGCGTCGCGGAGTGATCCCTGGGGCAGCATTGGGGAGCAGAGGGGCGCGGGGCCGGGGATGGGCACGCGGCGGCGCGGGGCCACGGGCCGGGGATGGGCACGCGCCACGCACCGCGGGCGGGGGCACGCACCGCGGGCGGGGGCACGCACCGCGGGCGGGGGCACGCGCCACGAGGGTCCGCCCCCGGCGCGACGAGACCCCCGCCGGAGCGGGGGCCTCGTCGCTCAGAGCCGTCTCGTGCAGCGTCCGCGGCGGCCGTCCGCAACGGACCGCCGCGGGCGCGTCACCGCGTCACAGGACGCGGAAGACCTCGCGCTGCGTGTAGCGGCTGATCGAGTTGTACGGCGTCCGCGGCGCAAAGGCCCGGACGTACCAGTAGCCGCCGACGCCGAAGCGGAACGCCGTGCGGGCGACGCCCGCGGCATCCGTCGAAACGTGGCGCTCGTAGCGGAGCACCCACGAATCGCCGACCTTGCGGTAGAAGCGGAAGGTGACCTGCGACGGGAGCAGGTCCGCGCGGAGCGGCCGGACCGTCGAGCGGAACGTGATCGTCCGCCCCCGCACGATCGTCAGGACGCCCGAGTGGGTCGGGAACAGGTTGACGGTCTGGCGCGTGCCGACGAGGACGACGTTGCTGAACGCCGCCGAGAGGTCGGTCGTCCCCGCGAAGTTCACCCGGTAGTACCCGGTCCGCGTCGGGGAGAACGCGAACGACCCGGTGCCGTACGCGTTCGTCGAGAGCGTCGCGATCGGCGTCCACGCGGAGCCGACGTACGTGTGCTCGATCGTGAACGTCCGGCCCGCGCCGTTCGTCGCGAACTGGATCGTGAAGCCGACGCTCTGGCCGTACGCCACCATCCCCGCCGAGCGGACGAGGCTGATGACGGCCGGCGGCGCCGTGACGTTGAAGGCGGTCGACGTCGCGGACGTGAGGCCGGTCGACGTCGCGGTGAGGGTGTACCCGACGCCCGCCCGATCGATCGAGCAGCCGGCGAACGTCGCCACGCCCGCGATGGCCGCCTTCGAGAGGCCGCCGGTGCACGTGAGCGTGCCGCCGCCGGGGTTCGACAGGATGGCGAGCGTGACGAACGCGGTCGCAGCCGCGCCCGTCGTCACCGTGTTCCCGCCGACGTCCTGGATCGTGACGACTGGCGAGACCGGGAACGACTGGGCGACGCTCACGTTCGTCGGCTGCGTCGTGAAGGCGAGCTTCGTCGCCGGGCCCACCGTGACGGCGAACGTCGTGCTGTTGACCGGCGAGAGGCCGGTGGAGGTCGAGGCGACCAGCTGGTACGGGTTGCCGGTCGGGCTGATCTTGTCGATCGCGCAGCCGCTGAACGTGGCGACGCCGGCGACGACGGTCTTCGACAGCCCGCCGGTGCAGGTGAGCGTCGCTCCGACCGCACCGGTGCCGGGCCGGATCGCGAGCGTCACGACCGTGGACGAGTCATTGATGGCGTTCGCCGCGTTCGCCCGGACCGCGACGACCGGCTGGGTCGTGAAGACAGCGCCGCCGATGGCGCCCGCCGGCTGGGTGCTGAAGACGAGCAGGTTCTCGACGTCGAAGGCCGGCGTCGTCGCGGACGTCAGGCCGCCGGTCGACGCGGTGAGGGTGTAGCCGATGCCGGCGTTGTTGATCTTGCACCCCGAGAACGTCGCGGCGACGCCGATCGCCGTGATCTGGGTGGAAACGCTCGTGCCGGAGCCGGGCGAGCAGCTCAGCGTGCCGCTCCCCGGGTTCGTCCCGATCGCGAGGGCGATGGTCCAGCTGCCGGACGGGACGATGTTCCCGCCCGCGTCGGCGACCGCGACGATCGGCTGGGCCGGGAATGCGACGTTGACGACGCCGACCGCGGGCCGCTGGTAGAAGATGAGCTTCGCGGCCGCCCCGATCGAGACGGTGATCGTCCCCGTCACGGGGATCGTGCCCGCCTGCCCGGGCGCCGTCGCCCGCAGGGTGTACGAGCCGGCCTTGTCGAGGGCGCATCCGGCGAAGGTCGCGATCGCCTCGCCGGCCACGTCGACGGTCGTCGCCTGGTTCGTCGCCGGACTGCACGTGAGCGTGCCGACGACGGTCGCGGTGTTGATCGCGAGCGTGACGACGTCGCCGACCCGTTCGTTCCCGAACTGGTCGGCCGACTTCACCTTCGCCTGCTGGGCGAACGGGACGCCGCCACTCGCAGTCGTGCTGGGCTGCAGGGTGAACGTAAGGACCGGAGCACCGGCCACCATCGCCAGGGCGCCCGCGGCACCGCTGACCGCGCCGCTGAAGGTGAGGGTCCCGGCGTTCGGGAGCGGGGTGCCGATCGTCGGCCGGACCTGGATGCCGGAGAGGGTGAGCCGGCAGCGGTCGGACCCGGTGGTGGCCGTCCCGCCGAGCGTCGTGGCGATCGTCGTCGCCGTGATCACCGGGGTCGTCGCCGTGAGGGCGCAGGACCCGGCCGAGGCACTGAACGTGGCCGCCACGGCCCCGCCGAGCGCGGTCGTGCGGAACTCCCATCCGCCCGTAAGGGTGAGGGTCACCGTCCCGCTGTTCGGGATGTCGCCGGCC
>JAJZRQ010000099.1:2709-7503 GCA_021802585.1 Chloroflexota bacterium
CTACGGGGCGACCTTCCAACGCACCCAGGCGCTCGCGGCCGTGGAGAAGTCGGGGGTCGTCGCCGCGATCGCGCGCCAGCGGTAGAGGCCGCTCCCCTTTGGGGTCCAGGACACGCTCGCCGTGCCCGCGGCTCCCGTCCGCCGCGTCAGCGTGCCGACGAGCCGCCATGCCCGGGTCGTGACATTCCAGCGTTCCAGCCGGAACGAGGTCGTCACACCGGCCGTCACGGGCGTGATCGCCGCGGCCACGGTGATCCGGGACCCGACCCGTGCCGCGCGCACGGTCGAGGCCGCCGCGCCCGTGATCCGGATGCCACGCCGCACCGCGACGGTGGCGGTCGCGCCGCCGGCGCCATAGCCGCCCGCCGCCGGGACCCGCACCGCGTAGACCGTCGTGGACGATGGCGTCACGCGGACGGAGAACGTCCCGTCGGCGGCGACCGGGACGGCGCCGATCGAGACGACCTCGAGGGCCCCCACCGGGGTCGCCTCGAGGGAGAGCGACGCCACGCCGCTCGGCGCGGTCAGCCGCCCGGCGAGCGTCACCGCCGCGCCGCGGTTCACGACCCGGGCACTCGCGGTGACGACGATCTCCGGCGCCGGCAGGTCCACCGCGACCCACGAACCGATCGGGGCGACGAGGTTCCCCGCGACGTCGCGGACGGAGGCCACCGTGAGGACGTACGTCGCGCCGACCACGAGGTCGACGGACGGTCGGTACCAGCCCGCCAGCCCGTCGGGGGCGACGCCGTACATCCCGGGGACGAGGGCCCCTTCGGGCGTCTGGACGACGAGCCCGAGGAGCTCCCACGAGGCAGGGTCGATCGGCTCGCTGAAGGTGACGGTGATCGTCGGTCGCGGGCCGACGAGGCTCGCCGTGACCGCGGGGTCGACGGCGGTCACGCTCGGCCGCTCGGTGTCGAGGAAGATGCTGGCCGAGGCCGGAGCGGAGGCGATGCCGGCGCTGTTCTCCACCCGGCCCCACAGCGTCTTCGTCCCATCCCCCACGGGGAACGTCCAGCTCGTCACGGCCTGATAGGGCATCCACGCGCCCCATGTCGTCCCGTCCGCGCTGAACGCCATCCTGGCGGGTCCGCTGAGGCTTCCGGACGCGGTCAGCGACACGGAGACGTTCGTCTGGCTCGTGCGCTCGCGCCCGCCGTCGAGGACGAGCGTCGCGACGGGGGCGCGGTCGGCGACGACCTGCACGGCGAGGGTGTAGGTCCCGATCGCGGGCGTGGCGGAGTTGAGGTCGATGTAGTAGCGGCCGCCGATCGCTGTGGCGTACGAGATCGACTCCGTGCTCGTCGGGCCGGTCGAGCGGGCGACCACCCCCTTGTTCGTGACGACCGTCGTCGCCGTGGCGTCGAAGAGGTAGAGGTCGAAGTCGGTCGCGCCCGACCCCGCAAGGCTCGCGAGGATGACCGAGCCTGGAGCGACGTCGAGGCTGTAGACCACGTCGTAGATGTCGCCGCCGAGCTGGCCGACGACGACGCCTGGCGCGAGCGGGATGCCCGGGATGTCCGAGGAGGTGTCGGCCGCGGCGTTCTGTCGGAGCGCCGGCGCAGGGAAGAGCGTGACGGCGAGGGCCGTGGCGATGCCGATCGCCACGGCGCGGAGGTGGGCCGGCCGCCGCGGCGCCACCAGTCGGCGCCCGGCCGGGTCGCGGGCCTCCGTCGCGGCGAGGCGGGTGGGATCCATGCTCCGAGTCTACCTCCGGAACGAAACCGGCCCCGGGGGTGATGCCCCGGGGCCGATCGGTTCATGTCGAGCGGGGTCCCGTGGCCGGCGCGAGGCCGGCCACGAGCCCGTCAGGGGTTACTTCCAGTGCGCGCCGAGCGCCTTGGAGGTGCTGACGCCGAGGTTGCCGGCGCCCGGCCACTGGACGCGGAGGTTGAGGACCGTGCCGGCCGAGGCCTTCATCGTGACGGTGACGATGCCGTTGGCATCAGCCCACGCCGACTTCAGGTACGCCGGGCCGCCCCACGCGCCATTGATCCGGACCGCCTTGAGGACGTTCACGCGCTGGCCGGCGAGGGCCGCCCCGCCCGTGAACTTCCAGGTGATGTACTTGCCGGCAGCCTGGACCTTCGGGGTCTTCGTGCTGTAGCCGGAGGTCGGGTTGACGCCGAGAGCACTCACCGCGCCGATCGAGATTGCCGGCTTCACGCCGATCTTGGCGTTGGAGACGACGGACTCGAACTGCACGGCTCCGCCGCCGACGTCGCCCATCACGTCAACGAGCACCGTTCCGGCCGCGGCATCTGCCGTGGTGATCAGGTGAATGTTGGCGATGGTGATCACGCCCAGCGTGCCGCCGAACGACTGCTGGTTGACGCTGATCCTGAAGCTGGCGCCCGGGTTCGGCAGGAACGGAATCGTCGAGAACGGGCCATCGATGTAGAACTGGGACCCGCAGCCGGGGACGGCCACGGCCGATGTCAGCAGCCCCGACGCGGAGTTCGTCGTGATGACTGGCAGATCGTTCGTGGTCGCCGTCTTGAGGAACGTGTCCTGGGTCCGCACACCATTGCTGGCGCGCGGCAGGATGGTGACGCAGATGCTCTGGCCGGGCTTGAACTGGCCGTTCAGCGTCTCGCTGATGGTCAGGTTGCCGGCAAGGGAATCCGTGGTGCCGGCCGGGATGGTCGGCTGGCTGAGCGCCGTCACGACGACGCCGCTCTTGAAGGCGCGGGTCGCGAACGAGACGAGGCTCGAGAACGCGCTGGCGTTGTTGGCGAGGACGTCAACGCGCAGGCCGACGAGGATGCGCGCCTGCGTGGTGCCGGGCTGGAGGCCAGCCGGGACGCTGAGTCGCGGGCCGGCGAGCGGGCCGGACGGCAGAACGGCGCCGGTGGCGTCCACACCGCGGATCTCGATCGTCGAGGCGACGGTCGAGGCCGTGTACACGGTCCAGTAGACGCACGAGCTGCCATTCGCCGTGCCGATGACGGACGTGCCGCCGACGACGCCGCTCAGGAGCTTCAGGTCACCGGACGTGACCACCGCGTACGGAAGGCGGGTGAAGGACTCCCCCGTGGTCAGGCAGAGGCCGAACGTGTTGTTCGAGCCCGAGCCGCCCGTGAAGAAGCCGGCGCCCTGCTCCGTGAGCGAGATCAGGCCGGTCGCCTGGTCGTTGTAGTTGATGTAGATCGTGGGCTGCGCGGCGACGCCGACGATGACGCGGCCGACGGTCGCGATCTTGTCGCTGTCGATCGCCACGTTGATCGCCGGGCTGCCGGTGACCGCAACCGTGACGGCGGAGCCGGGGGCGACCCCCGCCCCGACGTCCAGCATGATGCCGTTGATCGTCACGGAGGACACGGCTGTCGAGGCCGCCGAGACGGTGACGGTGCAGCTCGTCCGGTCGAACGAGAGGTTGCAGGTGGAGCCGACCCCGATGTTGCCGGTCTTGCTGACCGACGGCGAGGCGGAGAAGAGGACGTTCGCCGGGGACAGGGTGAAGGTGAGGGTGCCGGCCGCGATGTAGCCCGCGGTCTGCTCGGTCACCGTCACGGAGCCGGCGGCCTGGTTCTGCTCGCCGGGGACGACGCCGGTGGCGCCGGAGGTGGACTCGACGACGACGTCGGCCACGGTGCCCGGCGAGGCGATGCCGGCGCTGCAGTTCGGGACGGTCTGGGTGACCGTAGATCCGACGGCATGGGCGGAAGTGCCGGCCGCGAAGGCGATGGGCTGGACGCCCGTCGTGGTCGGGCCGCCTCCAACAGTGATGGTCCGCGCATCGGACACATCCGAGAAGTTGGCAGTGTTGCCCGACGTGACGAAGTTGCACGCGGACGTCACGTTGACGTCGACCGTGGCTGCGCCCGCGGGCAGGACCGCCTGAAGGATGCCCGTCGCGGTCGCGGTCGCGCTGAGCACGCCGCCGGCGAGCGTGCCGGTGAGCGTGGCGCGGATCGCGCCTGTCGCCGCCGAGGAGCCGTCGAACGCGGCCAGGTTCGCGTAGATCTTCAGGCCGGAGACGGTGATCTGCTCGACGTTGAACGGATCCTGGTTCGTCGTGGAGATCGTCAGGACGTTGCCCGACTTGGTCGCCGAGACCGCCCCGAGCGAGCCGGGGGCGGTGACGACGGGCGTGCCGACGAACGACAGGGTGTTGCCGCCGGCGCTATCGAGGATCGTGACGATGAGGGTGCCCGCACCGGCGAAGGCGTTCACCGAGTTCTCGGTGAACGTGAAGGTCGCCGCGTTCGTCGATGTCGTGCCGCGGGCAACCGTGCCCACAGAGACCACGGCCGTCGAGGCGAGCGCCGCCGGCGCGGCAACGGTGACGAGAAGCGAAGCGAGGAGCGCGGCACTCGTGCCGACGCTGACCGCCTTCTTCCAGAGACTCAAGTGAGTTCCTCCCTAGTGGGGATGCGATTGGGCTGGACCGGGAGCTGCCGGCTCCCGGGTGCGGATCGGCAGGTGGGCTCCTTTCTGGCGGCCGATCCGGCTGTCGCTTCCTCTTCCAACGCCTTCCGGAAGGCCCGGAACGGCGAAGCGGGCACTGCCCGCCCCGCAGTTACGGCGATGTCGGTGACGGCGCCTCGGTGGGCGCCGGGGTGGGGGTCGGCGACGGGCTGGCCGACGGCGGAGGGGTCCGTCGCGGCTTCTCCGTCGGCGAGGGGGCAGGAGTCGGGGTGGGCGTCGGCTCCGCGGTCGCGGTCGGCGACGGGGTCGCGGTCGGCGCGACGGTGGGCTCGGGCGTCGCGGTCGGGGCCGGGGTTGCCACGGGGGTCGGCTCGGCGGTCGGTGCCGGCGTGATCGCGGGCGTGCGGACCGGGGCCGGGG
>JAJZRQ010000100.1 GCA_021802585.1 Chloroflexota bacterium
CGTCGGGTCGCCGGCCGCCCGCGGCGCGCCGTCGTCGACCGCGTCGCGGAACAGGTCCTCGACGCGGTGGCGAGCCGGCTCGACGCGGGTCAGGGCGAGGCCCCGCGCGGCCACGGCGTCGCGGACGAGGTCGAAGACCCGCGCGTCGGCATCGACGAGGACGCGGCGCGGCCCGTCGGCGAGCGCCTGGGCGCCGCCCGCGGCGAGGTCGGCGGCAAGGTCGGCGGCGCCGTCGTCGACCTCCACGACGAGCGTCCCGGTGCGGGCCGTGAAGCTCGCGAGGGGGGCGTCGCGGAGGAGCCGGCCCGCATCGATCGCGACGACGTGGTCGCAGACGCGCTCGATCTCTCCGAGGAGGTGCGAGCTCACGACGACCGCCATCCCGAACTCGGTGCCGGTCCGCCGGACGAGCTCGAGCATCTCGTCGCGGCCCGCGGGGTCGAGGCCGTTCGTCGGCTCGTCGAGGAGGAGGAGGCGGGGGTCGTGGACGAGCGCCTGGGCGAGCTTCACGCGCTGCTTCATCCCCGTCGAGTAGCCGCCGATCGGGCGATAGCGCTCCTCGAAGAGGCCGACGTGGCGGAGCACCTCGGCCGTTCGCTCGCGCGCGGCCGACCGGGGGAGGCCCGACATCTCGGCGAGATGGGTCACGAGGTCCGTGGCCGAGACGTCCGGGGGGAGGACGTCGTGCTCGGGCATGTACCCGACGCGCTCGCGGATCCGGGTGCCCTCGCGGCGCACGTCGAGGCCGAGGACGGCGGCCGACCCGGCCGTCGGGACGAGGAGCCCGAGGAGGATCCGGAGGAGCGTGCTCTTGCCCGCGCCGTTCGCGCCGACGAGGCCGACGATGCCCGGCTCCACGGTGACGCTGAGGTCGTCGAGGGCGAGGACGCCGCCCCCCGGGGCCGGGTAGCGGAACGAGAGCCCCCGCGTGGCGACGACGGGCGCGCCGGCGGTCGCGGCGGCCGGGCCCGCGGTCACGGCGACGGGCCCGCCCACGGGGCGTCGACGAGCCGCCGAGCGACGTTCACGCCGTCGACGACGCGGTACTCGACGGCGACCGGCGCGCCGGTCACGGCATGCTCGGTCAGGTGCGCCGCCGGGAACGCCACGTCGTCGACCTGGAGGTCGCCGATCGTGAACGTGATCGTCTCGCCCTGCTGCGACCGGAGCGTGAAGCCGCTCACCTGGCCGCCCGGAGCGTCCACCGCGACGACGATCCCGGCGGCAGCCTCGTCGGACGCGCCGCATCCCGCGAGGACGAGGCTCGCGGCGAGGACGACGGCGGCCGGGATCGCGAGGCGGGCGCGGAGCACGGCGAGCGGGCGGCGACGGCGGGTCATCGAAGCGGCAGCGTAGCAGGGCCGGGGCCGGGGCCGGACCCACGGGCCGTCCGGGCACCGACCGGGCACCGGCCGCTGCGCGGGCTCGCGGCCGCTACCGGATCCCGGTGTCGTACGAGACGACGACCGCGACCCAGGCCGCGGGTCCATCCGGGACCTCGACGGGCATCGCGGCGGGCGTCCCCAGGATCCCCTCCACCGGCCGGGCCTCGACCGACCACGTGCCGCCGCCCGGGACCGCCACGAGGAACGTCCCGTCGGCGGCGGTCGTGACGCGCGCGACCTCGGCCCCGGCGGCGCCGCGGACGACGATCACCGCGCCGGGGACCGGCCGGTCGGCGCAGGCCGGATCGGGCGGCACCCGCTCGACGGGGCAGACGGGCCCGGCGACGGCGCGGCCGGCGATCCACGGCCCGCCATCCGTGGGGATCGGGGCCGGCGGAGGGGCAGGACTGCCGTCCGCCCCGCCGCCGCTCGCGTCGTCGGGCAGCGGGTCGCCGGCCTCCTCCACGAGCCGGACGCTCCCCGACCCGTCGACCTCGTACGTCCAGGTGTGGCGGTTGATGCAGCCGGCCGGGCAGTCTCCCCAGCCCTTCGTGACGACGACGCGCCAGCCCACCGTGCCGGGGAGCACCTCGTACCACGCCGACTGCCCGATGACGCCCGGGTCGAGGGGGCCGATCCCCGCGAACGACGGGTCGAGGGCCAGCACCGTGGCCACGGCGTCCTCGCGACTGATCGCCCCGCCGGCCGGCGACGAGGTCGCGGGGGGCGCGGCCGACAGGCCCGGCGACGCGCCGGAGGGGGCGGGCACGGGAGCCGCGGCCGCGCAGCCCGCGAGCGCCGCGGCCGCACCGAGGGCGGCGAGGAGGAGCGCCGGCCGTCGCCGGCGGGGTCGGTCGTCCATGGGCCCCTGACGGCGCGAGGGCGCCGCAGGTTCCGGTGACTTTCGGCGGGGCGATCCGATCCGAACGGCCGTCGAGGAGGTCCGCGGTCTCGGCCACGATGGCGGCGTGGAGGTGTCCTGATGCACGGCCGATCGAGTCACGCGACGCCGCCGCCCGCGGCCGGCGTCGTCCGCGCGCCGAGCCCCGGCGCGCGGACGACGAGCCCCGGCGCGATGGGCCCGACGCCAGCGTCGATGACGCACGGGAGCCCCGGCGCCGCGGTCGTCCTCCTCGCCGCGACGGAGGCCGTCATCGCGCGCACCCGCCCCGACGGCCGCGACGAGATCGCCCGCGTCCGTCGCCGGACCCGGCGGGCCGGCGCCCCGGCGTTCCACCTGCGCGTCCTCCACGAGCTCGGCGACCGCTCGCCCATCGTCGTCCTCGGCGGCCCCGCCGAGCGCACGGCCTTCGAGCGCGAGTTCGTGGCGGTCTCCCACCGGCCCGACCGGCTGCTCGAGGACGCGAGCGTCCACGACGCCCACCCCGAGGCGCTCCTCGAGCGCCTCCGATCGCTGCGCTCGCACCCCGGCTGAGCCGCCCGCCGACCCCGCCGCCGCCTCGCGATCGCGGCGCGTCGGCGCCCGCAGCGACCTCGTTGGCGCGCCGCGTCACCGCCCGGTGGTCCTGGCCGGAGGCACCGGGCGGGTGACCGACGGTGGATAACCTTCTGGACCGGGCGCCTCGGACGATGGAGAATGCTCGTCTGCCGGGGCAGCGGCCACGCCGGCACGGGGAGCGAGCACGCAGCGCCAGATGGGGATGGGGCCGGCCGACGGACGTCGGGCGGGTGACGGCGGCGCACGGGACCGGGCGACCGGGATCGTTCCCGCGCGGATCCGCGCGCCGCGCGTGCGCTGGCTTCCCCGCGAGCGCCTCGACCAGCTCGTCCCGCGGCTCTGGCAGCATCGCCTCGCCCTCGTCGTCGCCCCGGCCGGCTCGGGCAAGACGACGCTCCTCGCGGCATGGGCGGGACTCGCCGACGCGCCGGCCGCGTGGTACCGCGCCGAGAGCGTCGACGCCTCGGAGCGCACGCTCGCCGCCCACCTCGAGGCGGCATTCGGAGCCGTCCTCCCCGGCCTCGCCGGCCCCTGGACCTGCGTCGAGGACGCAGCCGCCGCGCTCGACGCCCGGCCCGAGGAACGCCTCCTCCTCGTCGTCGACGACCTCCACGCCCTCACCGGGACGCCCGCCGAGGCCGCCCTCGAGCGCTTCCTCGACTACGCTCCGCCGTCGCTCGCGACGATCGCCGGGTCGCGCGTCCCGCCCGCCTTCAACCTCTCCCGCCGGAGGGTCTCCGGGGAGCTCCTCGAGGTCACGTCGGACGACCTCCGGTTCCGCTCGTGGGAGGTCGAGCGCCTCTTCCGCGACTTCTACGGGCAGGCCCTCCGCCCGGACGAGCTCGCGCGGCTCGCCCGGCGCACGGAAGGCTGGGCGGCGGGGCTCCAGCTCTTCCACCTCGCGACGCGCGACAAGCCACCGGACGAGCGCCAGCGGCTCCTCGCCGGGCTCGGCCCGAGCTCCCGACTCATGCGCGAGTACCTCACCCGCAACGTGGTCGCGGAGCTCCCCGACGACCTCCGGGAGTTCCTCGTGGGGACCTGCGTCCTCCGCCGCCTCACCGGGAGCCTCTGCGACCGCCTCCTCGAGCGTGGGGGGAGCCGGGCGCTCCTCGAGGAGCTCGAGCGGCGGGGCGTCTTCACGGTCGCCCTTGACGACGAGGGGACGTACCGCTACCACGAGGTGCTCCGGAGCCACCTCGAGGGCCTCCTCGCGGAGACGGTCGGCGAGGCGGCCGCCCGCGCCCATGCCCGCCGCGGCGGCGAGCTCCTCGAAGCCGACGGGTGGATCGCCGAGGCCGTCGCGGCGTTCAGCCGGGCGGAGGACTGGGCCGCGGTCGACCGATTGCTCGACCGGCACGGCGAGCGGCTCGCGGCCGGCCAGGGGGCGTGGATGGACACCCTCCCGCCGGCGCTCCTCGTCCAGGACCCGTGGCTCATCCTCGCCACCGCCCGTCGCCACCGGGCCGAAGGGCGCTGGACGGCCGCAGTCGACGCGTACGGGCGGGCGGAGGCGCTGTTCGGCTCGGGCGAGGCGGGCGCGGCCTGCCGGCGCGAGCGCCGCGCGATCACGGCGTGGCTCGACCCCCTGCCGGCGCCGGCCCAGGACTGGAGCGGGACCCTTCGCGCGGCGGCCGCCCGCGACCCGCTCGCGCGGCGCCCGCCGCCGGACGACGTGGCCGAGGGACTCCTCGCCGCCGGCCTCGCGACCCTCGTCGGCGGGCGCGTCGACGACGCGCGCCGGATCCTCCGCCGCGCCGCCGACGGCGCCTCGGGCGGACCCGTCGTCGGAGTGACCGCCGCCCTCGGCGCCGGAGTCGCGGGACTCCTCGCCGGGGATTCGCGGGCGGTCGTCGAGACGGAGCGGGCGGTCGCTGCCGCCGAGGGTCTCGGCCTCGGCTGGCTGGCCCGCGTCGGGCGGGCGGCCCTCGCGATGGCCGGGTCGCCGGCCGGCGCAGAGTATGCCCGCGCGGACGCGACCGCCGTCCGCGACGCGGCCGCACGCGACGAGGACCGCTGGGGCGAGGGCCTCGCCGCGCTCGCCGAGGGGTGGGCGGCGCTCGCCGAGCCCGACGCGGCGCTCGAGCCGCTCGAGGCGGCAGCCGGGCGCTTCCGGTCCCTCGGGGCCGGCAGCCTCGAGGCGTGGGCCCGCTCGCTCGGCGCCCTCGCGCTCGCGCGTGCCGGCGCGCCCGACGCGCGCGAGGCCGCCCTCGCGGCCGAGGCCGTCGCCCGCTCGACGGGCGTGGCCGTGTCTGCGGCCGTCGCACACCTCGCCCTCGCCGAGCTCGACCCTGCCGCGGGCCGCGAGCTCCGGGCCGCGGCCGACGCGGTCCTCGCCGACGCCGGCGTCGCCATGCCCGGGAGCCGGCCCGCGACCCCCGACGTTCCCGGCGCTCCCGGTGCCGCCGCGGCTGCTCCCGGGTCGTCGCCGCCGGTCGAGATCCGCCTGTTCGGGTCGTTCAGCATGAGGATCGCCGGGCGGCCACTCGACCTCGGCGCCCTCCGGCCGCGCCCGCGCGCGGTCCTCCGGTTCCTCGCCCTCGACGCGGGCCGGCCCGTCCACCGCGAGGTCCTCCAGGAGGCGTTCTGGCCCGAGGCCGACGCGGAGGTCGGGGCGCGGAACCTCCACGTGGCACTGTCCTCGCTGCGCCGGGAGCTCGCGCCCCCCGGGGCCGGGCGCGGCGAGTGCGAGCTCCTCGTCCGCGACAGCGACGCGTATCGGCTCTGCCTGCCGGAGGGATCGGTCGTCGACCTCCTCGTCTTCGAGGACGCCGTCGTCCACGCCCGCCGCGCGGCCCCGCGCGGCGACGGCGAGGCGATCGACGCCTACCGGGCCGTCCTCGCGGCGTACGGCGGGGACCTCCTCCCGGAAGACGGCCCGGCGGACTGGGTAGCGACCCGCCGCGAGCGGGCCCGGGCAGAGGCCGTCGACGCGGCGTGCGGGCTGGCCCGGCTCCTGCTCGACGGCGATCCGGCCGGTGCGGCCGACGCCTGCACGGCCGGCCTCACCGTCGACCCGTACCACGACCCGCTGTGGCGGCTCCTCGTCGAGGCGCGCGAGCGATCCGGCGACCAGGCTGCCGCGACGAGCGCCCGGTCCGGCTACGCCCGGATCCTGGCCGAGCTCGGCGTCGGGGCCGGCGAGCGCCCCTGAGCGTTCAGGGCACGGGCGATCCGGACGGCGAGGCCTGGCGCCGACCGAAGAACTCGACCTCGGTGATCGCGACCGGCGCATCCGCCGTCGCCGCGAGGTAGACGGACCGGACCGTGAGGCGGACGGTCGCGGCGGCCTTCGCCCCGACATCGAACGACTGGGGCTCGGGCTGGTCCTTCAGCTCGTAGTCCTTCGCGGCGATCACCGTCCCGGCAGCATCGAGGAACTCGAGGGTGACGTCGCGCGGGCGGGCCATCGACTTGAACGCCTGGCCGGACGCCCCCGCCGTGACGAGCACCTTCGAGATGTCTGCCGGGGGCTCGAACGCCGCGGTGATCCTCGGCGGGGCCGCGTCGGCGAACGGCGCGGCCCAGTACGCGGTCGTCCCGTCGAAGGCGCGCTGCGCCGGATGATCCTTCAGGGCGGCCCCGGTCGCCGTGCCGGCGGTGCTCACCGGGTCCGCGGCCGGGACGAAGACCTCGGCGACCGAGCCGATGAGGCCGTTCACCGCGTCGCGCCAGCTCGGGACGATCGCGTACCCGGTGACGATCCCGACGGCGCCCGCGAGGAGGAGCACCTGGACACCGGCCGCCAGGATGCGGCCGGGGCGGATGCCACCGCCGGACCGGCCGTCCGTGCGCATGCTCTTCGGCCGCTCTCCGGCGGCGACCGGTCGCTTGGCCCGACGGCGGAAGATCCGGCGATACCAGGGGACGCGGGCCGTGGCGACGACGGCTGTCGCCAGGCTCTGGCCGCAGCGGCGGCAGAACTTCCGGGCGGGGTCGTTCCCGATCCCGCAGTTGGCGCAGACGAGATCGCCCGGGCTCGGGGCCGGCGTCTCTTCCCGGGCCGCGCGGGACGCGGGCCGCGGGCGCTCGGGACCGGGCTTCGCCGCCTCGGGGCGCCGCGCCGCGGGCTGATCGGGCGGCACCGGGGCGGGTGCCGCCGCCGCGGCCGGGATCGGTGCCGCCGCCGCGGCCGGCGGGCGAGCGGCCGGCTGGGCAATCGCGAGGCGCTGTGCCGGGGGCGGAGCGACGGGCCGCGCGGCGGGCGGCTGCTCGGGCGGCGCCGCCGGTGCGGGAGCGGGGGCCGGCGGAGCGGATGCCGGCGCGGGCGGCGCCTCGACCGGGCGGGCAGGCTGGACGATCGGGCGCGGCCTGGGCGTCGCCGCGGCGCCGGGGCGCATCGGGCGAAGCCGCGGCCCCTCGCTCGCCGGGGGGCCCGACGGCGCGGCGGGTGCCGGGGCGGGGAGGCGCTCGCCGCAGGAGACGCAGAAGACGCGGCCCGGCGGGTTCGCGCGACCGCATGCCGGGCACGTCGAGCCGGCGGGCAGGGGGGAGGGCACGGCGGCCGCGGGCGCGGGCGCGGGTTCGGCCGCGGGCGCCGGTGCGGGTTCGGGCGCGGCCGCGGGCGCCGGTGCGGGTTCGGGCGCGGCGGCCGG
>JAJZRQ010000101.1 GCA_021802585.1 Chloroflexota bacterium
GGTCGCCCGTACGTCCGGTTCGCGCGGAACGGGGAGTACGCCGCGCCGGACGCTTCCCTCGCCGAGGGCGACGAGCTCGCCTGCATCCCTCCCGTGAGCGGCGGGTCCGGCGAGGACGGCGGTGACGAGGCGGATCCCGCGGACCCGGGTCCCGCGGGCCCGCGGCGGATCATCGAGCTCGTCCCGGCCCCGCTCCCGCCGTCCCTCGGCCGCGAGCTCGCGGACCGCCTCGCGACGCCGGCCGACGGCGCGGTCGTCGTGTTCGAGGGCCGGACGCGCGAGACGCCCGGCGTCCCGGCCCCCGGGGAGGAGGCGGAGGCCCGGCGCCATGCGGGCCGGCGCGTCGAGGCGCTGGAGTACGAGGCATTCGAGCCGCTCGCGCTCCGCGTCCTCGGCGAGATCGCGGACGCGGCCGCGGCCCGCTTCGGCGTCGAGCGCCTCGCGATCGTCCACGCGACCGGGGACGTCCCGCTGGGGGCCGTCTCCGTCGTCATCGTCGCCTGCGCGCCCCACCGCGACGCCGCCTTCGACGCGGCCCGGTTCGCGATGGACGCGACGAAGGCGCGAGCGCCGATCTGGAAGGCCGAGCGGTTCGCCGACGGCCACGTCTGGATCGGCCGGCCGGCCGCGACGGAGCTCCCCGGGGGCGGGGCGGCCGGGCTCCCCGCTGGCGGGCCCCCGCGCCCGCCGGGCGACGACCGCGCCGATTCGCGGTGACGGGCGGCCGCGCGCCCGGGCCCGGGCCCCGTCTCGTCCGGCCCCTCGACGGTCCGCGGCTCCCGCATACTGCAGGGCGATGAGCGCGACGAGCCGCAGCCCGGCGGGCCGCCTCGAGGGGGTGCTCCGGCGCGCGGAGGATCTCGCGGGCGCCTGGGGCGGCCGCGCCCGCGCGTCGACGACGCCGGCCCGGGAGCGGGCGCTCCTCCGCCTGTTCGGGGTCGCCGGGGTCGACCGCGACGGCGTGCCCCTCGCCTCGGCCGTCGTCGAGCGCCACGTCAACGGCTCCCGGGAGCGGCTCGCCGGGGGGATCGCCCTGCCGTTCGCCGTCGCCCTCCTCGAGTACGACGTGCCGCCGCAGCAGCTGGCCCTCGACGTCGCGAGCGGCGCGATCGACCTCGCCTTCGAGGCAGAGCTCCTCGCGGTCCCCGAGCGCCGCGCCGCCGCCGAGGCCGAGGCGCGCCGCGTCGCGGGGATCGCCCTCGAGCGGATCGACGCGAACCGCACGGCCCGCCTCGAGCTCCTCGACCTCCTCGGCGACGCTCCGCGGCCGTGGTTCGGGCTGACGCTCGCCGCGCCGACCCTCGAGCCCGCGCTCGACGAGGCGGCGGCGCTCGTCGGCGCCGGCGCGGACCTCGTCCGGGTCCGCGTCCCCGCGATCCGCGAGCTCGTTCTCCGGCTCCACGACCGCGGCCTGGAGCCCGAGCACTGGCATCCGCACGGCGGCCCGCCGGACCGGGCCGGGGACGAGCAGGAGGTCGTGCCGGCCGGGAGCCAGCGGGCGCTCGCGCTCCTCCGGGCCCGGGTGGACGAGGCGGCAGCCGAGGCCGGCCGCTACGTCCGGCTCGTCACCGCCGCCCCTGCCCTCGCGGCCCCCGAGCAGGCCCTCGTGGCGGCGCTCGAGCGGATCGACCTCGTCGAGGCCGACGCGGTCGCGGAGATCGTCGCCGCCGGCGTGGACCCCGACCGGGCGCTCGCCGACCACGCGTTCGGCCACCTCCTCCACCGCCGCGCCGGGGCCCTCGTGCTCCTCGGCGCCGGGCCGCTCATCGTCGCCCCCGACCTCGCCCGCGGGATCCCCGCCGACCCGGCGACACGTGCCGGCCGGGCCTTCGCGATGCAGGCGATCGCGGTGGCGCTCGCGGGGGGCGACGGGCTCGGCCCCGGGCAGCTCGCCGCCGGGGCGCTCGTGCCGTGGCTCGCCGACGAGCGCGAGCCGGCCGCCCAGGCCCTCGCCGCGGTGGCGGTCCGGCGGCTCGCCTGGCCCGATGTCGTTCTCGCGTTCGACGAGCCGGATCTCCCCGGGGCGGCGGGCGCCCGCTGGCCCTACCTCGTCGCGATGTCCCTCGCCGTCGCCGGCCAGCGGGCGATCGTCGTGCGCCGGGCGGCTGATCCGGTCGCGGCGCGGCACGCGGGCGAGACGACCCGCGCCGCCGCGCACCTCGGCGCGGAGATCGCGCGGACGCCGGACGAGGTCCTCGCCTGGCCGGCGGTCGGCGCGAACGCCGAGGCGCTCCTCGCGGCCGCCGAGGCGACGCTCGCCGGCATCGCGGACGAGGGGTGGCACGCTGTCCTCGGCGCGCCGATCGGCGGGGCCGAGCTCGACCGCCTCGGCGCCGACGCGGTCGCGGAGCGCGCGGACCCCTTCGACCTCTTCGCCCGCTGACCCGGGGGCCGCGTCGGCGACCGGCCGCGGCGTGGCGCCCGACGCCGCCGCGCGGGCTCGCGTCCCCGGCCGTCCGGCGCCGCCCGCGCCGGCTCGCGCCGCAGGCCCTCCGCAACAGACGTGCGGACTTGCGGACTTGCGCAACTACGCGATAATGGATCACCCCGCGGCGCGCCGGCCGGCACGCCGCAGCCCCCCCCTCGCACCCGGAGCCGTCGATGAACCGTCCCCCCGTCCGTCGCGCCCTCGCCGTCCTCGTCCTCGGAGCCGCCGCGCTCGTCGCAGCCTGCGGCCCGGCCGCGCCGACCGCGTCCCCCGCCGGCGCGGCGGCCTCCGGCGCGCCCGCCGGCGTCCTCGCCCCGCTGCCCGCCGAGGTCACCGTCGCCGACGCCGCGACCCTCCAGGAGGCCGGCGCGTTCGTCCTCGACGTCCGCCAGCCGGAGGAGTGGGCGGCCGGCCACATCGCCGGCGCGACGCTCGTCCCGCTCGGGGAGCTCCCCTCGCGCCTCACCGAGGTGCCGAGGGACCGCCAGGTCGTCGTCGTCTGCCGGACCGGCCATCGGAGCGCGCAGGGCCGCGACATCCTCCTCGCCGCCGGCTACCCGGCGGTCACCTCGATGGCCGGCGGGATGACGCAGTGGACGGCCGCGGGCAAGGCGGTGGCGACCGGGAGCTGAGCGAACCGTCAGTCGCCGCCGACCGAGGGCCGTCGGGCCCGCCGACGGTCAGCCCGCGCCGACGGTCAGCCCGCGCCGACGGAGCGGAGGGCGCGGAGCGCCTCCGCAACCCCCCACGCCTGGGCGTGGCAGCCGACCGGCCGGTGCGGAGGATCGCCCTCGAGGCACTCGGACACGGTGCCGAGGCCGGCCTCGCGGAGGTGGTCGCGGACGGGCTCGACGACGTCCGCCAGCGCGGCCTCGCTCCAGCCGGCGGCCCGCGCGGCGTCGACGAACGGGCCGAGGAGCCAGGTCCACGCCGTCCCCTGGTGGTACGCGGCGTCGCGGGTGATCCGGTCGCCGCGGTAGGCCCCGAGGTACCCGGGGTCCGACGGCGCGAGCGAGCGGAGGGCCCCGCCGACGAGGAGCTCGCGCGCGCAGGCGTCGACGACCGACCGGAGGGCCTTCCGCTCGAGGAGGTCGGGCTCGAGGGCGAGGGCGAGGAGCTGGTTCGGGCGGAGGCGCAGCTCGTCGCCCGACGGCCCGTCGAGGACGTCGGCGCACCAGCCGAGCTCGGCCCGGAAGAAGCGCGCCCGGAACGAGGCGGCCGCCGTGTCCCCCCAGCCGCGATACCGCGCCGCGGCGTCGTCGAGGCCGCGCTCCGCGCACCAGGCGGCGACCGTCCGGCAGGCGTGGACCCACAGCCCCTCGATCTCGACCGGCTTGCCGATCCGCGGCGTCACGACCCAGTCGTCGGCCCGCGCGTCCATCCACGTCAGCTGGACGCCGGGGACGCCGGCCCGCACGAGGCCGTCGGCAGGGTCCACGGCGATCCCGAACCTCGTCCCGCCGTGGTACCGGTCGAGGATCGCCCGGAGCGTGGGCAGGAGGTCGTCGATGAGCGCCGCGTCGCCGGTCGCCGCGAGGTACGCCCGCACGGCGTGGACGTACCAGAGGGCGGCGTCGACCGTGTGGTACCAGGGCTCGGCGCGCTCCGCGTCGGGGAAGCTGTTCGGGAGGAGCCCGTCGCGGACGAACGGCGCGTAGCTGCGGAGGATCCGCGCGGCGTCGTCGGGGCGGCCGGTGGCGAGGGTGAGGCCGGGGAGGGCGATCATCGTGTCGCGGCCCCAGTCGTTGAACCAGGGGTAGCCGGCGATGACGCTCCGGCCGGGCGTCGCCTCGCCGCGGACCGGGCGCCCGACGACGAACTGGTCGGCGGCGAGGACGAGCTGGCGGACGGCCGGATCGGCGGCAGGTCCCACGCCGGCGCGGGCCAGGAGCTCGGCGTCGCGCGCGCGGGCCGCGGCGAGGGCGCGCTCCCCGTCGAGGTCGACCGTCGCCCGGTCCTCGACCGTGAGGACGAGCGTCCAGCCGTCGCCGTCCGCGAGGCGGACGGCGAACGACCCCGCGACCGCGAGGTCGGCGACGTCGTCGAGGCCGCGCCCGGTCTCGACGGGGAGGGCGATCCCGCGGACCCAGCCGCGGTCCGTGCCGTCCGGCTGCGGCATCGCGGCGGCGCCGGGCCCGAGGAGCGAGAGGACGGTGGCGCGGCCCTCCCAGCGCGCCTCGAGGCCGCCGGCCACGGCGCCGACCGCGGGCCGCCGCTCGTCCATCGGGTTGAGGTCGTGGTGGTCGCGGTGGACGACGAGCGGCTCGACGGTGAGGGTGACGGGGCCGCCGCGGACGACCCGGTAGCGGACGTACGTCGTGTTCGCGCCGTGGGCCATCCAGGCCCGCTTCTCGACGACCGCTCCGCCCGCGGCGAAGCGCCAGGTCGGGCGCATCCCCTCGAGCTCGAAGGCCTCGAGGTGCCGGCCTCCGTCCGGGTCGCGGCCGCGCCCCGCCCGCGCGAGGCTCGCGAGCGCGTACGACCGCCCGCCGACGGCCACGGTCTCGAGGAGGGCCCCGACGAGGACGGTCCGGGCGACGGGCGGCTCGAGCGCCGCCACGAGCCAGCCCGAGTAGCGCCGGACGGGCGATCCGTCGATCGCCGCCGTCGCGTACCCGCCGAGCCCGTTCGTCGCGATCCACTCGCGACGGGTCGCGGCCGCGGGGTCGCCGCAGGTCTCGCGCCCGAGGCGAACGGTGGGGAGCTGCGGGGGCGCCACGGTCGTTCGTCCTCCTCGCTGCTGCGGCGACATCCGCGTCATCATCGGGCAGCGACGCCCCGGCCGCGCGGCGGCTCGCCCGCCCGGGTGCGGGCGAGCGAGCCATCCGGCCCTACCGCGCCGGGGGCGTCGGCCGGATCGTCGCGCCACGAGAGGGAGGTCCGCCGATGACGACCCAGGTCGCTCCCGCGACGCCCGAGGCGCCGCCCGGCGACGTCTACGCCCGGCCGACGCGGCGGCTGCCCTGGGGGCAGCTCGTCCAGATCTCCATCTACTGGTTCGGGATCAACGCGATCTGGGGCGGCTGGGAGGTCCTCAACCAGGAGAAGGTCCCCGCCCTCTTCGGCGAGGCGATGACCGGCCGGGCGATGTTCCCGATCGAGCTCGTCGCGGCGCTCGTCGCGATCGCCGTCCAGCCCACCGTGGGCTGCATCAGCGACTACACGATGAGTCGCTGGGGCCGCCGCAAGCCGTACATCGCGATCGGGGCGACGCTCGACGTCGTCTTCCTCCTCGGCATCGCGACCGCGACGACCCCCCTCACGTTCGTGGCGTTCCTCCTCGCCCTCCAGCTCAGCTCGAACTTCGCCCAGGGCCCGTTCCAGGGCTACATCCCCGACCTCGTCCCGGAGGAGCAGGTCGGCACTGCGAGCGCCCTCGTCGGGATGATGTCGACGCTCGGCGTCATCGGCGGCGTCCTGTTCCTCTCGTTCGGCTACCGGCTCGGCGAGGACTTCACCCTCCCGGCGCTCCTCCTCGGCCTCGTCGAACTCGCGACGGCGATCGGCACGGTCGTCTTCGTCCGCGAGGGCCGCCAGGCGAAGGCGCGCGACGGGCGCTCGTGGTGGTCGATCGCCCGGGAGGCCTGGGGGACCGACATCCTCCGCGAGCGGAGCTACACCTGGCTCCTCGCGTCGCGGTTCTTCGTCATGGCCGGCGGCGCGTTCCTCGCGAACTGGGCGATCATCTGGATGGAGCGGGCCCTCGGCTTCGGGGCCGACGAGAAGGCGACCTGGGTCACGGCGATCCTCGGCGCGACCGCCGTCGCGACCGCGCTCGCGACGATCCCCGCGGCGAAGGCCTCCGACCGCGTGGGGCGGAAGCCGGTCATCTGGGCGGCCTGCGCGATCGGCGCCGTCGGCGTCGCGACGTTCGCGTTCGCCCCGGCGATCGAGGTCGCCCTCGTCGGCGGGCTCCTCGTCGGGATCGGGAGCGGGATGTTCCTCGCGGTGGACTGGGCCCTCCTGTCGGAGCTCGTCCCGAAGGCCTCGTCGGGTCGCTACATGGGGATGAGCAACCTCGCCACCGCCCTCCAGGGGGTCATCGCGGTGCTCTGCGGCGGCCTCGTCCTCGACATCGTCGCGAACGGCTTCCTGGGCGTGGAGGCGGACGTCGCGGCGAGCGCGCGGTGGGCGATCGGGATCGGCGTCCTGTTCTACGCGGCGGGAGCGCTCCTCCTCGCCCCGGTGCGGGAGCCCGAGCGGCGGCGGACGGCGCCCGGCCTGGTCCCGTCCCTGTGACCGACCGGCCGGCGCGACGCCCGATCGGCGCCGCAGACGAGCGGTACGAGCCGGCGGACCGCGCCGCGTGGCGGGCGTGGCTCGAGGCGCACCACGCGACGGCCGCCGGCGTCTGGGTCGTCTCGTTCCGCCGCTCCTCGGGGAGGCCGGTCGTGGCGTACGAGGACCTCGTGGAGGAGGCGCTCTGCTTCGGCTGGATCGACAGCCAGGGCGCCGGCCTCGACGACGAGCGGACGATGCTCCGCTTCACGCCGCGGCGGCGCGGCAGCCCCTGGGCGCGCTCCAACCGGGAGCGCGTTGAGCGGCTCCTCGCCGAAGGCCGGATGGCGCCGGCCGGCCTCCGTGCGGTGGAGGCGGCGCGGGCGGACGGCTCCTGGGCGGCGCTCGAGGCGGCCGACGACCTCCGCGTCCCGGACGACCTGGCGCTCGCCCTCGCTGCGGACTCGGCTGCCGGACCGGGGTTCGACGGCCTGAGCCCGTCGCGGCGGCGGGCGATCCTCTCCTGGGTGGGATCCGCGAAGCGCCCCGCGACCCGGGCGCGGCGGATCGCCGACGTCGTCCGCGCCGCGGCCGCCGGCGGGACCCCGCTCGAGCCGCCCCGGCGCGTGACCGAGGGCTGAATGTCATGAAGAAGGGCCTCCGTAGTGAGAACGTGGGTTCTCGACGGAACCACTCACCAGGAGGCCCATGCATGTTGTACGCCGGATTGGACCTGTCGCGCCAGAGGCTCGATGTCCATGTGC
>JAJZRQ010000020.1 GCA_021802585.1 Chloroflexota bacterium
GTCGATCCCACCGCGGTCGCGGCGTTCTGCCGCGCCGAGGCGACGCGGGCCGCGGCGACCGCCGACGGGCACCGGGCGTGGGTCCTCCGCGACGCCCTGCCGAAGCTGCCGTCGGCCGACGCGGCGGCGATCCGGGTGGCGCTCGCCGGCGTGCGCCGCGCCCCGGGCGCGCCCTCGACCTCGCTCGCGGCCGCCACCGCCGCGGCGTTCACCTCCGCCGGTGCGGGCCGCGGGCTCCCCGAGGTGCCGCCCACGTGACCCGCCCGCCCGCCGCCGACCGCCACCGGAGAACGCGACCGTGACCGACAACCTGGGCGACGTCCGGACGATCCGCATCGAGGACGAGATGCGGACGTCGTACCTCGACTACGCGATGAGCGTGATCGTGGCGCGCGCCCTCCCCGACGTCCGCGACGGCCTCAAGCCGGTCCACCGCCGGATCCTCTACACGATGGGGGAGATGGGGCTGTCGTCGACGAGCTCCTACCGCAAGTGCGCGGCGATCGTCGGCGAGGTGATGGGCAAGCTCCATCCCCACGGCGACGCGGCGATCTACGACGCCCTCGTCCGGCTCGCCCAGGACTTCTCGATGCGCTACCCGCTCATCGCCGGGCAGGGCAACTTCGGCTCGGTCGACGGCGACTCGGCGGCGGCGATGCGGTACACGGAGGCCCGCCTCGCGGCGATCGCCGCCGAGATGCTCGCCGACATCGACAAGGAGACCGTCGACTTCGTCGAGAACTACGACGGCCAGCACCGCGAGCCGACGATCCTCCCGGCGAAGCTCCCGAACCTCCTCATCAACGGCTCGTCGGGGATCGCCGTCGGGATGGCGACGAACATCCCGCCGCACCACCTCGGCGAGATCGTCGACGCGGAGATCGCCCTCATCGACGATCCGGAGCTCACCTCCGACGACCTCTGCGCGTTCGTCAGGGGGCCGGACTTCCCGACCGGGGGTTCGATCTTCCGCTACGAGCAGCAGAAGAACGCGATCACGGGCGCCACCGAGACGGTGGACGCGATCCGCCAGATGTATGCCCACGGCCACGGCCGGGTCGTCATGCGGGCCCAGGTCGCCTTCGAGGAGGCCCGCCGCGACCGGGTGGCGATCATCGTCACGGAGCTGCCGTACCAGGTGAACAAGGCGGCGCTCCTCGAGAAGATCGCCGACCTCGTGAAGGACAAGCGGATCGAGGGGATCGCCGACCTCCGCGACGAGTCCGACCGGGACGGCATGCGGATCTACATCGAGGTCAAGAACGACGCGAACCCGCACACGGTCCTGAACAACCTCTTCAAGCACACGCCGATGCAGCTGGCGTTCAACCTCAACATGCTCGCCCTCGTCGACGGCCAGCCCCAGACGCTGCCGCTCAAGTCCGCCATCGCCCACCACGTCGAGCATCGCCGCGAGATCGTCCGGCGGCGAACCGAGTTCGACCTCGGCAAGGCCCGCGAGCGGGCCCACGTCCTCGAGGGCCTCAAGATCGCCCTCGACCACCTCGACGAGGTGATCCGGACGATCCGCGAGTCGGCCGACGTCGAGACGGCGCGGGCGAACCTCGTCGCCCGCTTCGGGCTGTCGGAGATCCAAGCCCAGGCGATCCTCGACATGCGCCTGGCCCGCCTCGCCGCCCTCGAGCGGAAGAAGATCGAGGACGAGTACCTCGCCGTCATCCAGCTCATCGCCGAGCTCGAGGACATCCTCGCCAACCCCGGCCGGGTCCTCGCGATCATCAAGGACGAGCTCCTCGAGCTGAAGCGGAAGTACGCCGGCGAGCGGCGGACCCGCGTCGTCGACGATTCGAGCCGCGAGATGACCGACGAGGACCTCATCGCCGACGAGGACGTCGTCGTGACGATCAGCCGGCGCGGCTACATCAAGCGCCAGCCCGTCGCCACGTACCGGCGCCAGGGCCGCGGCGGGAAGGGGATCATCGGCCACGTCACCCGCGAGGAGGACGCGGTCGACAGCCTCCTCGTCGCCAACACCCACGACTGGGCGCTCTTCTTCACGAACCGCGGCCGCGTGTTCAGCGCCAAGGTCCACAGCGTGCCCGACGCGAGCCGCCAGGCAAAGGGGATCCCGATCATCAACCTTCCCGGCGTGCAGGTGGAGGCGGGCGAGGTCCCGACCGCGACCCTCGTCGTCCCCGACTTCAAGGCCGGTCGCTACCTCGTCATGGCGACCCGCCGCGGCGTCATCAAGAAGACGCCGCTCGAGCAGTTCGAGAAGGTCCGCTCCTCCGGGATCCGGGCCCTCACCCTCGCCGACGGGGACGAGCTGGCCTGGGTCGACGTCGCGACCGGCCACGACGACGCCATCATCGCGACGGCGCTCGGCAAGCTCGCCCGGTTCGTCGAGACCGAGGTCCGGCCGATGGGCCGCGACGCGGCCGGCGTCATCGGCATCCGCCTCGCGCGCGCCGGCGACGAGGTCGTCTCGATGAGCGTCGTCCAGCCCGGCCGCGACCTGCTCGTCCTGACCGAGACCGGCTACGGCAAGCGGGTCGCGCTCTCGGAGTTCCGGCGCAAGCACCGCGGCGGGCAGGGCGTGATGCTCATCCCGCTCGAAGGTCGCAAGACGGGCCGCGTCGCGGCCGTCCAGCAGGTCACCGAGGCCGACGAGGAGCTGCTCCTCATCAGCGCCGGCGGGCAGGTGGTGCGGACGCAGACGAACACGATCAACCGCTACTCGTCGGGCGCTCGCGGCGTCATCACGATGCGCCTCAACGAGGGCGACCGGGTCGTGGGGATCGCCGCCTTCCGTGAAGGGCTGGCAGAGCGCGGAGGCATGGGCGACAATGGCGCCCCCGACGCGGGCCCGGGCCCCGGGAGCGCCCCGGCTTCGTGACGGACTTCGGCAGCGCGGAGGCGCCCGTGTACTCGGACTCGTTCGACGTCTACTCGGGGAACGCCAATCCCGGCCTGGCGCGGAAGATCTGCCGCTACCTCGGCGTCCCGCTCGGCCAGGCCGAGGTCTTCGCATTCGCGAACGAGAACATCTTCGTCCGCATCCTCGACAACGTCCGCGAGAAGGACGTCTTCGTCGTCCAGCCGACCTGCCGCCCCGTGAACCAGTCGATCATGGAGCTCCTCATCATGATCGACGCCTTCAAGCGGGCGAGCGCGGGGCGGATCACGGCCGTCGTCCCGTACTACGCGTACGGCCGGTCGGACAAGAAGGACCAGCCGCGGGTCCCGATCACCGCCCGGCTCGTCGCCGACATGATCTCCGTGGCGGGGGCCGACCGGGTCCTGACGATGGACCTCCACCAGGGCCAGATCCAGGGGTTCTTCAACCTCCCGGTCGACGAGCTCACCGCGGTCCACCTCCTCTCGAACTACTTCCGCCAGAAGCGCCTGGAGGACCCCGTCGTCGTCACGGACCTCGGCTTCGCGAAGCGCGCGCGGACGTTCGCCGAGCTCCTCGACGCGCCCCTCGCGATCATCGAGAAGCGACGCGTCGGAAACCTCGACAAGGCCGAGGTCCTCAACGTCATCGGCGAGGTCCGGGGGCGACGGGCGATCATGGTCGACGACGAGATCGACACGGCGGGGACGCTCTCCGAGGTCGTCCGCGCCCTCCGGAGCGAGGGGGTCGAGGAGATCTACGCGTGCGCCACGCACGGCGTCCTGTCCGAGCCGGCGATCGCCCGGATCGCGGATTCCGGCATCCTCGAGGTCGTCCTCACCGACTCGATCCCGCTCCCCCCGGAGAAGCGGCTCCCCCAGATCACGACCCTCTCGGTGGCGCCGCTCATCGGCGAGGCGATCCGCCGGATCCACCGCGGCGAATCGGTCGGCGCCCTCTTCTCCTCGGAGGTGGCGCTGACCCAGGAGATGATCCTCTGGGAGGATGGCGTCGAGCATGCGATCGACGCCCGCACGGGCGCCCACCTCGCGGGCGAGCACCCGCCCGGCCGCCTCGCCCTGCCCGACGGCCGCCCCGCCCCGCTCGCCGGCGCGGCGCCGGCCCCCACCCCGGGAGACCGATGACCCTGCAGCTTCACCGGCCGGACGGCCGGGGCGGCCTCGAGCCGCGGACGGAGACCCCGAAGGACTGGCGCCACCAGCTCGCATCGCCGCGCTGGAACCCGGCGGCCCTGAAGAACACGGAGATGAACCCGACCCGGACGGGGGTCGCCGTCCTCTTCTGGCTGGCCCTCGGGGCGCTGACGTTCGTCCTCCTGCTCGTGGGGTACGGCACCGGCTTCTGGAAGTAGGCGCCGGGGAAGAGGCCCGGATGCCGGGGCGGGGCCCTCGCGCAGGGGGTCGGAGTCGGGGAGACCGCCCAGGGGCGTCAGCGGGGACGACCGGGACGCGCGCCCGGGCCGCGCACGTCCGCGGCGGGTGGCGCCGCGTCGTCCCGCCAGGCCTCCCCGATTCGTGCCGCGAGCTCGTCGAGCGAGGCGACGACGAGAGGCGGCTCGACGCCGGCGGGCAGCGACCCGATGACGCCCCACGGGCCCCGGCGCAGCCAGACGGCGCGCATCCCCACCGCGGCGGCCGGCAGGACGTCGTTGTCGACCCGGTCGCCGACATAGGCGACGTCCCCGGGCGGCGGCTCGCCCATGAGCTCGAGCGCGCGGCCGAAGAAGGCAGGGTCGGGCTTCGCGACCCCCAGCTCGTCGGACATCGCGAGGACGTCGGGATGGACGCCGAGGGCCCGCAGCTGCGCGGACCGGGCGGCGGGCTGGTTCGCGACGACGGCCACGCGGTAGCCGCCGGCGCGGAGCGCGGCGAGGCAGGGCAGCGCATCAGGGTAGAGGTCGTCGGCGCGGAAGCCGCCGTATCGCGCCTCGACCGCCGGGATCCGGGCTCGCCAGGCGTCGGGGGAGAGGCCGAGGACGCCGAACACGTCGCCGTGGTCGCCGCCCCGGGCGAGGGCCGCCCCCAGCGCGGCCATGAAGGTCAGGCGCGGGATCGCCAGCTCGTCGGCCCACGCCGACCAGACGCGCGTCTCGTCGACGAGCGTCTCGCCGACATCGAGGGCCACCCACCGCGAACGCATCGCCCCATGCTAGCGGAGGGGCGCGGCGGGCCCGTCGTCGCGGCTGGCCAGGGGCGGCGGGAGGTCGGTTCGGGGCGCGCGGGCGGCCCGCCCCTATACTGACCCGGCCATGGTCATGGGCTTCCTATCCCGATTCGTCGATTCCAACGACCGCGAGCTGCGCCGCATCCAGCCCCTCGTGGACGCGGCCGCCGCCCTCGAGCCGGACCTCGAGCGCGAGTCCGACGCCGAGATCCGCGCCCGCGCGGACGCGGTCCGGACCGGGCTCGCCGAGGTCCAGGCCGACTTCGGGCCGACCCAGGACGAGCTCGACCAGCACGACCCCGAGCGCCGCCGCGACCTCGAGAAGGCGCGCCGGAGGAAGGAGAACGACGCCCTCCAGGCGGCGATGGACGAGGTCGTCCCGGAGGTGTTCGCCTGCGCCCGCGAGGCGATGCGGCGGACCCTCGGGATGCGCCACTTCGACGTCCAGCTCATCGGCGGCGTCGTCCTCCACCAGGGCCGGATCGCCGAGATGAAGACCGGCGAGGGCAAGACGATGGTCGCGCCGCTCGCCGCGATCCTCAACGGCCTCACCGGCCGCGGCGTCCACGTCGTCACGGTGAACGACTACCTCGCCCGCCGCGACGCCCAGTGGATGGGGCCGATCTACCACCACCTCGGGCTGTCCGTCGGGATCATCGTCCACGACACCGCGTACCTCTTCGAGCCCGGCTACCCGACGACCGACGAGCGCCTCGTCAACCTCCGCCCGGTCTCCCGCCGCGAGGCGTACGCGGCCGACGTCACGTACGGCACGAACAACGAGTTCGGGTTCGACTACCTCCGCGACAACATGGTCACCGAGCTCGACCAGCGGGTCCAGCGCGAGCGCTACTTCGGGATCGTCGACGAGGTCGACAACATCCTCATCGACGAGGCCCGGACCCCGCTCATCATCAGCGGCCAGGCCGAGGAGTCGGCCGACCTGTACTACACCTTCGCGCGGCTCGTCCCGAAGCTCCGGGCGCGCCCCGACGGCGCCGAGGAGGGCGGCGACTACTTCGTCGACCTCAAGGACAAGGCCGTCTCGCCCACCGAGGAGGGCGTGGCGAAGATGGAGAAGCTCCTCGGCGTCCCGAACCTCTACGACGCCGATCCGCGCCTGGCCCGCCACTTCGAGCAGGCCCTCCGGGCCCATGCCCTCTTCAAGCGGGATCGTGACTACCTCGTCAAGGACGGTGAGATCGTCATCGTCGACGAGTTCACCGGCCGCCAGATGCCCGGCCGACGCTGGAGCGAGGGGCTCCACCAGGCGGTCGAGGCGAAGGAGGGGCTCCGGGTCCAGCGGGAGTCGGTCACCCTCGCCACGATCACGTTCCAGAACTACTTCCGCCTCTACGACAAGCTCGCCGGGATGACCGGCACGGCGATGACCGAGGCCGAGGAGTTCCACAAGATCTACAAGCTCGAGGTCGTCGCGATCCCGACGAACCAGCCGATGATCCGCGACGACGAGGCGGACCTCGTCTTCCGGAACGAGAACGGCAAGTTCACGGCCCTCATCGACGAGATCGAGGAGATGACGGCGGCCGGCCGCCCGGTCCTCGTCGGCACCGTCTCCGTCGAGAAGTCCGAGATCCTCGCCGAGATGCTCCGCCGGCGCGGGATCCGCCACGAGGTCCTGAACGCGAAGTTCCACGAGAAGGAGGCCGGGATCGTGGCCCAGGCGGGCCGGGCCGGCGCGGTGACGATCGCCACGAACATGGCCGGGCGCGGCACGGACATCAAGCTCGGCGGCAATCCGGAGGGCCTCGCCTCGGAGATGCTCCACCAGCGCGGCCTCAACCCCGCGGAGGTCGAGCGGCCGACGTACGACGCCGTGTTCCGGGAGGCGAAGGCCCGCTGCGACACCGAGCACGCGGAAGTCGTCGCGGCCGGCGGGCTCCACATCATCGGCACCGAGCGCCACGAGAGCCGGCGGATCGACAACCAGCTCCGCGGCCGCGCCGGGCGCCAGGGCGACCCGGGGTCGTCGCGCTTCTACCTGTCCCTCGAGGACGACCTCATGAAGCGCTTCGCCTCGGATCGCGTCGCCGGGCTCATGGAGCGGCTCGGCCTCGAGGACGACGTGGCGATCGAATCGCGCCTCGTGAGCAAGACGATCGAGAGCGCCCAGTCGCGGGTCGAGGGCTTCAACTTCGACATCCGCAAGCGCGTCGTCGAGTTCGACGACGTCATCAACAAGCAGCGCGAGACGATCTACGCGGAGCGCGACAAGGTCCTCCACAACGAGGACCTGACCGAGACCGTCCGGGCCTTCCTGGACGAGGAGATCGCCGCGCTCCTCGACCAGCACTGCGGGAGCGACCATCCCGACGACTGGGGGATGGAGGGGCTCTCCCACGCCCTCCGGGCGATGGGGCTCGACGGGCCGGGCACGAGCGAGGACGACCTGTGGGAGGTCGGCGGCCGCGAGGCGCTGGCCGGGCACCTCCGGGATCTCGCCGACGAGCGCCTCGACGCGAAGACCGCCGAGGTCGGCGAGGTCGACTGGGCGATGGTCGAGCGGCTCGTCCTCCTCCGCACGATCGACTCGCTGTGGGTCGAGCACCTCACCGAGCTCGACGACATGCGGCGCGGGATCGGGCTCCGCGGGTACGCCCAGCAGGATCCTCTCAACGAGTTCAAGAAGGAGGCGTTCAGCCTCTACGACCAGCTCGGCGAGCTCATCCGCCACCAGGTGGCGACGACGATCTTCCGGGTCCAGGTCGTGCGCCAGCCGGCGACCCCGGCGGCCGACGAGGCGGAGCTCGCCGCCAGCCTCGCGGCGGGCGCCGCGGCGCTGGCGGGCGGGACGCGCGCGTCGGGCCCGGCGACGGCCCACGCCGGCGGAGGGTCGGCCGGGGACGATGCCGGCCGGAGCGCGGCCCCCCGGCGGGGCGGCACGGGGCTGCCGGCCGGGGACGGCGGCGTCGTCGCCCGCGGGCTGCCGAGCGGGCCGGCGCTCCGGGCGATGCAGCAGCAGGTCGGCGACCGGGCCGCGGCCCCCGCGCCCGGCGGCGGGCCCGGCGCGAAGCTCGGGAGGAACGATCCCTGCTATTGCGGGTCGGGGCTGAAGTACAAGAAGTGCCACGGGCGGTGAGCGCGGCCGGCCGCCCGTCGGTCGGCGCGACGCTCGCCGTCGTGGCGCTCGCGGGGCTCGCCGGCGCGCTGGCGCTCACCGCGTACGCCACGTTCCGCGTCTGGCAGCGGGGCGAGGTGGACGAGGCCCCCGTCGTGGGGACCGCCGACGCGATCGTCGTCCTCGGCGCCGCCCAGTACGACGGCCGGCCGTCGCCGGTCCTTCGCGCCCGACTCGACCACGCGATCGCCCTCTGGCGCGCCGGCCGCGCCCCGATCCTCGTCACGACGGGCGGCGGGCGGGCGGGCGACCGGACGACGGAGGCGGCAGCCGGGCGGGCGTACGCGATCGAGCAGGGGGTCCCCGAGGCGTCGATCCTCATGGAAGACCGCGGCCGCTCGACCCAGGAGTCGCTAGAAGCAGTCGCCGCGATCCTCCGGGCCCGGGGGGCGGGGCCCGCCCTCTTCGTGTCGGACCCGACGCACATGCTCCGGGTGATGCGGATCGCGAAGGACCTCGGGATCGACGCCCACGGCTCTCCCGCGTCCAGCTCGCCGAGCGACGCCACGCTCGAGAGCCGGCTCGACGCGACCGCCCATGAGCTCGGGGCGCTCGCGTGGTACGGGCTCGTCGGCCGGACGGCGGCCGAGCGCCAGGCGGCGGCTCTCCGGCCCTGACCCCCGAACCCGGCGCCGGAGCCTCCAGAGGGCGGGACCCCGGCGGCCGCGGGCGTCGCGCGGCGGCCCAATTCCCCTCTTGGCCGGTCCGCGTCGCCCGCCTATACTCGGGGGCGATGTTGCGCACGCACGCGGCGGGCGCGTCCGGCGAGCCCAGGTGCCGGGCCGTCGCGCTGCCGCACGCCGCCAGCGGCCGGAGCGAGGGAGTGGTGAAGCAGGTCGAGGACGCCACCTTCGTCGATCTCATCGCCTGCGAGCGAGACTGCCGCGCCTGCAGCTACGCGGCGGCCCTCGACTGCGACGGCAACTGCGGCGTCTGCCCTCACAACGCGTACTGTCCCTGCGTGAACCCCGTCGTCGCTCGGAGCAAGACGGCCCTCCGGCTGATCGAGCTCCGACCGATCCTGCTCCAGGACGTGCGAGGCCGGATCTAGGTGGACCGGTCCGACCTTCGCGCCCTCGTCGAGCGGATCCACGCGACCTCGGGGCGGCTTTGACCTCGCCGCCCGGGAATCCCGCCTCGCCGAACTCGACGCGCTGACGGCCGCGCCGGGCTTCTGGGACGACCAGCGCACGGCGCAGAAGGTCCTCCGGCAGGCCGACGAGCTGCGCTCCGAGGTCGCCCTCTGGCGCGACCTCGAGGCCCGCGCCACGAGCCTCGCGGAGCTGTTCGACCTGGCCGATGAGGCCGGCGACGCCGAGATGCTCGCCGAGATCGACCGCGACGCCGCGGTGCTCGGGGCGTCGTTCGAGCAGGAGCGGACGGCGCTCCTCTTCTCGGGCGAGCACGACGGAGGCGGCGCGATCATCTCGATCAGCGCGGGGGCCGGCGGGACGGAGGCGACCGACTGGGCGGAGATGCTCCTCCGGATGTACCTCCGCTGGGCGGAGCGGCACCGCTTCCGGACCGAGATCGTCGACCAGACCGAGGGCGAGCAGACCGGCCTCAAGAGCGTGACCGTGGCGGTCGACGGGCGGCGGGCGTACGGCTGGCTCCGCGCCGAGCGAGGCGTCCACCGCCTCGTCCGGATCAGCCCGTACGACGCCCAGAAGCGCCGCCAGACGACGTTCGCCCTCGTCGAGGTGCTCCCCGACGTCGAGGACGACGTCGAGGTCGAGCTCAACTGGGACGAGATCCGCGTCGACACGTTCCGCAGCCAGGGCGCGGGCGGGCAGCACGTCAACAAGACGGACTCGGCGGTGCGCCTCACCCACCTCCCGACCGGCATCGTCGCCCAGAGCCAGAACGAGCGATCCCAGACCCAGAACCGGGAGACCGCAACGCGCGTCCTCAAGGCGCGGCTCCTCGAGCGGGCCCTCGAGGAGAAGGAGGCCGAGCTCCGGCAGCTCAAGGGCGAGCACGTCGAGGCCGGCTGGGGCAACCAGATCCGGAGCTATGTCCTCCACCCGTACCAGATGGTGAAGGACCACCGCACCGCGCACGAGACGTCGGGCACGGCCGCGGTCCTCGACGGCGACCTTGACGCGTTCATGCAGGCAGAGCTGGAGCGCGAGGCGACGGGCGCGCCCGTCGCCGGCGTCGGCGAGCCCGCGTGACGACGGCCGGGGCGCCGCGACCCGCCCGCGCCGACCGGGCCGGGCCGGCCGCGCCCGTGCCCCGCGCGTGAGGCGCCCGCAGCCCGCGTCCCCGGGCGTCCACGTGCGGGCGGCGCGGACGGAGGACCTCCCCGCGTGCGCGGAGGTCTGGCGCGCCGCGCTCGACGGCTACGGGACGCGTGTCGGGCGTCCCCCGACGGTGGCGGCGCCCGCGCCGCTCGTCGCCCTCCTGGAGCACCTCCGGACGACGGACGGGGAGCGGTTCCTCGTGGCCGTCCGGCCCGCCCCCGCGGGCGGGGAGCGCGTCGTCGCGTTCACGTCGGCGGTGCGGCGAGCCGACGTCTGGTTCCTCGCGATGCTCTTCGTGCACCCCGACGAGCAGGCCCGCGGGATCGGGCGCCGGCTCCTCGACGCCGTCCTCCCGGCCGGTGACGACGTCGCGCGGCGCGGCACGTGCACCGACGCGGCCCAGCCCGTCTCGAACGGGATCTACGCCCGCCTCGGGATCGTGCCGCGGGTCCCCGTCCTCGAGCTCGTCGGCCGGCCGGACCCGGCCCGCCTCCCGGCCCTTTCCGCGGGCGTGCGCGCCGTCCCCTTCGAGGCGCACGGTCTCGGCGCCGCCGGGGACGCCGGTCCGCGACGGCTCGCCGCGGTCCTCGACGCCCTGGACCGCGGAGCGCTCGGCTACGCGCACCCTGAGGACCACGCCTTCCTCGCCTCCTCTGGCCGGCTGGGCTACGTCTATGAGGGAGCCGGCGGGGCGCCGGTCGGGTACGGCTACGTCTCGGCGGCGGGACGGGTCGGCCCGGCCGCGGCGGCCGGCGAGGACCTCCTGCCGGGCATCCTCGGGCATCTCCTCGGCGTCGTCCAGCCGGCCGGCGTCTTCTCGGCATGGGTCCCGGGGGCGGCCGGCCCGGCGGTGGCCGCCCTCCTCGAGGCGGGGCTGCGGGTCGAGGACTTCCCGGCGCTCCTGTGCTGGGACCGCCCGTTCGGCGACTTCTCGCGGTACGTCCCGGGCACGCTGGCGCTCCTGTGAGGGCGGCCCGGCGGCGGAGCGCGGGACGGATCGCGGCCGCGGTGGTAGCCTCGGGCGGATCGTGACGAGCGCCAGCCCGCCGCCGCCGGCCTACGACCCCGCTCGGGGGCGCGAGCCGGCGGCCGGCACCGGGGCCGCCCCGCGCCCCGTGCTCACGCTGCGCGGGGTCGGCAAGACCTACCCGAACGGCAAGGTCGCCCTCCGCGACATCGAGCTCTCCCTCGCCGAAGGCGAGTTCGTCTTCCTCGTCGGGCCCTCCGGCGCCGGGAAGTCGACCCTCCTCCGGCTCCTCATCCGCGACGAGCTCCCGACCTCAGGCGAGGTCATCGTCGACGGCGCGGACCTCGCGCGCGTGCCGCGCCGTCGGGTGCCCGAGCTCCGGCGCCGGATCGGGATCGTCTTCCAGGACTTCAAGCTCCTCCCCGCGCGCACGGTGCGGGACAACGTCGCGTTCGCCCTCGAGGTGACGGGGACGCCGCGGGGCCGGATCCGGCCGGCCGTCGATCGGGCACTCGCCGTCGTCGGGCTCGCCGCGGCAGCGGACCAGCTGCCGACGACGCTCTCGGGCGGCGAGCAGCAGCGGACCGCGATCGCGCGGGCGCTCGTCCACGAGCCGCGCCTCATCATCGCCGACGAGCCGACGGGCAACCTCGACCCGCTCATCTCGTGGGAGATCATCCAGCTCCTCCTCCGGATCAACGAGCTCGGCGTGACGGTCCTCATGGCGACGCACAACGCCGAGGTCGTCACGTCGCTCCGCAGGCGCGTCGTCGCGCTCGAGGAGGGCCGGATCGTGCGCGACGAGGTCGGCGGCTACCACCGCGAGGATTGAGGGCCGACAGCTGAGCATCGTCGTAGGGTTCCCCCGCTTCCTCGCCTTCAGCGTCGGACGCGCCCTGTCGGGGCTCCGCCGCAACGCCCTCATGAGCGTGGCGGCGGTCGCCACGATGGTCTTGATGCTCCTCCTCCTCGCCGGCTTCTGGCTCCTCCAGGCGGGACTCACCGCCGGCGTCGCGTACGTGGAGGGGAAGGTCGAGATCGTGGCCGACCTCAGGGACGTCCCCGGGGCGGAGGCGGCCCTCGTCGTGGAGGCCCGGGCGCTCGCCGTGGACGTCGCGGCCCTGCCCGAGGTCCGGACCGTCCACTTCGTGTCGAAGGACGAGGCGCTCGCCCGGTTCCGCGAGCGGCTCCGCGAGCGCGGCCAGGTGGACCTCACCGGCTACCTCGACCGGAACCCCCTCCCGGCGAGCCTGGAGGTCGGCCTCGTCGACCCGCGCGAGTTCCAGCCGGTCGTCGACCTCCTGTCATCCCGCAGCGAGGTCGTCGACGACGTCGTCGAGGTCCAGCAGCTCATCGAGCGCCTGACGTCGGTGACGAACGTCCTCCGGACCGGCGGCCTCGTCGTCCTCGTCCTCGTCGCCTTCGTCGTGCTCTTCATCATCGTCAACACGATCCGCCTCGCCGTCGTCGCCCGGCGCGAGGAGATCGAGATCATGCGGCTCGTCGGAGCCTCGGACGCGTTCATCCGCTGGCCCTTCATCTTCGAGGGGGCGTTCGTGGGGCTCCTCGGCGCCGGCGCCGCCCTCCTCGTGCTCGCCCTCCTGGCGGGCCCCGTCGGCGACCTCATGTACGGCTTCTTCCGGGTCCTCCCGCTCGAGCTCGGGACGCTCGCGCGGGACGTCGTCCTCCTCGTCGTCGGGACCGGCCTCGGCGTGGGGGTCCTCGGCTCGTGGCTCTCCGTGCGGAGCTACCTGGGGCGCTGACCCGAGTGCCGGACGGCGCGGGAGCCCCCCGGCCCGGGTGCCGGACGGCGCCGACCGATGCCCCGGTGTACGCTTCCGCGGCGCGCCGGCCGGCGTGCCCCCGCTGCCTGGACCCTCCGATGACCGACCCCCTCGCTCCCTCCACGCCCGAGATCCCTCCTGCCGAGTCGGCGGACACGACCACCCCGCCGGCCCAGCGCGCGCGCCGGCGCGGCGCCCCGCTCGCCCTCGCCCTCGTCGCCGTCGCGGTCCTCGGTGGGGCGGCCCTGTTCCTCTCCGGCTATTCGCTCGGCGCCCGCGTCGCCACGACGCCGGGGACCCCGGAGGCGGAGGCCGGCCTGTTCGCCCCGTTCTGGGACGCCTGGGACTCGATCACGAAGAGCTACGTCGGCCCGGTGGACCGCGAGAAGCTCGTCCAGGGGGCGATCGACGGGATGATCGGGGCCCTTGACGACCCGTACTCCGCGTACATGAGCCCGGAGGAGCTGCGGAAGGCCCGCGAGTCGATCGGCGGCGAGTTCTCGGGGGTCGGGGCGGAGGTCACGACGCGCGCGACCGCCGGCGGCGGCGGCACGTGCGCGACGATCGGCCCGACGTGCGAGCTCGTCGTCGTGGCGCCGATCGACGGCTCGCCGGCGGCGAGGGCCGGGATCCGGTCCGGCGATGTCATCACGGCCGTCGACGGCGCGGCCGTCGACGGCGCGACGCTCGACGAGGCGATCGCCCGCGTCCGCGGGCCGAAGGGCACGAAGGTCGTCCTGACGATCATGCGTGGCGGCGGCCGCCCGTTCGCCGTCCCGATCGTCCGGGACACGATCGTCTCGCGGCAGGTCGAGACCCGCGACCTCGCCGCCGGCACGGTGACGTACGTCCGGCTCGCCGCTTTCTCTGACAACGCAGCGGCCCAGCTCGAGGCCGCGCTCCGCGCGGCCCGGGAGCGGGGCGTGACGAAGTTCGTCCTCGACCTCCGCGACAACCCCGGCGGCTTCGTCACGGCGGCCCGCTCCGTCGCCAGCCAGTTCATCGCCTCGGGTCCGATCTTCTGGGAGGAGGCCGCCGACGGGACGCAGGTGGCCACGAACGCCGAGCCTGGCGGCGCCGCCACGGACCCGGCCGTGCGCGTCGTCGTCCTCGTGAACGGCGGGAGCGCGTCCGCGAGCGAGATCGTCGCCGGGGCACTCCAGGACACGAAGCGGGGGACGCTCGTCGGCGAGAGGACGTTCGGGAAGGGGACGATCCAGCAGTGGGTTGACCTGACGGCCGAGACGGGCGGCTTCCGGCTCACGATCGCGAAGTGGCTCACGCCGGCGAAGCGCTGGATCCACGGCACGGGCCTCGTGCCGGATGTCGCGGTGCCGACCGGCGCCGGGGCCGGCGAGCCGGGCGCGAGCCCCGACCCGTACCTCGACCTCGCCCTCGAGGTGCTCGACGCCTCGGCGGCGGCCCCCGACCGCGCCCTCGCCCGGGCCGCCTGACGCCGCGCCCCGGCGAGGCGGCGTCGCGCACCGCGGCCTGGGGCACCGCGCCCCGGGACGCAGCGGCACCGCGCCCACAGCGCGCCGCGGGGCCGTGTCGTTGACGGGAACCCGCCCGTCCTGTACGGTTCGCCCGACCGAAAGGAGGTGATGTGCAGTGACGGACAGTTGTCAGCGTCGTTGCACCACCTCGCAGGAGACGGCCGTCTAGGACGGGCGTCCCCCGCGGGTGGGGTGACTCGAAACGCGTTCGAACGCCGGTCCCTCGTGGGCCGGCGTTCGTGCGTCCGGGCCTCGCCTGCGGGATGATCCCGGGGCCGGCCCGGGGGACGCCCGCCGCGACCGGCGTGCCGCGATCACGAAGGAGCACGCGACGATGGGCGAGGGGACCGTCGCCCTCAACCGCAGGGCCCGCCACGAGTTCCACATCGAGGAGACGCTCGAGGCGGGCCTCGTCCTCACCGGCACGGAGATCAAGTCGATCCGGGCCGGAAAGGTGAGCCTCCAGGAGGCCTACGCGCGGATCGAGCGCGGCGAGGCCTGGCTCGTCGGCGCCCACATCGCGCCGTACGCGGGTGGCAACCGCTGGAACCACGAGGCGAAGCGGACCCGCAAGCTCCTCCTCCACAAGGACGAGATCCACGAGCTCCTCGGGACGACGAAGTCGAAGGGCCTGACCCTCGTCCCGCTTCGCCTCTACATCGACGGGCGCGGTCACGCGAAGCTCGAGATCGGCCTCGCCCGCGGGAAGCAGCTCCACGACCGCCGACGCGACATCGCCGAGCGCGACGCGCGCCGCGAGATCGAGCGCGAGCTCGCGGACGCGCGGCGGGGCCGGTAGCCGGCCCTACTCGTCGCCCGGCGCGCCGCCCGCGGCGCGCGCGTCCCGGAGCGCCCGCGCGACCTGGCCGAGGTGCTGGACGTCGTGGGACGCCATGTGGATCGCGTGGTTCTCGATCGTGACCCGACCCCACGCCACGTGCATGCCCGCGCGCGCCCACGCGTCCCCGGGGAGCGCCCGGAGCGCCGCCGCGTGCTCCGCCCGGTGGGCCGCGAACGCGGCCGCGGCGGCCCGCAGGTCGTCGTGGGCGTAGTCGCGCTCGACCGCCCAGGCGTCCTGGTCGTACCCGGCGATCCGCGGGTCGTCCTCGTCACGGATCGCGCGCACCCGCTCGACGGCGCGCTCCTCCGCGTCGCGGAGGTGGCAGACGACCTCGACGACGCTCCAGCCCTCGTCGCCCCCGCGGGCGCGGCGGGCGAGGTCGTCGTCCACGCCGGCGAGGAGCCCGTCGAGCGCGTCGGGGGCGGCAGTGAGGGCGTCCACGAGGTCGCGAGCGGTGTCGTACATGGCGAGGCTCCTCCCGGTTGCTGACGAGGGTGATCGTACCCTCAGGGTAGAATGGAGGGTGCCGGCCAGCGCCGGCGCGGAGCGGCCGGTGCGCCGCCCCGATCGGTGGGGATGCGTGGTCTCGACGGGGCCCCGCAGCCCGGGAACGCGAGCCGAGGTGCCGCCAGGCCTCGCTAAACAGGCGGCAAACCGAAGTACCTGCCAACAAGCAGCCTGCTCTCGCCCTCGCCGCTTAGGCGGTAAGGTGAGCGTGGAAGCGGCCTCCCCTCCGCGGGCCGTGGAAGCGTCATGCAGCGGAGGTGCAGCCCCGGCGAGCGCGGCGTAGCCGGGAGCGAAGCCCGATCTAGGGACACGCAGCTGGGTCGGTCGTCGCCCCTGCCGATGGGGGTGGGCCGGCCGAGATCAAGCATCGGACACGCTCGTAGTGGGTCCGGGTCACGGGTTTCGGACGGGGAGTTCGACTCTCCCCCATCTCCACCATCCTTCCCGTGCGTCCGCCGCGCGCAGCGCGTGCGCGCCCCCGCCTCAGGCCAGGCGATCCCCGACGTGCGCCACCAGGCCGTCGACGGCCTGGGGCCGCGCCCCTACGGCGCCGGCGTGGCGGCGGGCGGCGTCGGAACGGGAGTCGGCGAGGGGGGCGGGGTCGGCTCGGCGGCCTTCCCGATGAGGAGGATTCCGTTGACCCGCCGGTAGTCGGAGTACCAGGTGTCGCTGTGGATCACCGTGCCCTGCGCGTCGCGGACGGTCCGGGTGATCCACACCTGCATCCCGTCGACGGGGTACTCGATCCGCTTCCGCTCGCCGGGCTTGAGGCTCGTCGTGTACTGCGTGGAATCGGTGGCCCGCTGGACGTTGCGGACGATCGGCGTCGAGAAGGTGACGGTCCGCCCCGTCGGGGCCCCCCAGATCTGGAACGTGACGCGACCCGGGCTCGCGTAGCCACGGATGAGGATGGGGCGGTCGGTGTCGTTCCGGAAGCGCATGCTCTGCTGGGCGCTGCCGCTCTTCCAGACGGTCGCGTCGAGCCCGATCGGGTAGCGCGAGATGTAGTAGTAGTGGTTGTCGCGCTCGAGGATCTCGAGCCCGGCCCGGGCCGCCGCGTTGAACAGCGTCGTGGAGCCAGAGCAGATCCCGCCGGCCAGCGCCCCGGTCGGCTCGGTCCGGCCGTTGAGGATCGCGCCGCCGTCGCGGTAGCCGCGGGCGTACGTCACGGGGCCCAGCGCGGACCAGAAGTCGAAGGTCGCACCCGGCGCCACGACGTAGCCGTTGATGTCGTTCGTCGGGATCGTGATGTTCGCCCCGTAGCCATTCCGCTCCGAGACCTCGTACTTCGTCGTCCACGACGAGAGGCGCTGCATGAGCGGGGCGGTCTTCTCGGCCTCGGCGGTCGTGAGCTCGGGCTCGAGGGTCGTGACGGCGAGGCCGACCGAGGGCAGCGGCTCGCCCGCCGGGATCGCCGCCCGGGCCTCGACCGCGGCGGAGACGAGGATCCTCGACGCGTCGACGTTGAGGGCCTGCCCGTCCTTCGCCGCGACGACGCCGACCACGGCGGAGCCGCGCCCGACGAGGAACCCGGCGTCCTTCGGCGCCTTGTCGATCTCCTTCGCCAGGGCGGCGAGCGCCTTCGTCGGCGCCCCCCGGTCGACGGAGGCGGCGTAGCTCCCGTCCGTCGTGCTCCCGAACCGGATCCAGGCCCGGACCGTCGTGGCGGGGATCGTCCAGCGCGCCGTGCCCCACGTGGCGACGACGTCGTTCGCCATCCGCGTCGCGGCCGCGACGGCGGCCGCGACCTCCGCGTCCGTCACTGCCGGCTCGACCGGCACGAGGTCGAAGGCGAGATGCAGGGTCGGCGGGGCCGCCGGGTCGGCGAGGCGCTCCCGGAGGGCCGCTGCCACCTCGGCGGCCGACAGCCCGCGGCCGGTGGCCGCAGAGCTCGTCGCGAAGCCGTCGGGCGTGACCGACGCCGAGCCGTTCGTCGGTGCGCGGCCGAACCGCTCCATCAGCCGGGCGACCTCGCGATCGACGGCGGCCGGGTCGACGACGACGAGGGGCCCGATCCGGGTCCCGTCGAGGAGGCTCCGGACGCTCCTCGCGGCCCGGTCGACGGGGTCCCCGCCGCCGCGGCCGACCGACCAGGCGAGGTCGACGAGGGCGGCGACGTCGGCGCGGCGGCCGAGCGCCGCGTAGGGAACCTCGACGGTCGCGCCGTCGACGCGGACGGCGACGCTCCCTGCGCCGTATCCCGCGAGCGCGCTCTCGAGCCGAGCGGCGGCCGCGTCGCGGGACAGGCCGGCGACGTCGACGCCGTCCACCGTCACACCGGGGAGGATCCGGTCCGCGTACTGCCCCTGGTAGGCCAGGAGAGCGCCGCTGCCGAAGGCGAGCGCGAGGACGAAGCCGGCCATGACGCCGAGGACGAGCCGGCCGACCGGAAGACCGTGGGCAGCGGGCGGGGCGGCGTCCGGAGTCGTCATCGGGTCCGTGAGTCTACCAGCATCCCGCCAGGAGACGACCGGCCTCCGGCAGGCGTGACGGGCGGCGTGGAGCGCCGCCGTCGCTCAGCCGGCGCGCGGGATGACGACGATCCGGCGGTTCGGCTCCTCGCCGATCGATTGCGTCCCGACCTGCGGGTGATCGCGGAGGGCGAGGTGGACCCACCGGCGCTCGAGGGCCGGCATCGGCTCCAGCTGGAGCATCTTGCCGGTCTCCACGACCCGGTCGGCGGCGCGGAGGGCGATCTCGCGGAGCTGCTTCTCGCGGCGCCCGCGGTAGCCCTCGACGTCGACGAGGACGCGCGTCCACTCGCCCATCTGGCGCGAGAGCATGAGGTTCACGATGTGCTGGAGGGCGGAGAGGCGCTCCCCCTTGCGGCCGATGAGCGCGCCGAGCGCCTCGTGCTCCTCGTCGTCCACCCCGATGACGTCGAGGCGGTTCGTCTCGCCGGTCTGCACGACGACTTCGACGTCGAAGCCGAGATGCTCCATGAGCTGTTCGAGGATCGCCTTCCCGGCGTCGAGCGCCTGCGGGGACGCCTCGGCCGCCTGGAGCTCCTCCCGCTCGCGCGTGAGCGAGCGCGCGACCTGGACCATCTCCTCCTCGGCCGTGGAGACCGCCGACCCGCCGCGGTGCTCCCGGGTCCCCTCCGGGCGGGGCCGCCGCTCGTCGCGCTCGCGGCGGGGCGGGCGGTCGTCGCGCGGGTGCTCCTCGCGGCGCGGCGGGCGCTCCTCGCGGGGAGGCCGCTCGTCGCGGGAGGGCTCGGGGCGGGGCGGGCGGTCGTCGCGCGGGTGCTCCTCGCGGCGCGGCGGGCGCTCCTCGCGGCGGGGGCCGCGCTCCTCGCGGCGGGGGCCGCGGTCGTCGCGCTCGCGAGGCGGGCGCGCGGGGAGCGGCACGGCCTCCGCGGCGGTGCGCTTGGGGGCCTCGCCGCCGAGGGCGCTGCGCGGCGCGGCGACGATGCGCGCCGGCTCGGCCCCCATGCCGAGGACCCCGCGGCTGCCGGGGGTCAGGATCTCGAAGTCCAGCTCGTCGAGGCCCACGCCAAACGCCTCGCGGGCGCTCCGGAGGGCCTCCTCGACGGACTTGCCGGTGAACTCGCGGTACTCGCTCATGGTGTCAGCGCTTTCTCCCTCGACGGCCCTGGCGGCCGCGTTCGCGTGGACGCACCGTCGCCGCCGCCGATGCGGCGCGGTCGGCCTCGGTGCGCGCGGCGGGGCGGGATTGGGTGGTCTTGCCGGCCTTCACGTCGCCCCGCGGCGGGCTTCCGAGCGTGGGGGCCTCGACGGGGAACCGCGGGCGGTGGTCGCGGGCGAAGCCAGGCGACCAGCCGAAGAGCGGGAACATCGAGCCCCAGCCGACGATCAGGTACTGCTGGACGATGCCGAAGACCGTGGTGACGATCCAGTAGATGAAGAGCCCGGCCGGCAGGAAGCCCCCGTACAGGATCGAGATCAGGGGGAGGAACAGGACGAGCTGCCGCTGCATCTTGCTGTTCTGGTCCTGGTAGGCCGGGTCGGACGGCGGCATCGTCATCCGGCTCTGGACGAGCTGGAGGACCGCCGCGATGAAGGCGAGGATGCTGAAGCCGCCGATGAGCGGCAGGCTGAAGAGGACCTGCGGCCTCGAGACATCCATGTTGCCGAGCCAGCCGACCGTCGTGTCGATGCACGGCCGGAAGGGGTCGTACGCCGCGGTGCCGAGGCCGTTGACGCACTGGGCGTCGAGGACCTTGACCCCGAACACGTGGAACATCGCCGTGGGATCCGGGTTCGTGAGCCCCTGGCTGATGACCGAGTAGATGATGAGGAGGAGGGGGAGCTGGAGGAGGACCGGCAGGCAGCCCGACGCCGGGTTGACGCCACGCTCCTTGTAGAGCTCCATCTGCGCCTGGCTGAAGCGGGCGCGGTCCCCCTTGTACCGCTTCTGGAGCTCCTTCAGCTCGGGCTGGATGAGCTGCATCCGCTTCGTCGAGACGATCTGGCGCCGGAACAGGGGGATGAGGGCCGCGCGGACGATGAGGGTCATGACGACGATCGCGATCCCGATGTCGCCGGTGATCTGCTCGAACCAGACGAGGAGGATGAAGAGCGCCTGGAAGATCGGGTTGAGGAGCCAGGCGAGGAGGCTCGCGGGGTCGGCGGCCGGGACCGCGGGCCTGAGCGGCGGGTGCGGGGAGGCCGTCGCCGCCGCAGAGGCGCCCGGCGTGCCCCCGGGGACGACGGCGGGCGCCCCCGCGCAGGCCGCGACGAGGAGGACGAGGAGCGCGAGGAGGACGAGGAGCGCGAGGCGGTCGCGCCGGACGCGGGGGAGGGCCAGGGCTCGTGCGCTCATCGGACGGGGTCGTACCCGCCGGGGTGCCCCGGATGGCAGCGGGCGATCCGCCTCGCCCCCATCCAGCTCCCCCGCAGGAGGCCGTACTTGTCGATCGCCTGCTCCGTGTAGTGCGAGCAGGTGGGGTAGTAGCGGCAGCTCGGCGGCAGCCAGGCGAACGCGAGCCGATAGAGATGGATGAGGCCGATCCCGATCCGCTTCACGCGTCCGCTGGTCCTCCGAGCACCCCTCCCCGCCGGAGGAGCCGCTCCAGCGCCTCGACGAGCGCCGCGTGGTCCGCGTCCACGAGCGCCGGCCGGGCGATGATCAGAACGTCCCAGCCCGGCTGGAACGAGGGCGCCATCACCCTGAGTGCCTCCCGGAGCCGGCGGCGGACCCGGTTCCGGACGACTGCGCCCCCGACCGCTCGGCCGGTGGCGAGCCCGAAGCGAACGCCGTCGTCGCCGGTCCTCAGGATCCGGGCGGTCATGAGCGGGTGGGACCGGGAGGTCCCGCGGGCCTGGATCGCCGCGAAGTCCGCGGGCCGGGTGAGCATCGCGAGCCGCCCGCGGGGACGACCCGGTGCCGGCGTCAGGCCGTCAGCCGCTTGCGGCCCCGAGCGCGACGAGCGGCAAGGACGCGCCGGCCCCCCGGGGTCTTCATCCGGGCGCGGAAGCCGTGCTCCTTCGCGCGATGGCGCTTCTTCGGCTGATAGGTCTGCTTCATCGGGCGTCGTGTCTTCCTCTTCCACGGTCGGCCCCCGGGCCGGATCGCCGCGCGAGCCGGGGAGGCACGCAAACGCGCCGGGCGCACTGCGCCGGGCGCGTCAACGCGACCCGATTATGGAACGGCCCGATCGGGGTGTCAAAGGAAGCCCCCGGCACGAGCGTCCGGGGGCCACGCGCGCAGCCGGGCGGCCGGCGTCGGCGGGCGCCGCGATACCCCCAGGGAGTATGGCCGAATCGAGGCCGAATCGCCTTGCGATGGCCTCCGGCGCGGTGCTACCATGCGTCGGCCCACGGCGCCGGGACGCCCGCGGGCGACCTCGGGGGGAGCCCCGGGGGCGGCCCACGGAGGCGGGTCCAGCGCGCTGGGGCCGTCCGCTCGCGTCCGCTCCCGGTCCCCGCCGCACCTCGTCGTCGTCACCTCCAGCCGGCGCTCCGTCGCCGGGCAACAGGGTCCTCATGGACGCGAAGCACATCTGGCGCGCGGCGCTCGGCGAGCTCCAGGTCGCGCTCTCTCCGGCCAACTTCGAGACCTGGCTCCGCCATACCTCGCTCGTGGACGTCGACGACACGCGCTTCCAGATCGCGGTGCCGAACGGCTTCGCGAAGGACTGGCTCGAGGCGCGGTACCGGCCCCTCATCTCCCAGACACTGGCCCGGATCGTCGGCTACAGCGTGCAGGTGGAGTTCGTCGTGCGCGAGGACGCCGGGCGGGCCGCGGACGCGCGCGCCGACGCCCCGGCGCCGCCGGTGCGCGTCGAGCCGGGCCGCGTCGGCGGGGAGGGGACGGCCGCCAGCCTGAACCCCCGCTACACGTTCGCGAGCTTCATCGTCGGCTCGGCGAACCGGCTCGCCCACGCCGCCGCGCTCTCGGTCGCGGAGCGTCCCGGGCACGCCTACAACCCGCTCTTCCTCTATGGCGGAGTGGGGCTCGGCAAGACCCACCTCATGCACGCGATCGGGAACGCCGTCATCGCCCGCTTCCCACGGAAGAAGGTCGTCTACGCGACGAGCGAGAAGTTCACGAACGAGTTCATCACGAGCATCCAGCAGGGCCGGATCGACGACTTCCGGGCCCGCTACCGGCGGATCGACCTCCTCCTCATCGACGACATCCAGTTCATCGCCGACAAGGAGCGGACGCAGGAGGAGTTCTTCCACACGTTCAACGCGATCCACGAGGACGGCAAGCAGATCGTCCTCTCGTCGGACCGGCCGCCGAAGCAGATCACGACGCTCGAGGAACGCCTCCGCAGCCGGTTCGAGTGGGGCCTCATCGCCGACCTCACGGCCCCCGACCTGGAGACCAGGATCGCGATCCTGCGGGCGAAGGCGGAGGAGTCGGCGGTGCCGATCGGCTCCGACGTCGTCGAGTTCATCGCCCGCAAGGTCGTGAGCAACATCCGGGAGCTCGAGGGGGCCCTCAACCGCGTCGTCGCGTACGCGAGCATGGGGGCGATGCCGATCACGATCGAGCTCGCCCAGGCGGTCCTCTCGAACGTCCTCTACAACCCCAAGAAGCGGCAGGTCACGCCGGAGAAGATCGCCCGGGCCGTCGCCGAGTACTACGGCGTCGCCATGGAGGCGCTCCGCGGCCAGAAGCGCGACAAGGCGATCGTCATGCCGCGCCAGATCGCGATGTTCCTCATGCGCGAGGAGACCGACGTCTCCCTCCTCCGGATCGGCGCCGAGCTCGGCGGGCGGGACCATTCGACCGTGCTCCATGCGTGCGACAAGATCACCCGCGAATCCTCGGTGAACGACGAGCTCCGCCGGGACATCGCGGCCGTCCGCGAGCTGATCTACGCCGACTGAACCCGGGGCTGCGCCCGCCCCGCCGGCTGCTCCGTGTGGACAAGGCTGCCGAAACGGTGGAAAGCCGATGCCCGGTGTGGACAATCCGGCCGGCGCGGGCTCCTCCCGGTCCACGAGCCGGGGCCGCGCCCGCCGCGTCGCGGGGACCTCCCCGACGGGGCTGTCCCCCCGTCCACCGTCGTCGCGCCGGGATCCCACCCCCGATCCCGTGTCGTCCACGTCCGGCGGCCTGTCGTCCACGTCCCACCGCCGCACGGCGCCGCACGACCGTCCACGCCGTCCACGGGATGATGACGACGGTGATGACATTCCATGCGAAGATGACACCCAACGAGCCCGCCGCTGGTCCGGCCCCTCGAGCCCGCCGGCCCCTTTCCGTCCGTGCACCCGGAGTGACACGCCCGTGAACCTGTCGGTCATCCAGGAGAACCTCGCCCGCGGCCTCTCCGTCGTCAGCCACGCGGTCTCGAGCCGGAGCACGCTGCCCGTCCTCGCGAACGTCCTCCTCCGCACGGAAGACGCCGGCCTCAAGCTCACGGCGACGAACCTGGAGATCGGGATCACGTACTGGGTGCCGGGCAAGATCGAGACGGACGGCGCGATCACCGTCCCCGCCCGGCTCCTCACCGACGTCGTCAACTCGCTGCCGAACGAGCGGATCGACCTCGAGCTGAGCGGCGGCGACCGGCTCCACCTGCGCTGTGGGCGCTACGAGACGCACCTGCGGGGGATCGATGCCGACGAGTTCCCGGCAATCGCCGCGGCAGGCGAGCGCCCGACGACTCGGGTGAGCCAGAAGGTCCTGAAGCGGGCCCTCTCGGAGATCGCCTTCGCGGCCGCGAGCGACGAGGCGCGCCCGATCCTCACCGGCGTCCTCACCCGCCTCGAGGGCGACCGCATCACGCTCGCCGCGGCCGACAACTACCGGATCGCGATCACGACGATCCCCGGCCTCGACGCCGTCGAGGAGACGAGCGTCGTGGTCCCCGCCCGCTCCTACGCCGAGCTCGCCCGCGTCCTCGTCGACACCGACGACCCGATCGAGATCATCCTCTCGGCCCAGAAGAGCCAGGTCCTCTTCCACGTCGAGGGCGTGGACCTCGTGAGCCGCCTCATCGAAGGGCAGTTCCCGAACTACCAGCAGGTCCTCCCGACGAGCCACGCGACGCGCGTCGAGCTCGACCGCGAAGACCTCCTCAAGGCGGTTCGCCTCGCCGCGTACATCGCGAGCGCGTCGGCGAACATCGTCAAGCTGCAGGTCGCCCCCGAAGGCGCGCCCCAGGTGACCGTCGCGGCGGCCGCCGACGTCGGCGATCACCAGGGCGTCGTCGACGCGACGGTCGAGGGCGACGGGACGACGATCGCGTTCAACGCGAAGTACCTCGGCGACGTGCTCCAGAACGTCGACGCCGACCGCTTCGTGATCGAGCTCAACGGGCCGCTCTCGCCGGGCGTCTTCCGGCCGGCCGACGGGCGCGACTACACGCACGTCGTCATGCCGGTCCGGACGGCCTCCTGACCGGCGCTGGGAGGGCGGGCGCGACCGCCCGGCTCGGACCCTGCTCACGTCCCTCCACCTCGCCGGCTTCCGCGCCTACGACGGGCTGACCGCGTCGTTCGGCGCCGGCCCGCAGCTCGTCTGGGGGGCGAACGCCGCGGGCAAGACGAGCCTCCTCGAGGCGATCGTCCTCCTCGCCCGCGGCTCGTCGCACCGCACGGGCGCCGACGGCGAGATGGTCCGCTGGGGAGCCCCGTTCGCCCGCGTGGACGGCCGCCGGGAGGACGCCCGTGGCGCCACCGAGCTCGACGTCACCCTCGTCCGGGAAGGGCCGGCCGGGGGGCGGAAGCGGATCCGGGTCAACGGCGTCCCGCGCCGCGCGGCCGCGCTCGCGGGTGAGCTCCGGGTCGTCGTCTTCGCTCCCGAGGACATGCTGCTCGTCGTCGGGCCGCCGGCGCTCCGGCGCGGCGCCCTCGACGCGCTCGCGACCCAGCGCTTCCCGGCCTACGGCGCCGACCTCGTGACGTACGGCCGGGCGCTCGCCCAGCGGAACCATCTCCTGCGGGCGATTCGCGAGGAGCGCGCGACGCGCGACCAGCTCCCGTACTGGGACGGGCGGCTCGCGGAGGCCGGCGGGGCGGTCCTCGCGGCCCGCCGCGCGCTCCTCGCCGAGCTCGCCGAGCCGCTCGCCGCCGCCCACCGGGAGGTCGCCCCGGAGGAAGGAGCGCTCGGCCTCGCGTACGTGACGAACGCGCCGCCGCGGGAGGGCGAGCGGCCCCCCGAGACCCTCGCCCGACGGCTCGCCGAGACGGCCGAGAAGGAGCTGTGGAACGGCACGACCCTCGTCGGGCCGCACCGCGACGACGTCGCCTTCGTGCGCGAGGGGCGCGACCTCGCGTCGTTCGCCTCGCGGGGCCAGCAGCGGACGGCGATCCTCGCCCTCAAGCTCGCCGAGCTCGACCTGCTCGCCGAGCTCGACGGGCGCCCGCCGCTCCTCCTCCTCGACGATGTCTTCTCGGAGCTCGACCCGGCGCGTCGCGGCCATCTCGTCCGGCGGATCGCGACGCTTCCCCAGGCGTTCGTCACGACGACGACCCTCGAGGACCTCGACCCGGCGCTGCGCGCGGTCGCGACGGGGTGGCGCGTCGAGCCGGGTGGCGAGGCGGAGACGGGGCCGGCGGGGCCGGCAACCGATCGCGAGGGGGACGCCGGCGGACGGAACGGCCGGGGCGCCCGGCTCGTGGGGGCTCGCGGGTGAGCCCGGCTCGCGGGTTCGATGACCCCCGCGTCCCGAGGCGGCGGCCGGTGGAACGGGTCGGCGACCTCCTGCCCGAGGCGGCGCGCGCGCTCGGGCTCGAGGAGGAGCTGCGCTGGGTCCGGGCGGCGGCCGCCTGGGATGCCGTCGTGGCGGCGCTCGTGCCGGGCGCTGCAGGCGGCTCCCGCCCGATGCGGCTCGACGCCGACGGGACGCTCGTCGTCGGGGCGGCGGCGCCGATCGTCGGGCAGGAGCTCCGGATCCGGGCGGAGGAGCTCCTCGCGGGATTCGCGCGCGAGCCGGGCGGGATCCCGGCGCCGCGACTGCGGGTGGTGGTTGCCCGGGGTATGATCCGGTCGCCCTGAGCCCGGCCGCGGCGCGCGGCGCGCCCCGGCATGGGGCCGTCCGGCGTCACGCCGGCCCTCCCTCCACCGTCGTGTGAGCCGATGGCCGTCCGACTGCAGATGAAGCTCGGCGTGGTTGCCGAGGCGGAGCGCCTGGAGGACTCCCCGGACACCGTCGCCGTCGTCGAGCCGACGATCGGGGCGACGTCCCGGTCGAAGGGGAGCCTCTACGTCGTCGTCGCCGGCATCGGCCGCGCGCGACGCCTCCAGGACGCCACCCGGCTCGTCGCCGACACGATCGAGGGCGAGTACTACTACGACGAGTCGGCGGGGCTCATCGCCTGCCTCGAGAAGTCGCTCCGCGCCGCGAACCGACGGCTCGCCGCGGAGCGGGAGCACCTCGGGCTGCGGGACGAGGCCGCGGGGTCTCTCGGTGTCGGGGTGGCCGTCGTCCGGGGCACGGAGCTGTACGTCACGACGGCCGGCCCCGTCGAGGCGTACCTCCTCCATCAGGCCCACCTCCTCACGCTCCCCGACCCGAACGCCGGCAGCGGCCTCCCGGTCGACGAGCTCACGCCGCAGGTCTGGCGCGGCACGATCGGCCCCGGCGACACGCTCGTCCTCGCCTCGCGGAATCTCACCGCCCTCGTCGGGCCCGACGCGCTTCGGGACGCGGTCACGACGATGCACCCGCAGGCCGCGATGGAGCAGCTCCACCAGCGCTTCGTCGAGGCCGGCGGCGGCGGGAGCGACGGAGCCCTCGCGTTCGAGGCCGCCGAGGTGTCCGCCACGAGCGGGCGCGGCCGGCCCGTCCCGGCCCGCCCGCCCGAGCCGCTCGCCGGCTCCCCGGACCGCTCCCCGATCCCGCTCGCCGATTCCGTCGGGGGCGGGGTGGCGGCCGTGAGCGCCGGGGCGAGCCGGGCCCGAGCGGCCGCAGGGGGAGCCCTCGGCGGGGCGCTCGCCCGGATCCAGGACCTCCTGCCCCGGCGGGGCCCGCGGTATCGCCGCGTCACCCCGGCCGCGACGCGCCGCGAGACGCAGCGGCGGGCCGCCGTCGCCGTCCTCGCCTTCGTGGCCGTCGCCGCGGCGCTCGGCGTCGGGCTCTGGATCGTCGGCGGCCCGGGCGGCTCGCCGATCGACGAGGTGACGGCCGGCGAGAAGGCCCTCGCGGCGGTGCGGGAGGACCTCCGCCTCGTCTACCAGAACGGCTCCAACCTCGTCGTCGACGACCCGCAGAAGGCCGAGCAGCTCCTGGCCGACGCGTACGGGCAGCTCGCCCTGGCGGCGAAGAACGGCGTCCCCGTGACGACCCTCGGCCCGCTCCGGGCGCAGGTCGTCGGGGGCCTCGACGACATCTTCGGGGTCGTCGAGGTCGCGCCGCGGACGGCGTTCTCGTTCGCCGGCCAGGAGCAGGCCTTCGACCTCGGCGGCCTCGTCCTCGGCCCCGACGGCGCGCCGTACGTCCTCGACCGGACGACGAAGGCCGTCTACCGGGTCGACCTGGCCGCGCGCAAGGCGGTCGCCGTCGTCCGGGCCGGGGCGAGCGCCTCGGGCACGAAGGTCGGCACCCCGCGCCTCCTCGCCACCGGCGGCCCCGACGTCCTCGTCCTCGACGCGAAGAACGTCCTCTGGCGCTGGCGGCCGGCCGACGCCACGGGGAAGGGGACCCTCGCCCGGATCCGGATCGCCGAGGCCTCGACGTGGGGCGCCGACATCCTCCAGGTCGGGACGTTCGTGCGGAACGCGGACGACGGCCTCTACAACCTCTACGTCGTCGACCCGTCCGAGCAGCAGATCCTCCGCTACTCGCCGGCCCGCGACGGGAGCGGCTTCCCGGGGGCCGCGAGCGGCTACCTGACGACACCGCAGGACGTCTCCGGCGTGACCTCGATGTACATCGACGGCGAGATCTACCTCGCGGATCGAGGCCACGTCGAGCGGTTCATCTCCGGCCGCGGGAGCGAGTGGCGTCCCGCGGACCCGCCGGACACGCTCCTCCGGCCGCTCCCCACGTACACGTACGTCGCTTCGCCGGGGGCGCGCGGCGAGGGGACGATGTACGCGTTCGACGCCCTCGGTGACCGGATCGTCGCGTTCGACAAGGCGCGCGGGGCGTACCTCGGCCAGTACCGGATCGCCGGCGGAGGCGCCGACTGGGCCGACGTCCGCGCGTTCTACGTCCTCGACGGCACGGGCGGCCAGGCACCCCTCCTCTACTGGATCGCGGCCGACCGGATCGGCGTCGCGACGCTCGAGGCCGCGGCGGCACCGGCCCCGTCGACGTCGCCGTCCGCCTCGGGCGCCCCGGCGGCGTCGCCGGGCGCCACGGCCCGCCCGAGGCCCACGGCCACGCCCTGACCGCCGGGCTGCGCCGCCGACCTCGCGTGGGATAATCGGGGCATGGCTGGGCGCCTCGTCGAGATGGCCGTGGAGAGCGTGCGCGTCCACGTGCTCTCGACGCAGCACGTCATCATCCTCAAGGACGTCGAGCGCGACCGGTACCTCCCGATCTGGATCGGCCAGTGGGAGGCGAACGCGATCGCGATGAAGCTCCAGGGGGTCACGCCGGAGCGGCCCCTCACCCACGACCTCTTCGCCGGCGTCCTCGCCGAGCTCGGCGCGACGATCCAGCGCGTCGTCATCGCCGACCTCGCCGACGAGACGTTCCACGCCCGGATCTTCCTCGAGGCCGACGGGCACCTTCACGAGGTCGACTCGCGCCCGTCGGACGCCCTTGCGCTCGCGGTCCGGGCCGGGGTCCCGATCTACGCCGCGGAGGCGGTCCTCGAGCGCGCCGGGGTCGTGGGCGACCGGCCCGTCGGCGAGGAGCACGAGCCGGCCGACGACGAGCGCCTCTCCGTGTTCCGTGACTTCGTGAACTCGCTCGACGTGGAGCCCGGTGCCGACGAGCGACGCGAGGGGCCGCCCCGCGAGTAGACGGCCGCCCGAGCGAGCACGCGCCCGCCCGCGGACCGAGGCGCTGCCCGGTGCCGCGCGGGCCTCAGGGGGCCGGTGGCGCGACGATCGGCTCGCCCCGGCGAAGCGCCCGGGCCCGGTTCGCCCACATCCGGAGTCGGAGCCCCCAGAAGTCCTTGACGGCCCGCCAGACGACGGACGGCTTCGCGCCGGTCGGGGACCCGGCCGTCCGCGGGTAGTGCGGCACGCCGACCTCGGCCATCGTGCGGTCCGCGGCTCGGAGCTTCACGAGGAGTTCGGCCGAGAAGAACGCACCGCCCGATTCGACCCGCACGCCCTCGAGCGCGGCGCGCCGGAAGAGCTTGCACGCGCAGTCGATGTCGCGGACGCGGACGCCGAACCAGATCCGGTTCGCGAGCCGGTAGAGGCGGGCGTAGAGGGCGCGGATCGGGGGGTCGGCCCGCCGCAGCCGATAGCCGACGACGACGTCGGGCGCGTCCGGCTCGGCGAGGCGGGAGGTGAGGCGGGCGAGGTCGGCGACCCGGAACTGGCGGTCGCCGTCGGTGAAGCAGACGAGGTCGAAGCGGGCCGCCCGGAAGCCCGAGCGGAGGGCGGCGCCGTAGCCGAGGTTCGTGGGGTGGTGGACGGCGCGGACGACGTCCGGATGCGCGGCCGCGAGGCGGTCCGCGATCGCGGGGGTGGCGTCCCGCGAGCCGTCGTCGACGGCCACGATCTCGAACCGCTCGGCGATCTCCGGGAGCGCCGCCAGAGCCTCGTCGACGAGGGCCTCGAGGTTCGCCTCCTCGTCGTGGGCCGGAAAGAAGTACGAGAGGGCGGGAACGCGCGGCGGCGTCGCGGTGATCATGGCGACATCGTAGCGATCCGCGCCGGGACGATCGCCGACGCCGCGCGCGGCCCGGGGCGCCGGCGGCCGGCCGCGGGACGCGGGCCGACGACGCGGAAGATCGACTGCAGCCCGAGCGGGTCCGGGACCTCCGCGAGGACCCACGTGGCCGCGAGCGCTGCGATGTCGCCCGGGAGGCGGATGAGGTACACGGGCCGCTCCGCGAGGTTCGCCCGGATGACGTCGTCGACCGAGCCGAGGCTCTCGTCGAGGCGGGTGCGGTCGTCGACGATCCGCACGTCCGGCCGCTCGCCGAGGACGATCGTGCGGTACCAGAGGGGCGTCGAGAAGCTCCACCACGAGACGATCACCGCGCCGGGGGCGGTGGAGCGCAGGGCCCAGGCACTCCACGCCGCGGCGCCGGTGTCGGTCGAGCGGTCGATCCGCCCGCGGGTGGCGGGGGCCGCCACGGCGGCGGGGACGACGAGGGCGACCGCCAGGGCGACCGCGAGGACCCCGCCGACCCGGCGAGCGCGCGCGGCAGCGGCCGGGCCGCCGACGACGGCCGGGGCACCGAGGCCCAGCCACCCCGCGACGGCGGGCGCGGCCCTGGCGACCCCGTCGGCGACGATCCCCGCGGCGATCCCCAGCCAGGCGACCGCCACGAGGATCGGCCCGAGGTAGTAGCGGTCGATGGCGGCGTTCACGTACGCGGCGGCGAACCAGCACGTGACGATGAGCCACGTCGCGCTGAGGAGGGCGAAGCGCGGCCGCCGGGCCGCCACGACGACGAACGCCGCGGGCACGAGCGGGGCGAGGACGCCGAGCTGCGCGGCCGCGAGGCCGGCGAGGTCGGCGAGCTTGCGGCCGAGGTCGCCGAACGGGTCGACGAGGTCGCCCCGGAACTGCTGCGCGAGGACGACGTACCAGAAGCCGTCCCACGTGTCCGGCCGCCCGTAGACGAGCGGTGCCCCCATCGCGGCGCGGATCGGGAGCTCGAGGTAGAGGAGCGCGGCCGTGCCGAGGAGCGCCGCGGCACAGCGGCCGACGAACCGCCACCGGCGGACGATCCCCGGCTCGACGGCGAGGACGAAGAGGGCGACCCCCGGCGCCAGGAGGATCGTGAGGCTGTGGTTCCCGAGCATCACCCCGTAGAGCGCCGCCGCCGCGACGAGCCAGCGGTCGGCGCCCGGATCGCCGGCCCGGCGGCGGCGCTCCCACGCCGCGAGAACGACCGCGAGCCCGGCGACGAGGGCGACGTGGAACGTGTGCGGGTCGGCGAAGGCGCTCATCTGCCACGGGATCGGCGTGAGGGCGAAGAGGAGCCCGGCCGCGATGGCGACGCTCGTCCGCCCGGTGAGGCCGCGGACGAGGACGACGAGGAGGCCCGCCGCGACCGCGACGAGGGCGGCGGAGAGGAGGTTGACCCGGAACGCCGGCTCGCCCGTCGGCCCGAACGCGAGCGAGGCGAGCCACCCGAGGATCACGTAGCTCGGGTAGCCGGTCGGGTGGGCCGTGCCGAGCACCGGCGCCACGACCTGGAACTCGCCGGTGTCCCAGAACCCCTGGCCGGGGAGGAGGACGCTCCGGGCGAGCCCGAGGGCGACGAGCCCGACGAGGGCGGGCGCGGCCGCAGCCGGGAGGGCGGCGAGCAGCGACCGCCCGGCGAGCCTCTCGCCGTCGCGGACGGGCGGACCGCTCACCACCCGAGCGTCCGGGCCCACGCGATCCCCCACGCCTGGACGACGACCGCGGCGCCGACGAGGCCCGCGACCGCCGCGAGCCGCCACCGCGGCGTCGCGCCGCGCGGGCCGAGGAAGCGCTCGGCGCCGAGGGCCACCGCGACGAGGAGGAACGGGGCGAAGTCGAGGCTGAAGCGGTAGCCGAACTGGACCCAGCCCTGGCTGAAGTGGGCGAGGTCGACGACGGCGATCGCGAGCGTCGCGAGGAGGGCCCCGGCGACGCGCCGATCGCGGAGGAGCCCGAGCGACGGGAGGGCGAGGAGGTACGCGGGGCTCGTGAGGAGGAGGCTCATGCCCCGCTGCTCGGGGACGAGCCACGAGCAGCCGGCGGCGCTCCACGCAGTGCGGGCGACGCCGGGATCGCAGGGCGGCATGACGGTCGGCAGGCTCGCCAGCATGATCCCGAGGTTCTGGGGGATGTAGCGCACGTCCTCCGCCGCCCACGCGGCGTTGTAGCCGAGGCCGGGGTACGCGACGAGCTCCTGGCGATACAGCGCCTCGTAGACGGGATTGAAGAGCGACCCGGTCGCCGCCCACGTGTAGAGCGCGAGCGCCGCCATCGGGATCGCGGCCCCGATCCCTGCCCCGAGGGCGCGCCGTCGCCAGTCCCCGCCACCCCCGACGAGGACGAGGAACGGGAGCCCGAAGATCACCGGCAGGCGGCTTGCGGCGGCGAGGCCGAGGAGGACCCCGGCGGCCACCTGGCGCCCGTCGACGAGGCGCGGCCGCTCGGGGGCCCCGCGCCGCACCGCGCGGGCGTCCGCGTCGAGGGCGAGGTCGACCGCGCCGAGCGCAAGGGCCACGGCGACGACGTGGGCGAAGTACCAGGTCGACCCGAGCGACGCGGCGTACCAGAGGGCGGACCCGGCCCCGACGAAGACCGTGAGGAGGGCATGGACGGCAGGGCGGATGGGCAGGCGACCGAGGAGCCGGAAGGCGAGGCCGACCGCGAGCGCGCCGACGAGGATCGCGAGGAACGTCTGGTCGACGGCGAGGCCGAGGAGCGCGACGAACGGGAGGAGGACGACGGCCGGGAGGGGCGGGAACGGGATCATCCCTCGCCCGGTCGCCGCACCGTCGGGGCCGAGCACCGGCACGACGTCGTTGTAGTAGGCGTTGCCGGGCGAGCCGGCGGACCCGGCGACGGGGAACGGGATCGAGAACTGGCCGTCCAGCCACGCCTGCGCCTGCCAGGCGAAGTGGTCGTAGATCGCCTGGTAGGCGGGCCGGGTCAGCTGGTAGAGGACGAAGCTGGCCAGCACGAACCCGAGGCCCACGGCGAGCGCCGTGCGCGCCCGGGGGGCGGCCGCGACGAGGAGGGCCGCACCACGATCGGGGGCGGGGCCCTGGGCTATACTCCGGTCCACCTCATCGCTCGTTCCAGGAGGCCGTACCGACAGACCCGTGCCAGGCCCCGCTGCGGGCGAGAGCGCGCGGTCCGGCGCCAGGGCCCGGGTCCGGATGCGGGACGCCATCGTCCCGCTCGGCGCCCTCCTTGCGCTCGGGCTCGCCCTCCGTCTCATCATCGCATACGTCCTCCTGCCCGGGTCCGGGTTCAGGGTCGACCTCGCGAGCTTCAACGGCTGGGCGGTCGAGCTGGCGCAGCACGGGCCGTGGGGCCTCTACGACCGCCCGATCTTCGTCGACTACACGCCGGGCTACCTCTACGTCCTCTGGGCCCTCGGCCTCGTCGCGCAGGCGTTCGGCGGCCCCGGCGCGGCCCCCGGCGCGCTCCTCAAGCTCCCCGCGATCGCCGCGGACCTCGGTCTCGCCCTCGCCGTCTTCTCCCTCGCCGCCGAGCTCGGCGCGACGCGCCGGGGGGCGCTCGTCGCCGCGGCGACCGTCCTCTTCGTCCCGGTCACCTGGTTCGACAGCGCCGTCTGGGCCCAGGTCGACGCCGTCGGGACGCTCGTCCTCCTCGTCGCCGTCCGCGAGCTGTGGCAGGGCCGCTCCGAGCGGGCGGCGATCCTCACGACCGTCGCGGCGATCATCAAGCCCCAGTTCGGGATCCTCATCCCTCTCGCCGCGATCGTCATCATCCGCCGTCACTGGGTGGAGCGGCCGGCCGACGGGAGCCGGCTCGGCGGGGGCCCAGTCCGGATCGTCACGACGACGCTCGCGGGGATCGTCACCGCGTCGCTCCTCTGCCTCCCGTTCGGGATCACGATCGTCGGGCTCCTGGAGCAGATCGTCCGGACCGCGAGCGGCTACCCGTACGTCACCGTCAACGCCTACAACCCGTGGGCCCTCGCGTCGCTCGACGGCGCGGGCCTCGCCTCGGCCGGGACGTGGATCCGCGACGCCCCGAACCCGGAGAGCGCCGCCGACCCGTTCCTCGCTCTGTTCGGGATCCCGGCCGTCGTCCTCGGCAGCGCGCTCATCGGGGTGATGATCGTCGGCCTCATGGCGCTCCTGTGGCGGCGTCCCGACGACCGCCGGGGCCTCCTCGTCGCCCTCGCCGTCATGGCCGTCGCCTTCTTCGTGCTCCCGACCCGCGTCCACGAGCGCTACCTCTACCCGTTCTTCGCGCTCGGGGCGATCCTCGTCGCCCTCCGGCCGCGCTGGGCCGCCGTCTATGCGGTCCTCGCGACGGCGAACGTCGCGAACCTCTACGGGGTCCTCACCCTGCCGTTCTACGACAACCCCGGGCTCGGGCCCCTCCTCGGCGCCTTCGGCGGGCTCGGGGCGCGCCTGGGCGAGTGGTTCCGCTCGGCGGCCGGCGTGACGCTCGCGGCGGCGGGTCACGTCGGGGGCTTCGCGGCCGCGACGCTCTTCCTCGCGCGTCCCGCCCCGGAGGAGACGGACCGCTCGCTGGACGCCGCGGTCGAGGGCGCGCCGTCGGGCATCGGGAAGGTCGGCGACGGCCTGCCGCGTTCCCGCGGCGCTCCGGAGGCCGCGCGCGCGGGAGCCGCGCCCGCCGGCGCCGGGGAGGAGGCGCGCGGCCCTGTCGCGCCGTCGGCCGCGCCCGGATGGCCCACGGACGCGCCGGGGGCGCCAGCGGCCCGCTTCGACCGGAGCGGAGCGCTCGCCCGCGAGGGCGGCGGCCGGTTCGACCGGCTCGACCTGTGGCTTGTCGTCGTCCTCGTCGTCGCCGCGCTCTTCCTGCGGACGTTCCGCCTCGGCGAGCCCCTGCGGATGCACTTCGACGAGGTCTACCACGCGCGGACGGCCCTCGAGTTCCTCCAGGACTGGACGTACGGCGAGCCGCACGCGATCTACGAGTGGACCCACCCGCACCTCGCGAAATACGCGATGGCCTCCTCCGTCGCGCTCGTCGGCGGGCCCCGCGTCGTCGCCACGAGCGCGCTCGGGACGGCCGTCCGCGACGCCGCGATCGAGCCCCGCTGGGACGATCCCGGCGGGGCGGGCGCGGACGGCATGACGCGCGGGGGAGAGCGGCTCTACGTCGCGACGGGCGACGCCCTCGAGGTCTACGACCTCCGGACGCGGGAGCGCCTCGCGCGGTTCGCGCTCCCGGGCGCGGAGGCCGTCGCGGTCGACGAGGCCGCGCACGCCGCGTACGTCGGCACGGCCGGCGGGCAGGTCCTCGTCCTCGACACCGCCGTCCCCGCGGACGCCCTCCGCGCCGCGACGGGCCCCGCCCTCGAGGCCCTCGCCCCGACGCCCCTCGCCGACCCGGGCGGGGCGGCGAGCCCGGTGGAGCGCCTCTGGGCGCCGGGCGACGGCTCCGTCATCCTCGCGGGACTCGGCGGCGACGCCCTCGTGACGATCGACGCGGCGACCGGGACGCAACTCTCCCGGACGACGGTTCCCGGCCGCGCCGACGTCGCGACCGCGGGCACGGTCCCGGCCCTCGTGGCAGCGCCGGCCGAGGTCACGGACGTGCCCGCCGCCACCGCCGAGCTGGCCCGCCTCCTCGGCGGCAACGAGGCCGCGTACCGGGCCCGCCTCGGGCTCGCGGTGCCGGAGGTCGTCGTCACAGCGGACCTCGGCGCCGCGCGGGACGCGCTCGACCAGGCGATCGCCGACGGCCGCCTCCCGGGCCTCCGCGTCCAGGAAGTCCCCCGGGTCGCCGTCGCGGCCGCGGCCGGGGTCGTGTTCCTCGAGCCGGCGACGGGGCTCCAGACGGGGCTCGTGACCCTGGACGCCCCCGCGACGAGCCTCGTGGACGTCGAGGGCCTCGACCAGCCGGAGCTGTACGCGGCGACGGGCAGCTCGCTCGCGGTCATCAAGATCCCCGCCGCCGGCACGGCCGCTTCGCTCGACCAGGCGGTCTGGATGCCGGGGCCGGTGGAGCGCGTCGCGTACGACGACGCGACCCAGCTCCTCCACGTCCTCGGTCGCGCGCCCGACGGCGGGGCGAGCACGGTCTATGCCGTCGAGCCGCGGGGCAACTCGGTCTACGCCGACGCGCCGCTCGCCTTCACGCCCGTGGCCTGGGCCTCGGACACCGACACCGCGCACCCGGCCACCGACCGCCAGCAGCTGCTCGTCTTCGGGGCGGACGGGGCGAGCGCCGCCCTCGAGATCGGACAGGACGCGTTCGCCTGGCGGCTCCCCGGGGTCGTCGGCGGGGCCCTCATGGCGGGCCTTCTCTTCCTCCTCGCCCGGATCCTCTTCCGGCGCCGCTCGATCGCCGTCCTCGCCGGGATCTTCGCCCTCGCCGACGGGATGCTCTTCGTCCAGTCGCGGATCGCGATGAACGACGCGTACGTCGCGTTCTTCATCCTCGCCGCGGCGACGCTCTTCGCCGCGATCTGGACCGGGGCGTGGCGGTGGCGCGGTGCGTTCTGGGTCGGCCTCCCGATCGTCGGCCTCCTCCTGGGCCTCGCGCTCGCCTCGAAGTGGGTGGCGCTCTACGCGATCGGGGGGATCGGGCTCCTCGTCCTCCTCCGATCGGCGCTCGGCCGGGCGCTCATCGTCGTCGGCCTCGCCGGCATCGCCGCGACCCTCGGCTACATGGCGATCGCGACGGGCCCCGATTCGACCGGCGACGGCAACGTCGCCTTCCTCCTCCTCACGATCGCCCTCGCGCTCCTCGCGGCGGCGATCGCGGCGCTCCACCCCGTGGCGTGGTCCGTCGAGGAGGTCCGGATCGCCGTCGCCGGGCCGGCGGCCGCGGGCATCCTCGTCGGCCTCGCGGCGATCCCGCTCGGACTCGGCGCGCCGGCGATCGGGCTCGCCGTCGCCCTCATGGCGGCCGGCGGGGCCGCGGCGGGCGCGTTCTGGCTCGCCGGGCACGTGGGGATGGGACCCCTCGCGCCGCTTCCCGCGCCCGACGACCCGGCAGCGCGCCTCGAGCCCGCGGCGCCGGCGCCGGACGGCTGGCTCCGGCCCGGGTGGCTCGGCGGATTCCCGATCGCCTGGGCGGCGCTGTCCCTCGTCGCCATCCCGCTCGTCGTCTACGTCGTCTCGTACCTGCCGTGGGCCGCGCTCGGCAACCAGATCGTCCCCGGCTGGCCCCCGGGCAACACCGGCCAGACCCTCGCCGACCTCACCCGCCAGATGTACGACTACCACAACAACCTGCGGGCGACGCATGCCGCGTCGTCCCCGTGGTGGGCCTGGCCGGCGGACCTCAAGCCGGTCTGGCTCTACCAGGAGAGCTTCGCCGGGCCGACGACCGGCGCGATCTACAGCGGCGGCAACCTCGTGGTCTGGTGGCTCTCGATCCCGGCCTTCGCGTTCGCCGCCTGGCAGGCCTTCCGGCGCCGGAGCCTCGCCCTCGGCTTCACGGTGATCCTCTTCCTGGCGCTCTGGCTTCCCTGGGCCCGGATCGACCGGGCGACGTTCGAGTACCACTACTACGCGGGCCTGCCGTTCGTCGTCCTCGTCCTCGCCTACTTCGTCGCGGAGGTCTGGCACGGCCCGTCGCGGCGGACGTGGCGACTCGCGCGCGGGGCCGCCGCCGGCGCCCTCCTCGCCCCCGTCGCGCTGTGGCTGCTCCGGGGGCCGCTCTGCGCCTTCGTCGACGTCGAGAAGGCGAACCCGGGCTCCCAGGCCTGCTCCGGCGCGGCGTCCCTGTCGGTCTCGCTCTCGACCCAGGTGGCCGGCCTCCTCGCCGTCCTCCTCCTCGGCGGCGGCCTCCTCGCCTGGCAGCTCGTCGCGCTCGATCGCGCGACGCGGACGGCGGCCGGCCGCGCGGAGGCCGGGCCGCGCCTCCTGCGGATCGCGGCGATCGCCGCGGGCGGCCTCCTCGCCCTCGCCGGGGCCTGGGTCGCCCTCCCGGCGGACCCGCTCGTCGTCGTCCCGAACGTTCCCGGCGAGCTCCTCGCCGCGGGGCTCCTCGTCGTCCTCGGGCCGCTCGCGTGGCTCGTCTGGACGGCCGTCTCGCCGCGCCGATTCGTCGTCGGGATCGTCCTCGCCGCCGTCTTCGCGTTCGTCCTCTTCTACCCGAACTTCTCCGGCCTGCCGCTCCCGACCGGGCTCCACAACTGGTACCAGGGCCTCCTCCCAACGTGGCTCTACCCGTTCCAGTTCCCGGTGAACACCGATCCGCCGTTCACCGTGTCGTTCGCCAGCCCGTGGCCGGTGATCCTGTTCGTCGCGGTCGTCCTCGCGGCCGGGCTCGTGGCGTACGCGGCGTGGCTGTGGCGGCTCGCGGACGTCGAGCGGGCGGCGGCGGAGGGCGAGGCCGCGGCGGAGGGCGAGGCCGCCGCCGGGACCTGATCCCGGCGAGGCCGCTGGCGGAACGCGGGCCACCGGGCCGCGGCCGTCGAGGGCCAGAGCTACACGCCGCCCGTGCGCGGGTCGGGCGGGACCTCGGCGCCGAAGTGGGGCGGCAGCGCGCCCTGGGCCGCGAGGCGCCGGATGACGAACCCGTAGTAGGCCTCGACCC
>JAJZRQ010000021.1:0-20026 GCA_021802585.1 Chloroflexota bacterium
ACCTCCTCGAGGTGTTCGTCCGGACGGTCCGGATCGGCCGCACGAGCGTGACGACGGAGGGCGCGGCCTACCGGGTGGACGACGACCGGCTCATGTGCACGGCCCGGATGACGCTCGTCCTCATCGAGCGCTCGACGCGCCGGCCAGTGCCGGTCCCGGACGACTACCGGCGGGCGATCGCCGCGTTCGAGGGGGCCGCCGTCGAGGTCGATCCCGCGGCGCCGAGAGCCTACCCCTCGCCGTAGAGGACGATCCGGAACGTCGAGCGGAAGACGCCGCGCATCCCCCAGTCCGGCCCCAGCTCCTCCAGCCAGCCCCAGTCCGGCTTCGACTGTTCCTCCCACTTCGCGACGAGGTCGGCGTAGATCCGGTCCTTGATCCGCTTCAGGTTCTTGTCGTGGATCGCCTGGTAGCCGCCCTGCTCCTGGGTGGCGGCCGCGACGACCATCTCGCGCGAGGCATGGGTCGAGGCCATCGCCGCCTGGATCTGGGCCTCGGCCTCCGCGGAGCCCTCGTCGCTGCCGGGCGCGCTCCCGGTGAGCGTCCGGGCGAACCCCCGGGCGCACTCCTCGGCCTTCTTCCGGGCGACGACCCCGTACCCGGCGGCGTCGCGGGCGGCCTTCGCGTTCTTCATCCCCTGCCAGGCGCCGTAGCCCATCGCGATCGCCGCCGCGAGCGGGATGAGGATCACCGCCGCGGCGGAGGCGACGGCCGCCATGTCGATGGCCACGACGGAGGTCCCGGCGGCGGTCGTCGTCGCCTCGACCGCCGCCTTGCCGCCCTCCGTCGCCACGCGCTTGCCGACCTCGCCGGCGATCCGCGGCCAGTTCGGGTGCGCCTCGCCCGTGGCCACGACCTTGACCGTGAGGAGCACGTCGTACTCGCTCGTGACGTTGACCCGGCCCTCGCCGCTCACCCCGCCGGAGATCTCCACCCCCAGGGCCACGGCGGATCCCGGGTCCTTCGCCATCTCCTCCCACTCGATCCCGGCGAGGACGAGCTTCAGGCCGACGAGCCCCTTGAGCCAAGGGTAGCGGGTCTTGATCGTCGCCTCGCCGCCGAGCGAGACGTCGAGCTTCTTCTTCGAGAGCTCGAAGGAGAGCGTCTCCTTCACCTTCTCGACGTCGAGGCCGTCGAAGACGGCGAATCCCTTCTGCTCGGCGATCGTGATCTCCGTCTGGCCGCCGACGTTCGAGGTGCCGCCGGCGCCCATCCCGGCGCTCTCCTGGCCCTTGCGGACGAGCTCGCCCTTCACCTCGCCCTTGAGGGCGATCGAGCCCCGGACGTACGACGCCTTGCCGCCGAGGTCGATCTTCGTCGCGGTCGGCTCGATCGGGACGACGAAGCTCGGGGTGATCTGCTGCGGCCCGTCCCGCTGAACGGGGAGCCGCGGGGCGGCGGGCGCCGGGCGCCGGGCGAGGACGAGCGCCGTCGCCGCCCGGTTGCCGGCGGCGCGCTGGATCCCGAGGAGGGCGGCGGTCCCGACCGCGCCCCGGGGGAGGCCGTGGGGGTTCCCCGCGCCGTCCGCGCCGCGGCCCGGGCCGCTCGCCGACCCGCCGCCGGCGGCGGCGCCGGTCGCCAGCCGGGCGACCTCGTCGGGGCGGGGCGCGGCGGGGGCGAGGTCCAGCTCGGGCGCGGACGCGCCCGGCGGGCGGAGGGCCGGCTCGGGGGGCCCGGGGGCGTGCTGCAGGTCTGCCATGAGACTCCACGGCGGGGCGCGGTCGCGGCGCCGGCGCCCGAGGCGGCGGGCTCCGGGCGCAGGATGCGACGGCCGGTGGCGCCCGCCCAAGGGGCGATCGGGCAGACGATCGGGCAGGGACGCGAGGGCGGCGCCGCCAGGCCCGAACCGCGACAGCGTGCGGCCCGGGACGGTGGCGCCGCCCCGACCCGGCGCCGCGAAGGCGTCCGTTCGGCCCGGCCTCGTGGCTTCCCCCGGCACTCCCCGCGACGACGCCGGGGGCGCACGATGACGCCGCGGGCGTCTCCTCGAGGGCCCGCCGCGTCCCGCACCCGCGAGCAGAGCGGGCGCCGGTCGAGGTCGGCCGGTCCGCGTCCCGGGCCGGAGGAGGCAGGTCGCGATGGCACGGCAGTTCGTCGTCCAGCTCGACAATCGGCCCGGTGAGCTCGCCCACCTCGCCCGCGCCCTCGCCGCGCGCGGCATCGACATCCGGCGCATCGCCGGGGCCGGGGCGGGCGACGTCGGGTGCGCCTTCATCACGACGTCGGACGATGCCGCGACCCGGGAGGTCCTCCACGGGCTCGGGCACGCGTTCGTCGAGGGTGATCCCGTCCTCGTCGAGGTGCGCGACGAGCCGGGCGGCCTCGCCGACGCCGCCGAACGGCTTGCGGCCGCCGGCGTGAACATCTGCGGCACCCTCGTGATCGGGCGCCGGGGCGGGGTGGTGGAGATGGTCTTCTGCGTGGATGACGCCGCGCGGGCGCATGCCGCGCTCCGGCAGACGAACGTCGAGGCGGTCGGCGTCGGCGACTGAGCTGACGCCGGCGGCGCGCGCGTCCACCGGGGCGGGATCGCCCCGCCCGACCCCGGGGTGAGCGTGCCCGCGCCCGACCCGGGGCCCGGGTCTGGTCGGCGATCGCCGCCCGGCACGCGGCTTCGGGACGTTCGGCCGGTGGCGCCCCCCGCGGCGTGCGGCACCATGCGGTGCGGTCGCGGTATCGTGGCATCCGGCGTGCGGGGCCCGCTCCTCGCGGGAGATCCTGGAGAGAGGCCCGCACGGTCGCGGAGGAGGAACGCCCGTGGATCCCCTGTTGCTGGCGCGGTGGCAGTTCGGCATCACGACCGTCTACCACTTCCTCCTCGTCCCGATCACGATCGGGCTGTCGTTCATCGTCGCGGGCTTCCAGACGGCGTGGTTCCGGACCGGCGACGAGAAGTACCTCCGGCTCACCCGCTTCTTCGGCGACCTGTTCCTCATCAACTTCGCCCTGGGCGTCGTGACGGGGATCGTCCAGGAGTTCCAGTTCGGGATGAACTGGAGCGCGTACAGCCGGTACGTCGGCGACATCTTCGGCGCCCCCCTGGCGATGGAGGGCCTCCTGGCGTTCTTCCTCGAGTCGACGTTCCTCGGCCTCTGGATCTTCGGCTGGGGGCGCCTCTCGAAGGGGCTCCACCTCGCGACGATCTGGATCACGGCGACCGGCACGCTCCTGTCGGCCTACTTCATCCTCGCCGCCAACTCGTGGATGCAGCACCCGGTCGGCTACGAGGTGAACGCCGCGGCCGGGCGGGCCGAGCTGAAGGACATCATGGCCGTCCTCCTGAACTCGACGAACATGGTGACGTTCCCCCACACGATCGCGGCGGCCTTCATGACGGCCGGGGCCTTCGTGACCGGCGTCGCCCTGTGGCGCCTCCTCCGCCGCGGCGACGAGGACGGGCCGACGTTCCGGACGGCGGCCCGGGTGGGCGCGGTCATCGTCCTCGTCTCGGGCGTCGCGGTCGCGGTCTCGGGCGACGCCCAGGCGCGCCTCATGACGCAGCAGCAACCGATGAAGATGGCGGCCGCGGAGGCCCTCTTCGAGACGTCGCAGCCGGCCTCCTTCTCGCTCTTCACGATCGGCTCGCTCAACGGCTCGAAGGAGCTCTTCTCGATCCGGGTCCCGGGCCTCCTCTCGTTCCTCGCGACGGGCTCGTTCGACGGGAAGGTCGAGGGGATCAACAACATCCAGGCCCGCTACGTGCAGGAGTACGGGCCGGGCGACTACACGCCGAACACGCCGATCACGTACTGGACGTTCCGCCTCATGATCGGCCTCGGGGCCCTCGCCGGCATCGCCGCGCTGTGGTTCCTGTGGGCGCTGCGGAAGGGCCGCCTGCCGGGCCGCCTGGCGGTGACGACGGCGATCCTCCTCCCGTTCCTGCCGCTCGTCGCGAACTCGCTCGGCTGGCTCTTCACGGAGATCGGGCGTCAGCCGTGGATCGTCTTCGGCCTCATGACGACGCCTCTCGGCGTGACCCCGGGGAGCTCGGCGCTCGTCGTCCTCTTCACGCTCGTCGGGTTCACCCTGCTCTACGGGGTGCTCGGGCTCATCGAAATCGGGCTCATCGCCCGGCGCGTCCGGGCCGGGCTGGCGCCACCCGAGCCGCCGGCGGGCAGCCATGACGAAGGCGAGCCGGCGCTCGCCCTCGGGTACTAGGGGGCGGGGCGATGGAGCTCACGACGGTCTGGTTCATCCTCATCGCCGTCCTCTGGATCGGCTACTTCGTCCTCGAGGGCTTCGACTTCGGGGTCGGCATCCTCCTCCGGATCCTCGGCCGCGACGAGCCCGAGCGGCGTGCGATCCTCCGGACGATCGGCCCGGTGTGGGACGGCAACGAGGTCTGGCTCCTCGTCGCCGGCGGCGCGACGTTCGCCGCGTTCCCGGAGTGGTACGCGACGCTCTTCTCGGGGTTCTACCTCGCCCTGTTCGCGATCCTCGTGGCCCTCATCTTCCGGGGGATCGCGATCGAGTACCGGAACAAGCGGCCGGATCCCGCCTGGCGGTCGCGCTGGGATTGGGCGATCACCGGCGGATCGTTCACCGCGGCGCTCCTCTGGGGGGTCGCCTTCGGGAACATCGTCCAGGGCGTCCCGATCGACGCGAACAAGCAGTTCACGGGGACGTTCTTCACGCTCCTCAACCCCTACGGGATCCTCGGCGGGCTGACGACGCTCCTCCTCTTCACCACCCACGGGGCGGTCTTCCTTGCCCTCAAGTCGGAGGGGGTGATCCGGGAGCGGGCGAACCGCGCGGCCTGGCTCATCGGCCTCCCGACGGCGGTCGTGGCGGTCGCGTTCCTCGCCTGGACCCAGCTCATCAGGGGCGACGCCGCCTCGGCGATCATCGCGGCCCTCGCCGCCGCGGCGTTCGTCGGGGGGATCGCGGCGAACCGCGTCCGCCGCGAGGGCTGGGCGTTCCTCGGGTCGGCGGCCGCGATCGCGCTCGCGGTCGTGAGCCTCTTCGTGGCCCTCTTCCCCGACGTCATGCCGTCCTCGACGGACGCGGCCTACAGCCTCACGACGACGAACGCGTCGTCGACGGAGTACACCCTCACGATCATGACGGTCGTGGCGGTGCTCTTCACTCCGCTCGTCCTCCTCTACCAGGGCTGGACCTACTGGGTCTTCCGCAAGCGGATCAGCGTGCCGCCGGCCACCCCGGAGCGCTGACCGCGTGGCCGCGTCCCCCGGCCGTGCATGACCCCGCCTGAGCGTCGCCTCCTCGCCGCCGGGCGGCTCGCGACTGCCGCCGTCTCGGCCGCGATCGGCCTCGGCGTCCTCGGCGCCGCCCTCGCCGTCGCCCAGGCGTGGCTCCTCGCCCGGGCGATCTCGGGTGCCTTCGTCGGCGGCGAAGGCACCGCCGACCTGGCGCTCCCGGTCGCCGCGCTGGGGGCGGTCCTCGTCGGCCGCGCGGCCCTCGCGTGGGGCGCCGAGGTCATCGCGCAGCGGATCAGCGGGGCCGTGAAGTCCGACCTCCGGCGGCGCCTCCTCGGCCGCGCGGCGATCCTCGGCCCGCGGTGGGCGTCCGAGGCACGAAGCGGCGAGGTCGTCCTCCTCGCCACGCGCGGCCTCGACGCCCTCGACGGGTACTTCGCGCGGTACCTCCCGCAGCTCGCGCTCGCCGCGATCGTGCCGGCGGTCGTCGTCGCCTGCCTCGCGGCCGTCGACCTCGTCGCGGCGCTCACCGTCCTCGTCACGGTGCCGCTCATCCCGGTCTTCATGTCGCTCGTCGGCCGGATGTCGGCCGTCCGGCGGCGCCGCCGGTGGACGGCGCTGGCGCGGCTCGCGCATCGCTTCCTCGACGTCGTGTCCGGGCTCCCGACGCTCCGTGCCTACGGCCGCGCGGAGGCCCAGGCGGAGACCCTCCGCCGCGTCACCGACGCGTACCGGGTGGAGACGATGGCGACGCTCCGCGTCGCCTTCCTCTCGGCCCTCGTGCTCGAGCTGCTGGCCACGATCTCCGTGGCCCTCGTCGCCGTCGGGATCGGGCTCCGGCTCGCCGTCGGGGGGATGGCCTTCGACGTCGCGCTCTTCGTCCTCGTCCTCGCCCCGGAGGCGTACCTGCCGCTCCGCCGGCTCGGCGCCGAGTTCCATGCCAGCGAGGAGGGGCTCGAGGCGGCGGCGCGCGCGTTCGCCATCCTCGACGCTCCGCCGATCCCGTCGGGGAGCCGGGCCGACGTCCCGGACCTCCGCGGCGGGCGGCTCCTCGTCGAAGGGGTCAGCGTCGCGCAACCGGGGCGCGGGGTCGCGGCGCCGGCCGGGGCGACCCTCGCCGTCGCGGCCGGCGAGGTCGTCGCGGTGACGGGGGCGAGCGGCGCCGGCAAGAGCACGCTCCTCGCGACGATCCTCGGCCTCGTGCCCGTCGACGCGGGCCGGCTCGTCGTCGAGGGGCGCGGCGGGACGCGCGCGGACGTGGCCGACCTCGACGGCGACGCCTGGCGGGCCCGGGTCGCGTGGGTCCCGCAGGCCCCGTTCCTCGTCCCGGGCACGATCGCCGAGAACGTCCGGCTCGCCGCCCCGGGGGCGACGGGACCCGAGGTCCACGCGGCGCTCAGGGCGGTGGGCCTCGGCGGCCTCGACCCGGACCTCGTCGTCGGCGAGGGCGGGGTGGGCCTCTCGAGCGGCGAGCGGCGCCGCGTGGGGGTCGCCCGGGCGCTCCTCCGCGGATCGCCGCTCCTCCTTCTCGACGAGCCGACGGCCGGCCTCGACGCCGCCGCGGAGGCGGCGGTCCTCGGGGCGATCCGGGCGGCGGCGGACGGCGGGGCGGCGGTCGTCCTCGTCGCCCACCGGCCGGCGGCGGCCGCCGCCGCGGACCGGACGGTCGAGGTGCGATGGGCCTCCGTCGCGGAGGGCGCGGCGTGACGGAGGCCGTCGGATCCCGGCCTGCCGGGGAGGCCCCCCGATGACGCCGCTCGTCCGGGTCGCCGCGGCCGGGCGTTCGATGGCGGCGCGCCTGGCCCTCGCCGTCCTCGCCGGCGTCGGCGCCGCAGGGGCGGCCGTCGGCCTCGCCGCGACCTCGGCGTGGCTCGTGTCGCGCGCCGCGGAGCAGCCCCCGGTCCTCCAGCTCCTCACGGCGGTCACGGCGGTCCGGGCGTTCGGCATCGCCCGCGGCGTCCTCCGCTACGCCGAGCGGCTCGCGGCCCACGACGCCGCGTTCCGCGTCCTCGGCGCGCTCCGGGCCTCCGTCTACGCGCGCCTCGCCCGGCTCGCGCCCGCCGGCCTCGTCGAGCTCCGCTCGGGCGACCTCGTCGTGCGCCTCGTGGACGACGTCGATGGCCTCGCCGACGTCTGGCTGCGGGTCCTCCTCCCGTATGCGGCGGCGGCGATCGTGGCCGCGGCGGGGGTCGCCCTCGTCGCGGCTCTCGCGCCGGTGGCCGGCCTCGTCCTCGGGCTCGCGATCCTCGCCGCGGCGATCGGGGCGCCGCTCGGCGCCGCCGCCGTCGCCCGCCGCGCCGAGGCGTCGCTGGCCCCGGTGCGCGGGACGCTCGCCGACGCGGCGCTCGACCTCCTCCGCGGGGCTCCGGAGCTCCTCGCGGCCGGCGCAACGCCGCGGGCGCTCGCCCGGCTCGGGGATCTCGACGGGCGCCTCGGGGCCGCCGAGCGGCGCGCGGCCCTCGGCGCCGGCGTGGGGAGCCTCATCGCCGGGCTCGCCGCGGCCGCGTCCACCTGGGCGGCCCTCGTCGTCGGCGTGGCCGCGGTCCGCGCCGGGTCGCTCGCCGGCGTCGCGCTCGCCGTCGTCGCCCTCACGCCGATCGCCGTCCACGAGGTGATCGCGCCCCTCGTGCCGGCCGCCCGCCGGCTCCCCGGGCTCGCGGCCGCGGCGGCGCGCGTGACCGACGTCCTCGACCGCCCGGACCCGGTGCCGGAGCCCGCGACCCCCGCCGCGGTCCCCGAGGGCCTGCTCGGCCTCCGCGCGGCGGGCCTCCGGCTCCGCTACCCCGGCGCCGGGTCGGACGCGCTCGGGGGGCTCGACCTCGAGGTCCCGCCGGGCGGCCGGGCCGTCGTGACGGGCCCGAGCGGGGCCGGGAAGAGCACGCTCGCCGCCGCCTGCCTGCGGTTCCTCGAGCCGGTCGGGGGCTCGCTCGCCCTCGTCGGGCCCGCCGGACCGGTCGACCTGCGCGCCCTCGCCGGCGCCGACGTCCGGCGCGCCGTCGGGCTCTGCGAGCAGGACCCCCACGTCTTCGACGCGACGATTGCCGACAACCTCCGCCTCGCCCGCCCCGGGGCGCCCGACGCGGAGCTCCTCGGCGCCCTCGCCGGCGCGCAGCTCGCCGCGTGGGTCGCGGCGCTCCCCGACGGCCTCGAGACGGCGGTCGGAGAGCACGGGGCGCGGCTCTCCGGCGGCCAGCGCCAGCGGCTGGCCCTGGCCCGGGCCCTCCTCGCGGAGGTCCGCGTCCTCGTCCTCGACGAGCCCACCGAGCACCTCGACGAGCCGACGGCGCGGGCGTTCGTGGCCGACCTCGAGGCCGCGACCGGCGGCCGCACCGTCCTCGTCCTGACGCATCGGCCGGAGCTGTTCGACCCGGCGACCTGGGCGCGCGCGGCGGACCTCCGCCCGGTCGCGCCGCTCAGCGGACCCGGACGGTGATGTTCCAGGTCGCGAGGCGGTCGAGCGGGTCCCCCGCCGGGCCGCGATAGGCGCGGACCTCGAGGCGGTACGTGCCGGACTTCTTCGCCCGGAGCTGGACCGTGTACGAGGTCGTCTTCCCGACGGCCGGTGCGGTCCACTCGACGTAGACGATCCCCTCGGCGCCGGTCGCCGTCCGGCAGTCGGGCCGGCAGCCGACGATCGGCGTGCGAGTCTCGATCGCGTAGCCGGTCGCCTCCACCTGGACGCTGAGCTTGCCGGCCTTGAGGGGCCCGGGGTTCCGGACCTTGAGGGTCAGCTCGATGAGCCGGCCGACGGAGGTGACGCTCGTGTAGTCGATCGTCTTGTTGATCGAGAGCGTCGGCTCTGGCGTCGGTTCGGGGGTCGGCGGCTCGGGGGTGGACGTGGGGCTCGGCTCGGGCGTCGGCGTCACGAGGACGGCAGTCGGCGCCGCGGTTGCCGGCGTCGCCTCCGGACCCTCGAACGCGGAGCAGGACGCGACGAGCAGGGTCGCGGCGACGACCGCCGCGACGACCGCCAGCCTCCGACGTCGCATCGCGCTCCCTACCCCCTCCGGCGACCCGATGATCGGATCCGCGCTGCGACCGCGTCCAGAGCGACTCGGCAGGTGATCCCGAGACCCCGGGCCGGACCGCTCTCGCCGGCGGCGACGAGGTCGCCGGACGATCGCGTCGCGATCGTCGGCTGGGTCGAGCGGACGGACGACGGGACGCCGCCATCGACACGGTCCTCGCGATCACGCGGGATCGGGTCGTAGCCGGGGGTCAGGCGATTCCCCGGGCGTCGAGGAACGCGGCGAGCCGCTCGAGCGCCGCCGGCAGGTCCTCCCGCCCGAGCCCGACCCGGACGTGGTTGCCGGGGTGGCCGAAGCGGCTCCCCGGGAGGAGGAGGACCCCCTCCGCCGTGACGAGGTCCGCGGCGAGGCGGTCGGCGTCGAGGTCCGCGGCGAGGCGCGGGAAGCCGACGGACCCGGCGGCCGGCCGGACCCAGGTGGCGAAGCCGGGCCGCGCCGCGAGGAACGCGTCGAACCGGGCGAGGTTCGCGGTGACGATCGCCCGCGAGCGGGCGAGGACGGTGGCGCGGGCGCGAAGCGCGACGAGGCCCAGGACCTCCGACGGCGCCGCCGCGCAGATCGTCGTGTAGTCCTTGAACGCCGCGCAGCGGGCGAGGAGGTCGCGGTCGCGGGACGCGAGCCATCCGATCCGGAGGCCGGCGAGGGCGAACGACTTCGAGAGCACCCCGATCGAGACAAAGGCCGGCGCGAGGTCGGCGCCGGCCGCGAGCGGCGCCCGCCCGTCGTGCTCGAGGAAGCGGTAGACCTCGTCCGCGACGAGCCGGATGCCGGCCGCCGCGCACGCCTCCCCGAGGCGCCGCCACTCCCCGGGCTCGGGAAGCATCCCGGTCGGGTTGTGGGGCGCGTTGACGACGACGGCACGGGTCGTCGGCCGGACGGCGGCGAGGAGCCGGTCGACGTCGAGCGCCCAGCCGTCCGCCTCCCGCAGCTCGTGGAGGGTCACCTCGGCTCCGGCCGCACGGGCCACCTCGTGGAGGCTCTGGTAGCCGGGCCACGTGACGATCGCGTGATCCCCGGGCCCGACGAGGACAGTGAGGAGGCAGAAGATCGCCTCCTCCGCGCCGCAGAAGACGAGGACGTCGGCGGGCTCGAGCGTCGCGTAGAGGTGCGCGATCTCGGCCCGCAGCGCGGGGTCGCCGGTCGACTCCGTGTAGCCGAGGCGGAGGCCGGCCCAGCGGGCGCGGGCGTCCTCGTCGGCGAGGGCGAGGAGGTCGGCCATCCGCCAGCCCTCCACGTCCGACGCGCAGAGGAGGTGGCGGACGGCGAACTCCCAGCGGGCGAAGTAGCGCTCGAGGGCGAAGTCGGCGATCTGCATCCTCAGCGGGTCCGGGTGATCTTGCTGAGGCCCGGCGGGGCGTCCGGGTCGCGGCCGCGGGCGCGGGCGATCGCCTCGGCGAGGAGGAAGCCGGGGAGGACGTAGGCCAGTGGGGTGAGGGGCTCCGGCAGGCCCGGGGCGACGACGAGCGAGCGCTCGCGGCCGGCGATCTCGCGGCCGCCGATCGTCCAGGGCGCGGCCCCGCTGCGGCCCGCGACGGCGAGCGCCTCGTCGACCGCTGAGCCGGGGGCGCCGTCGGGGCGGAACGCGAGCGTCGGCACCTCCGGCCCGGCGACGGCGACCGGGCCGTGGAGGAGGTCGGCCGACGAGTAGCCGTCGGCGAAGATCCGGCTCGTCTCCTTCAGCTTCAGGGCGATCTCGAGCGCCGTGGCGAAGTTGTGGCCTCGCGAGACGACGAGCGCCTCGTGGGCGCGGGCGAACGCCGCGACGCACGCCTCGCCCGGCCCGCGGAGCCAGGCGCCCGACGCGACGAGGGATGCCTCGAGCGCCTCCGGGAGGGCCTCGAGGGCGGGCGCCCACGACGGGCGGGGAGCGTCGTTCAGGCCGGCCTCGGCGAGGCGCGCGGCGAGGACGGCGACGACGGCGAGCGAGGCGACGTACGTCTTCGTCGCCGCGACCGCGCGCTCCTCGCCGGCGCGGAGGGGGAGGACGATCTCCGCCGCGGCCGCGAGGAGCGACCCCGGGTCGTTCGTGACGGCGAGGGTCGGCGCACCCGCCTCGCGGGCGGCCGCGACGACGGCGGCGACGTCGGGCCCGGCCCCCGACTGCGACACGGCGAGGACGAGGACGTCGTCCCAGCGCAGCCGGGCGCCGTAGATCGTCGTCACCGAGGCGGCCGCCAGCCCGACCGGGATCCCGATCGTCGTCTCGAGGAGGTACCGCGCGTAGAGGCCGGCGTGGTCGGACGTGCCGCGTGCGGCGACGAGGACGAACCGCGGCCGGCGCCCGGCGATCGCCCGGGCGGCCGCCTCGAGGCCGGGGCCGCCGTCGGCGAGGACGCGGGCCACGACCGCCGGGATCTCGGCGATCTCACGGGCCATGTGCGTGGGGGTGCGGCTACTCGCCATCGGCCCGGACGTAGCGGCGCCCGATGAGGGCGAAGGCGGGGAGGCGGCCGAGGGCCGCGGAGAGCGGGCGGCCGGGCCGCCCGTCGCGTCCGGCGACGGCGAGGAACGCGTCCGCGGTCGCCCCGGCCGGCCGCGCGTCGACGATCGCGAGGTCGATCGTCACGCGGCCGGGCTCGGCGACCCCGAGGGTCGCCACGGCGTCCGCCGGCGGCGGGCCGGACTCGTACTCGGCGCGCACCTCGGCCTCGGCCCGCCAGCGGGGGCGGCGGAGGAGGATCCGTCGCCAGATCCCGGCGACCGGCGGCGTGACCCGGCCGTCTCCCGGCGCCGGCATGAGGCTCACGTCCTCGCCGCGGCCCCAGCGGGCCGCCTGGTGAAGGAGCGCGTACTCGTCGAGGTCCGCGAAGCGGCGGAGGTCGTCCGCCGGCGATCCCTCCCCGAAGATCGCCCGGACCGAGGGCGCGAAGACCTCCCCGAGGTCGAGGTCGATCCCCCGCACCGTCCGGTGGAAGTAGACCTGCTGGTACATGAAGAGGCGCGCGGTGAGGAACATCTCGAGGGCAGCGACACCCGATTCGTGGAGCGTGAGGCCGCGCTCCGAGATGAACGCGTAGCGGCGGAGGCGCTCGGCGTCCACCGGGCCCGCGGAGACGCCGGTGAGGTACGCGTCGCGGCGGACGTAGTCGAGGTTGTCGACGGTGAAGACGCCCGACAGGAGCGGCTGGAGCCAGCGGACCCAGCGGGGCATCGCCGGGTCGTCGAGCGGCGGCTTCGCGACGAGGAAGGCGACCCACGCCGGGTCGATCGCCTCGCCCGGGGCGAAGGCGTCGCGGCCGGGCAGCCCGTCGCCGGGGGCGCGGCGGAGCCGCCGGACGAGGTCGCCGAGCTCGCGCTCGATGATGAGCTGGGAGAGGTCCTCGTGGGTGAGCGGCTTCCCGTCGGCCCGCCGGCCGTCCGGCGGCGCGGGGAACGCGGCGAGGACGTGGTCGTCGAAGAAGTGGGCGAACGGTCCGTGCCCCACGTCGTGGAGGAGGCCGGCGACCCGGAGCGTCTCGACGACGAGCCCTTCCGACGGGGGCCGCATCCCCGGGTCCACGACCGCGAGGGCCTCGGCGAGCGACGGGTAGAGGTGGCGGGCCCACAGGCCGGCCTCGTGCATGACCCCCAGCCCATGGGTGAAGCGCGAGTGCTCGGCCGTGGGGAAGACCCACCGCGCGCTCTGGAGCTGGCTGATCCGGCGGAGGCGCTGGAGCCACGGCGTGTCGAGGACGTCCTCCTCGGCCGCCTCCTCGACGGGCAGCCCGGCGGCGCGGGCGTCGTCCGGGGCGAGCCGCTTCGTCAGCTCGATGTAGCCGTGGATCGGGTCGCTGATGAGGTTGACGGCGGCGAAGCGGGCCGGGCGCATGCGCTCATTGTCGCCGCCCTGCGCCCGGCGCGGCAGGGCCGTCGGTCAGGGGACCCAGATCGAGACGGCCGGGCTCCACCCGCCGATGTTCCCGGCGCGGTCCCGGGCCCGCACGCTGACCCAGTAGCGGTGTCCGCGGGTCCGGCTGCCCAGCCGGAGCGCCGTCGCCGTGGTGTTGTCCCGGAGGAGGCGCCACGCGCCGGCATCGACCCGGTACCGGACGTCGAAGTCGCGGAGGCCGGCCCAGTGGGTCTGGAGCGGGGCGTCATAGCCGCGCCAGGTGAACGCGATCGCGGTCCCGCTCCGGGTCGCCGTCCCGACGCGGGCGCTCGGTGCCGAGTGGTCGGCCGACTCGGTGAAGACCGCGCTCGCGAAGACCCTCCCGTCGAGCCCCCGGAGGGCTGCCCCGAAGCCGACGTAGTTGAGGCGGTTGCTCATGAGGAGCTCAAAGTGGGCCGGGCTCTCCTTCCACTCCCGGAAGATGAGCGCCGCCGTCGCGCCCGTGAGCCCGCCCGGCATCCAGGCGAGGTCCTCGCCGGCCATGTACCACTGGACGTCGGCGGCGGCGAGCGCCGGCACGAGGCTGCCGCCCGCGGCGCTATGGCTGAACGAGGCGGCGGTCGTGAGGGTCGTCGCCCGGTCCCGGGCGATCTCCGCGAGCCGCGCGTCGTGGCGGAGGGGGCGCAGGCCGATCGCCGCGCGGTCGGCGTTCGTGAGGCGCAGGAGCTCGGTCGCGACCGACGCGGTCGTGGTCGAGGCGGCCGCCGTGGGGACGGGCGCGACGGGGGTCCCCGCGAGGAGGAGGACCAGCGCCGCGGCGATGACGGCCGCCCGCCGCGCCACCGCGGGGGCGGGGCCGGGGCGGAAGGGCATGGGCGACAGGATACCTCGGCCGGCGTCCGGGCGGGTGGGAGCGGAGGCGTCCGGTGCGGTGCGGTGCGGTGCGGAGGGCCGCGACGCTCCCGCCAGGAGGCCGCGCGTGGCCCGGGCGACGCGGCACGGAGGGGCGGGGCGCCGCCCTCAGCGATAGCGGCCGGCCGCGACGGCGAGGAGTCCGGCGACCTCGGCCCGCAGATCGGGCGGCCCGACGACCTCCACGCCGGGGCCCCACGAGAGGATCCAGGCGCGGATCTCGATCGTCCCGGAGACGGTGGCCCGCCAGAGCAGCGAGCCGTCCGCCTCGCGCTCCGTCGCCTGCGAGGGGTGCCACGTCGTCTCGGCCACGCGGGCGGCGACGGACGGGGCGAAGCGGAGCGTCACCTCGACGTCGCCCTGGTCCGCGATGATCCCCCAGGCCCGCTCGAGGGCCTCCTCGATCACCCCGTCGGGCGGAGCCTCGAAGACCGTGGGAGTGATCGCCAGCCCGCGGATCCGCTCGAGCTTGAACGTCCGGACCGCGCCCCGCGTCTCGTCGAGGCCGATGAGGTAGAGGGCGTGGTTCTCGGCCGACGGCTCGATGAGGTACGGCCGGACCCGCGCGGGGCGGGTCCCCCGGCGCGGGTCGTACGTGCTCGTGTCGTACGTGAACTCGACGACCCGTCGCTCGGCCCACGCCCGGGTGAGGGCCCGCACGCGACGCGCGTCCTCGGGGTCGGACGGGCGGCGAGCCATGACGTCGAGGGTGCGGTGGACGTGGCTGCCGAGGACCTTCGGGAGCGCCTCGCCGAGCTTCTGGAACGCGGCCGCGAGGGCGGGGTCGTACGTGTCCGCGTACTTCGCCATGAGGCGCGCGGCGAGGAAGACGGCCATCGCCTCGGCCTCCGTGAAGCGGAGGACCGGCAGGAGCGCGTCCTTCCCGAGGCCCCAGCGCCCCTGGTCGCTCCAGACCGGGATCGCGAGCTCCTCCTCGAGCGCGTGGAGGTCGCGGTAGACGCTCCGCCGGGACATCCGGAGGAAGCGCGCGAGGTCGTCGACGGGCACGCCCTCGGGGTGCGCGGCGAGGTATCGCGTGACGCGGTAGAAGCGGGCCACCCGGTCGCGCTTCCGGCCCGCGAGCGTGTCGCCTCCCGGCTCGTCCCAGCGGTCCATGCTCCCTCGGCTCCTCTCGGCTCGTGGATCCCGGTTCGTCGTCAGTTCGTCGGCGCGAGGATCGTCACCGGCGCGCCCCGGTGCGTGGCGGTGAGGGTCGCGGTCAGCTCCGCGCGGATCGCCCCCGGCGTGATCGCGAAGCCGGGCCCGCCCAGCGTCCCCTCGGCGAGCCCGAGCTCGCCGTCGGCGAAGACCCACGCATCGATCTGCCCGCGCCACGTCCGCAGGTCGGCGTCCCCGACGAGCCAGCGGACCTGCGGGAAGGCGGCGCGGAAGGCGGTCCCGTCCACCGCGACCCGGCAGCGGCGCGCCCGGGCGCCCTCGACGTAGGCGAGGCCGAGGTCCTCGGCGGCGGTCCGCTGGGACGGGACGAGGGCCGTCCCGACGAGGGCGAGGTCGAGCGATTCCCCGGCGACGTCGGCCACCGGTTCGGCCGACCAGCGGCCGCCCACGTCGCGGATCCAGCCGCCGGACCCGAGGGCGGCCACTCCGGCAAGGCCCACCTCGCGGATCGTCGTGACATCGGCGAGCCAGCGGAAGTCGGTGCGGGCGCGCGCCCCGCGCGCCCGCGCGATCCCGAGCGAGCGCCCGTCCACGCTCCCCCCGAGGTCGAGCGTCAGCTGGGCCGTGGAGCCCGCGGCGAGCGCCCCGTCGCACGTCGGCGGCACGAGCAACGGGTCCGTGGGTCCGTAGCGGGAGGCCGTCGCGGGCCGGTCCTGGAGGGCGAGCTCGTTCGCGACCGCCGCGCCGGCGAGGGCCGACCCGCTGAAGATGGCCAGTCCCGCGCCGACCGCGACCGCCGCGCCGAGGCGGCCGGGACGCCCGCTCGTCGGCCCGAGCGCCCGCCGGGCGATGCCGAGCCCCGCGAAGAAGGACGTGCCGAGGATCGCGAGGGCCCACGGGTACGCCGCCTCGAGCGACGGCAGGAGCGTCTGGAGGCCCTGGCCGACGAGCTGCCCGACGAGGGAGGCAAGGGTCGGGAGGAGGACGAGGATCGTCCCGACGGCGAGCGCGGCGATCGAGCGGAACGCGATCCCGCCGCGGGCGGCGGGCGGCCAGGCCACCGCGGCGAGGGAGACCCCGAGCGGGACGAGGGCGGCGAGCCCGACGAGGAGATCGGCCGGGCCGCCGGGCCGGTACCCCCCGAGGAGGAAGGCGGCGACGAGCGCCCAGAGCACCGCGAGGAGAACGGCGAGGAGGCGGAGCTCGAGGAGCCGGACGCGCACGGTGGTCAGTGTACCGGCCGGGCGTCCCGCGGCACGGACCGGCGTCCGCGGCACGGCGGCCGGGCGGAGCGGGGTTGCGGAGGCGCCCTGCCTCCGCGTGGTGGCTGGGTTGGGGCCGTCCGCGGGGCGGCGCCGCGCTACACTCACGCCGGTCCCCGACCAGGAGGAGTGCCCCACATGCGACGAACCATCAGCCTCGCGGCCGCCCTGGCGCTCGTCGGCGCCCTCGTCGCCGCCTGCTCGGGCGGCGCGACCCCGACGCCCGCTCCCACGGCAACCCCCACCCCGACGGAGGCCGCCGCGGCAACCCCGACCGCGGCCCCGACCGCCACCCCGAACGCGTGCGCGCCGGAGAACCTCACGACGCTCACCGCCGGCATGCTGACGATCGGCACCGACAACCCGGCGTACGCCCCGTACTTCCTGCCGCGCGACGGCGGCAACACCCCGCCGTGGGACACGCAGTTCTCCGGCGACCCGACGACCGGGACCGGCTTCGAGAGCGCGATCGCGTACGCGGTGGCGGCCCAGCTCGGCTTCCCGAAGGACAAGGTGGTCTGGGTCGCCGTGAAGTTCGACAACTCGTACGCCCCCGGCCCGAAGCCGTTCGACTTCTACCTCGCCCAGGTCTCGTACAAGCCGGAGCGCGCCCAGACGGCCGACCTCTCCGACGGCTACTACTGGCTCAACCAGTCGCTCGTGGCGGTCGGGGGGACGCCGATCGCGGCGGCGACGAAGATCTCCGACCTGAAGGCGTACCAGCTGGGCGCCCAGGCGGGGACGACGAGCTACGACACGATCGTCAACGTCATCAAGCCGGACAAGGAGCCGCGCGTCTACGACAGCAATGACGCGGCGATCCAGGCGCTGAACAACAAGCAGATCGACGGCCTCGTCGTCGACCTCCCGACGGCCTTCTACGTGACCGCCGCCCAGATGGACAACGGCGTCATCGTCGGCCAGTTCGCCCCGACGGGCTCCGAGCAGGAGCACTTCAGCCTCGTCCTCGCGAAGGGGAGCCCGCTCACGGCGTGCGTCAACGGGGCCCTCGCGGCGATGACGGCCGACGGGACGCTCGCGAAGATCACGCAGGAGTGGATGGCCGACAAGGCGAACGCCCCGGTCTTCCAGCCCTAGCCCGCGCCGCGCGTCGTCCGCCGCATGCCGGCGTCCGCGGGTCGCCCTCGCCGCGCCGGGCAGCCGTCCGCGGTCCGGTCGACGCTCGTCGCCGTCGCGAGCACGGTCGTCTTCTTCGGGGTCGTCGCCTGGGTCGTCGTCAGCTCGCCGGGCTGGCCCGCCGTCCAGGCGTCGTTCTTCAACGGCGAGGTCTTCGCCTCCTCGGCCCCCTCGATCGTCCGGGCGTTCTGGGTCAACGTCCAGCTCTTCCTCATCGCCGAGGTGCTGATCCTCGCCCTCGGCCTCGTGATCGCGGTCCTCCGCAGCCTGCCGGGACCCGTCTTCTTCCCGGTCCGCCTCCTCACGACCGCGTACGTCGACGGGTTCCGGGCGCTGCCGGGCGTCCTCGTCATCTACATCCTCGGCTTCGGGATCCCCGGCCTTGCCCTGCCGGGGGTCCCGGTCGAGCCGTTCCTCTACGCCGTCGTCGCCCTCACCCTCGTCTACTCGGCGTACGTGTCGGAGGTCTACCGGGCGGGGATCGAGTCGGTCCATCCGAGCCAGGAGGCGGCGGCCCGCTCGCTCGGCCTCACCCGCTTCCAGGCCCTCCGCCACGTCATCCTCCCGCAGGCGGTCCGGCGGGTCATCCCGCCGCTCCTCAACGACTTCATCGGGCTCCAGAAGGACACGGTCCTCGTCTCGTACATCGGGGTCGTCGAGATCTTTCGGCAGTCGTACATCCAGCAGGCCGGGAACTTCAACTTCACGCCGTACATGGTCACGGCGCTCGTCTTCATCGTCGTGACGATCCCGCTGGCGCGGCTGACCGACGTCCTCATCGCCCGCGACAAGCGACGTCAGGCCGCGGGGGGCGTGCGATGACGGCGCCGCGCCCGGGCCTGTCGCCGGTCGGCGCTCCCCACGCCGCCACGACCGCCGCGGTGGGGCCGGGCGAGGGCCCGGCGCTCGTCATCGAGGGCCTCCGCAAGTCGTTCGGGAAGCTCGAGGTCCTGCGGGGGATCGACCTCGTCCTCGCCGAGCACGAGGTCGTCTGCCTCATCGGGGCGTCCGGGAGCGGGAAGTCCACCCTCCTCCGCTGCGTGAACCTCCTCGAGCCGATCGACGCCGGCCGGATCGTCGTGGAGGGCGAGGAGATCACGGCCCCGGGGGTCGACGTCAACCGGATCCGGCGCCGGATCGGGATCGTCTTCCAGGCGTTCAACCTCTTCCCCCACATGAGCGTCCTCGACAACGTGACCCTCGGGCCGCGGAAGGCGCTCCGCCTCGCGCCGGCCGAGGCGGAGGCGCGGGCGCTCGAGTTCCTCGAGCGGATCGGGCTCGCCGACAAGGCCCGCGAGTTCCCCGATCGACTCTCCGGCGGCCAGCAGCAGCGCGTCGCGATCGCCCGCGCGCTGGCGATGCGGCCCGACCTCCTCCTCCTCGACGAGATCACGAGCGCGCTCGACCCCGAGCTCGTCGGCGAGGTCCTGCGGCTCGTCCGCGAGCTCGCCGAGGGCGGGATGACGATGCTCATCGCGACCCACGAGATGGGGTTCGCGCGGGACATCGCGAGCCGCGTCTGCTTCCTCGACGCCGGCCGGATCCTCGAGGAGGGGCCGCCCGCCGCGATGTTCAGCGCGCCCCGCGAAGAGCGGACCCGGCAGTTCCTCCGCCGGATCGTCGAGGCCGGGCGCCTCTGAGCGACCCGGCCCGTTGCCGGGGCACGGCCAGGGGGGTGCCGCGACCCGGGGCGCCGCGGGCCGGGCCGCCGGGCGCGCCGCTCAGCCGCCGGCGTCCGGGCCGAGGACCGCCTCGAGCGGCACGACCGAGAGCCCCCGCGCGGCGAGCCCGTCGAGGATCCCGGGGAGCGCCTCGAGGGTCCGGGGGCCGCCGAGGCGGAGGCGGATGATCGAACCGCCGCTCGCGCGCGAGACGACCCGGGCGACGATGTCGGCGGCGATCGGCCCGCCGTTCTCCGGTGCGACGCCGTCGCCGGGATCGACGTCCCACGTGACGACCCACCGCCAGCCGGCCGTCCCCGCGGCCCGGAGGGCGTCGGCGCCGGCACTCCCGGCCGAGGGGCGGAGGAAGGGCGCCGTCGAGGCGCCGAGGCGCGCGGCGAGGGTCGCATCCGCCGCCCCGAGGGCCGCGGCGAGGCCCGCCGGGTCCGTCACCGGGGCGAGGAGGCCGGCGCGCACCGAAGCGGCGGCCGCGAGGCGCGCGAGGACCGCCGTTCCGGTCGCGTCTCCGGCGGCCGTCGCGGCGGCGAAGACGGTGGCCGGCACGTCGTTCGCCTCGAGCCACTGGACGACGGCCTCGGGCCCCGCGCCGGCGGCCGCCGCGGCCGGCCCGCCGGCGTACTCGAACGTGAGCGCCACGCCGGGAAGGCCGGCCGGACCTCGCCGCACGAGCGCCGCGCTCCCGTCGGCCGGCAGCGTCGGGAACGGCCCGGCGCCCTCCGCCGGACCCGTGGCAGCCGGCGCCACGCTCGCCGGGGGCAGGTCCTCCGGGTCGACGACCCCGCCGGGCACATAGGCGAGCTCCCACCCGGCGTCGATCCGGTCGGGCCGGTACGCGGGCGAGTCGGGGTCGAGCGAGGGGTAGCGGGCCCGGTTCCAGTAGGCGAGGCTCTCGGGGGTCGTGCCGAACCGCCGGGCAAGGCCG
>JAJZRQ010000021.1:20126-38307 GCA_021802585.1 Chloroflexota bacterium
CCGCGAGGGCGGTGGCCGCCAGCGGGTGGGCACGCCCCGCCAGCGGGTCGGCACGCCCCGCGAGCGCGCGGATCCGGGAGCCGGCGGGTCGACGCGGGGCCGGGAGGACGGGCATGGCCCCATCGTAGGCCAGCCCATGCGGGGGCCGCGGCGGCGGTCAGGCGAGCCCCGCCCCCTCGGGCTCGTGCGGGTCGAACGGCGTCGGGGCCTGGAGCGTCAGCTCCCCGGCGAGCGCGAGCCCCTCCTCTGCCGTCGCGATCCGGTCGCGCCCGCCGCGCTTCGCCACGAAGCAGGCCCGGTCGGCCGCGAGGAGCACCTCGTCCGCTGAGCGCCCGTCCCCGGGGAACGTGGCCATGCCGATCGAGGCCGACACCCCGCCGACCGGGAACGGGCGGCCGAGGCCGACGCCGACCCCGTGGAGTGCCCCCCGGATCCGCTCGGCGAGCGCGGCCGTCCCCGTGGCGTCGGTGGCGGGGCAGATGACGGTGAACTCGTCGCCGCCGTACCGGAAGACCCGGTCGCTGTCGCGGCAGGCGCCGCGGATCGCCCGCGCGACCGCGCGGAGGACGTCGTCGCCGGCCTGGTGGCCGAGCCGGTCGTTCACGGCCTTGAATGCGTCGAGGTCGAGCATGAGGAGCCCGAAGCGATCCTCCGTCGCGACGCTCCGGGCGAGCCACTCAGCGAACGTCCCCTGGTTGAGGAGGCCCGTGAGATCGTCGGTCTGGGCTTCGATCTCCTTCTTCCGGTACGCCTCGGCGTTCCCGATCGCGATCGAGACCTGGGCGGCGAACAGCTGGACGAGCTCGAAGTCGTCGTCGTCGTAGCGTTCCTCGGTCCCGAGCCGCTCGAGCGAGATGACGCCGCGCACCCCATCGCGGCCCGCGAGCGGGACGCAGATGAGGCTGCCCTCGACCTCCCCGGTCGACGGGAAATGGCGGATCCGTGGGTCGGCGAGCTCGTCGGGGATGAGCTGGGGCTCGCCGCGGGTGAGGACCCACGTCGCGAGCCCCTCCTCCCCGGGCTCCCAGGGCTTGAGGTACTCGTCGGCGTGGACGCCGCGCGCCATGAGCGGGGCGAGGACCCCCGTCACGGGGTCCGCCCACTCGATCGACAGGTTGTCCCATGGAACGATGACGGCGAGCCGGTCGGCGACCTCGGCGAGGATCCGCCGGAGGTCGAGGGAGCCGAGGATCGAGGACGTGATCTCGAGGAGGGCCCGCTGGCCCGCGAGCCGCCGCTCGAGGCGGCCGGACTGCTGGCGGAGGCGCTCCGTCGCCTCGGCGTTCGCCATCGCCTGGGCGGCGATGTTGGCGTAGATGACGAGGAGGCGGAGCTCGTCGTCGGTGAACTGCCGGAGGCCGAGCTTCGAGAGGACGATGACGCCGAGGACGGCGTCCTCGAAGACGAGTGGCGCGAGGAGCATCGACTCGTCGAGGCCGGGGTCGGTGCCGGGGATCGTGACGGCCCGCGGGTCGTGGGCGGCGTCGGGCAGGTTCTGCGGGACACGGTGCTCGGCCACCCAGCCGGTGATGCCCTGGCCGAGCCGGATCCGGAGCTGGTCCGGCGTCTCGTCGTGGAACTCGCCGACGAGGCCCCGAACCGCGACCGCCACGAGCCAGCCGTCCGGCCGGAGCCGGTAGACCCGCACGTTGTGGTACTCGATGATCTGGTCCAGCTCGTTCGCGATCGCGGCGCCGATCTCCGTCTCGCTCGTGAGGTGGGCGAGGCGGGCGCCGAGCTGCTGGATCGACTGGAGGTGGGCCGCCCACGTCGCCATCCGCTCGTAGTTCTGGGCGTTCTTGATCGCGGTCGCGGCCTGCGCCGCGAAGCCCCCGATCGTGGCGAGCTCCTCCTCCGACCACGCGTGAGGCCGGTCGTGGTAGACGACGAGGAGCCCGAGAAGGTCGTCGCCGTCGAGGAGCGGGGCCGCGCAGATCGTGTCGAACCCCTCCTGGACGATCGCGGTCCGCGTCTCCACCGCCCGCGGGTCGTCGCGGTAGCGGGTCGCGAAGAGCGGTCGCCGGGCGGCCGCCGCCTCGGCCGGCAGGGAGGGGACCGGGAAGTCGCGCACCGCGGCGAGGTAGGCGTCGGAAAGCCCCCGGGCCACCTCCGCCGTGAGGTGCCCGTCCGGGCGCCGGAGGAACACTGCGGCGCGCTCCCCGCCGAAGAGGACGCGGGCGTGGTCGACGACGCCGGTGAGGATCTGCTGGAGGTCGAGCTTGCTCCCGATGTCGGTGGCGATCCGCCGGAGGGCCTCGGCGCGGTGGAGCTGCGTCGCCGTCTCGCCGCGGAGGCGCTCGGCGTGGACCGCGACGCCGAGCTGACGGGCGACGGCGACGAGGAAGGTCTCGAGCTCGGGGAGGGTCGCCGGGGGCGCCTCGTCGGCCGTGACGAGGACGCCCCACGGCCCGCCCGCCCCGCCGGGGATCGCGACGGCCATCCGCGCGGCGAGACGATGCCCGAGCGGCAGCCAGTCGCGGCTCGGCTCCGCGATCTCGTGGACCGGGCCGGGCGCCGCGAGGGCGCGGCCGGGGAGCCCGGTCGCCTCCGACGTCCAGCTCAGGAGGTCTGCGCCGTCCCCGTGGGCCGCGGCCGGGGCGAGGCGGCCGAAGCGGCGCTCGAGCACGAGGGCGAGGTCGTGGCCGGCCCGCCCGCAGAGGAGGTCGACGGCCGCGCCCGCGATCTCGTCGAGGCTGCGCCCCGACGCCACGAGGTCGGCGAGGCGGCCCAGGACGTCGATCTCGACGAGCCGCCGCTCGACGTCGAGGGGCGACGTGAGGGGCACGGCGAAGACGGCGCCCTCCTCCGCCGCGCGGCTCGCGTCGACCAGGCGGAGCGGCTCGAGGGCGCCGGCGAGGTCGCCGGGCCGGGCCCCCTCCCCGTCGGACGCACCGCGCTCCGAGGGCCGGGTGCGGAGCTCGACGAGCTCGGCGCCGATTGCCGGGATGGCCCGCAGGGCGGTGGCTCGGGAACGATCGCGCCGCCCGGCCGGCGCTGGCTGCTCGGCCGCGGCGAGGAACCGCTGGAGGTCGCCGAGCCGGTAGCGCCGATCGCCGCGGGCGTTGATCCGGTAGAACCGGAGGCGGCCCTGGTCGCTCCACGCGCGGATCGTGTTCGGGTGCACGCCGAGGAGGCGGGCCGCCTTCGTGACGGTCAGCGTCGCGTCGGACGGGCGGGGCGCGAGCTGCGTGGTGGGCCTCCCGTGGCTCTGGCCTCGCTCCGGCGGGCGCTCCCCGCGGCCGTGGTCCGGATGGAGGATCGCTGAAGTCGTCGAGGCGGAGTGTCAGTAACTTCACAGTTCCTGCCCATAGGCCGATGGTCCGGGTTGGGTCGTGCGGGTGGTGCCGGGGACGGCGCCCGCGCGACGCACCGCCCGCGCGACCCCCCACGCCCGCGGGGGGCCGGGCGCGCAGGCCCGCGGGGGGCCGGGCGCGCAGGCCCGCGGGCGCCTACCGCCGCTCCGCGAGCCGGGTCGCGAGGAGCGTGACGGCGGCCCCCAGGGCGGCGAGCCCGAGGTCGCGGAGGCGCACCCGTCGGCCCCTCCCGCCCCGGCCGGCCCGGGCGCCGCTCCTCACCCGATCCCGCCCGCGAGGAGGGCCCAGGCGAGGCCGAGTCCGAGGAGGGCGAGGCCGGCGGAGAGCGCGACGGCCGCGGCGATCGGGCGGGCCCGGCGCCCCTCGGCGAGGACGCGCATCGCCTCGTCGCGCTCGAGGACGGAGACGACGAGCGGGCGGCCGGCGCCGGCGGTCATCGCGACCCGGCCGTCGGCCCCGGCCACCGGAACCCCGAGGACGGTGGCGTGCTCGACCGCCGACAGCTGTTCGACCCGGAGCCGGGCCGGCGTCGCGGCGGGCACGCCGGCGACGGCCGCGTCGCCGAGCGCGGCGGCGACCTCCGCCGCGGTCCCTGTCGACTCGCGGACGAGGGTGACGAGGCCGAGGTCGAGGGCGTCCACGTCGACGTCGATCGCCTCGAGGCCCTCGCGGACGCGGAAGGGAACGTGCTCGCGCCGGTCGTCGACCGCCCGCCAGGCGCGGCCCGCGCGGACCTCGAGCCGGCGCCGGCGGAAGACGAGGGGCCGCGCGTGCTCGTCCGGGAAGTCCTCGTCGGCGTCGACGCGACCCTCCACGCGCACGTAGGGGCGCCCCCCGCGCGCCGCGAGCGCCCGCGCCTGGGCGATCGTCACGGCGGGGGTCACGGCGAGGAGGCGGCCGACGCGGAGGCGCGGCCCATACGCCCGGAGGAGGAGCGTGCCGAGCGCGATCGCGGCGAGGCCGGCGACGATCGCGACGAGGGGGGTCACGGGCCGGGATGGTACCGCGCCGGGCACGAAGCGACCCGGAGGAACCTCCGCGTCGCGTGGGCCTCGGCCGGAGCCTCCGCCATTAGCGAGCTCATGACCCCTCCGGGTCGCATTCCACGCTACGCGGCCGCCGGGCCCAGGTCAACGCCGTCCGTCCACCGAATCGGCGGAAGCGGTGCCATTCGTCCACAGCTCGTCCACGCACCCCGCCCGCCCACGCGCGATCACGGCCCCGCCGTCGACGCCGGGCGGCCCGTCGCCGGGTCGAGGGCGGCCACGAGCCCGCCATAGCTCGTGAGGACGAGCCGGCCGCCGACGAGCTCGGCCGCGGCGACGACGTCGGAGTGGGCGACCCGCCAGCGGACCTCGCCGTCGGCCTCGAGGGCGAACGTCCCGACCTCGGCCTGCACGAGGACGTGCTCGAGGCGCGGCGACCACAGCACGCCGACGAGCGGCGACCCCGAGCGGTGGAGCCAGCGCAGCTCGCCCGTCCGCGCGGCGAGGCCGTACGTCGCGAAGCCGTACGCGACGACGAGGAGGTCGGCCGCGTCCCAGGCGAGGCCCGCCGGCTCCGCGAAGAGCGGCGAGGCGAAACGGGCGGCCCAGGTGCCGGCCGGGCTCTCCACCCGCAGCTCCGCGCGGCAGAGCCGCTCGAACGCGGCCGCGACGCGCGGGCCGTACTCGTGGAGGGCGCCCCCCGCCTCGCTCAGGGCGAAGACCGAGGCGCCCTGCCCGCTGCCAGCCCAGCGGTAGCGGGCGCGGATGCCGCCCGGGTAGACGACGACCGCCTGGTGCGCCTCGACGGTCACGCCGGCGTCGCGGGCCCGGCCGGCGCGGCGGGCCCGGCCGGCGCGTCGGGACCGGCCGGCGCGGGACCCGGCTTGTCCGCGATCGGGGCCACGACCGCGTTCGTGAGCGCCCGGAGGGCGGCGGGGGCGACCGGGAAGACGGCGCGGTCCATGCCGCCGGCCGCCCACACCTCGCGGTACCGGCCGAGGTCGGGGTCCATGACGACGCGCACCGGGTGCGGATGGCCGACGGGCGGGATGCCGCCGATCGTGAAGCCGGTGAGGTCGCGGGCCTCGCGCGCGGTGGCCCGGCGGATCGCCGGCTCGCCGACGACGGCCGCGAGTCGGGCGGGGTCGACCCGGTTCGTGCCTGACACGAGGCAGAGGACCGGCTCGTGGCCGGTCGACTCGCGCGGCGCCACGAAGACGAGCGACTTCACGATCTGGCCGACCTCGACGCCGAGCGCGCGGGCGGCGTCCTCGGCCGTGTGGGTCGTCGCCTCGAGGACGACGACGCGCAGGTCGACGCCCTTCCGGGCGGCCGCCTCGACGACGCGCCGGACCGCGGGGTCCAGGGCCTGGGGATCGTCCGCGTCGGGCACGCCGGCGAGTCTAGCATCGCCGGCGGGCCGCCTCCCGAGGGGCTACGATCGCGCTCGATGCGCGCGGTCGTCTTCGACTGGGACGGCACCCTGGCCGACACCCTCTCTCTCATGTACGTCGCGACCGAGGAGGTCGTGCAGGGCTATGGGCTGCGCCTCACGTGGGCCGACTACTGCCGCCTGTGGACGCCCGACTGGCGGGCCCTCTACCGCTCGATCGGCCTGCCGGAGCCGGACATCGAGGAGGCCGGGCGGCGCTGGTGGGCCGCCTACCGTGGCCGCGACGAGGGCGCGCTTCTCCCCGGCGCCGGCGAGGCGCTCGAACGGCTCCACGCCGCGGGCTACCCGCTCGCGCTCGTGACGGCGGGGCACCGCGACACCGTCGGGGCGCAGCTCCGTCGCCACGGCCTGGAGCGCCTCCTTCCCGTCCGGATCCACGGCGACGACCTCCCCGAGGCGAAGCCGCATCCCGCGCCCCTCCTCGCCGCGGTCCGCGCCCTGGGGCTCGGCCCGACCGCGGCCGGCACCGCGTACGTCGGCGACGCCCTCGACGACATGCGGATGGCCCGCGCGGCCGGCGCCCGGGCCGTGGGGATCGACTCGGGTCTCGGCGACGCGGCGGCTCTCCGTGCCGCGGGCGCCGACGAGACGGCGGCGTCCGTCGCGGCCTGGGTGGAGGGCTTCCTCGCCGGGGTGTAGACTGGTCCGGTGCCGGCGGAGACCGGCCGAACCGAAGAAGTGGGACAGGGGAGCGCCACGCGGCGCTGAGAGTGCGGGAAGGGCCCGCAGACCCTCGGAACCTGATCCGGGTCATGCCGGCGAAGGGAGTCCAGTGCGACGCCTCCGTCCCTTCCAGCGGAGGCGTTCCCATTCCGTGAGCGGGCCGCAGGCGCTCCACGCGATCCTCGTCGGCGACGGCGACGTCCCGGCGCGGCCGGAGCTCGACGCCGCGTGGCCCGGCTGGGACGCCGGTGCCGGCCTCGTCGTGGCGGCGGACGGAGGGGCGGCGAAGGCGCCGCTCGCCGGGCTCCGGCCGGACCTCGTCGTCGGCGACGCCGATTCGCTCGATGCCGCGGGCCTCGCGGCCGTCCGGGCGGCCGGCATCCCCGTGGAGCTCGCGCCGGCCGCGAAGGACGAGTCGGACCTCGAGCTCGCCGTCGTCGCCGCGGTCGCGCGCGGCGCGGCGCGCCTCACGATCCTCGGCGCCCTCGGCGGCCCGCGGTTCGACCACGCGCTCGCGAACGCGTGGCTCCTCGCCCACGCGGCCCTCGCCGGGCGCGCCGCCGTCCTCCTCGACGGACGGGCCCGCGTCCGCCTCCTCGACGCCTCGCGGGGCGCCGTCGCGGTCGAGCTCCCGGGCGCCGCCGGCGACCTCGTCACCCTCCTCCCGTTCGCGGCCGATGCCCTGGGCGTCACGACCGTGGGGCTCGACTACCCGCTCCGGGACGAGCCACTCGCGGTCGGCCCCGCCCGCGGCCTCTCGAACGTGCGGTCCGGCCCGGAGGCCCGCGTCTCCCTCCGCGGCGGTCGCCTGCTCATCATCGAGACGCACCTCGCGAAGGGGGTTCCATGAGTGCACACGCGGCGGCCCCGGGGGTCGCCTCCCCGGCCGGGCGCTGGCGCACCCGCGACATCGTCGTCACCGCGGTCATCGGGGCCGCCTTCGGCGTGTTCATGGCCGGCCTCAACGCCGTGTACGCCGGCCTGGGAGCCGGGGCGGGCTCGCCGTGGCTCCTCCTCTACCTCGGCTGGCTCCTCCCGGCGGTCCTCGCCCCGGTCGTCGTCCGGCGGGCCGGCGCCGGCCTCTTCGCCGAGCTCGTCGCGGCGAGTGTCTCCGTCCTCGTCGTGAGCCAGTGGGGCCCCGACGCCCTCCTGTCCGGCTTCCTCCAGGGGATCGGCGCGGAGGCGGTCTTCGCGGCGTTCCGCTACCGCCGGTTCGACGCGCCGGTCGTCGCGCTCGCCGGCGCCGCCTCGGCGCTCCTCGCCTTCGTCCACGACGCCGTCATCTACTACCAGGGCGTGGCCCCGGAGATCCTGGCGCTCACCCTCTTCTGGATGATCCTCTCCGCGGCCGTCCTCATGCCGCTCGTCACGTTCGCGATCGTGCGCGGCCTGCGCGAGGCCGGGGCGCTCCGCGGCCTCCCCGCCTGACGGAGGGCACCGCGATCGACCGACGCGCGGCCGACGGACCCGCGATCGTCGCCCGCGGGCTCGGCTTCACCCACGCCGGCGCCCCGGCGCCGGCTCTCCGCGGCGTCGACGTGGAGGTCGCGCCGGGCGAGTGCCTCCTCGTCCTCGGCCCGTCGGGGTCCGGGAAGAGCACGTTCGTCCTCGCCCTCGCCGGCCTCCTCGGGCGGGACGTCCCGGGCGGCCTCGAGGGGGCGCTCCGGGTCGAGGGGCCGGTCGGGGTCGTCTTCCAGGACCCCGGCGCCCAGCTCGTCATGGAGCGCGTCGACGACGACGTCGCCTTCGGGCTCGAGAATCGCGGCTGGCCCCGCGCGGCGATGGCCGCCCGGGTGCCCGAGGCGCTCGCCGAGGTGGGCCTCGCCGGGCTCGGGCGGCAGCGGACGACGACGCTCTCCGGCGGCCAGCAGCAGCGGCTCGCCCTGGGCGGCGCGCTCGCCCCCCGGCCGCGCCTCCTCGTCCTCGACGAGCCGACCGCGAACCTCGACCCGGACGGCGCTCGGGCCTTCGTCGACCGCCTCGCGGCGCTCCGGGCGGCCGGGACGACGATCGTCCTCGTCGAGCACCGTGTCGAGCTCGCCTGGCGGCTCGCCGACCGCATCCTCGTCCTCGGGAGCGACGGGCAGCCCGTCGACCTCGGGACGCCCGACGCCGTCGTCCGGCGGAGTGGCCGGGCGCTCATCGAGGCCGGGATCTGGCTCCCGGCCGACGTCGACGCGGCGCTCGGCGTGCCCCCGCCGGTGCCCGGCTCCCCCGTCGTCGGCGGCGCGCCGCTCCTCGACGCGCGCGGCCTCGCCTTCGGGTACCGGCACCGCGACCCGGTCGTCCGCGGGGTGGACCTCGCCGTCGCGGCCGGCGAGCGGCTCGCGATCGTCGGCCCGAACGGGAGTGGCAAGTCGACCCTCGGCCGCCTCCTCGTCGGGCTCCTCCGTCCGGATGCCGGGACGGTCCGCCTCCTCGGCGACGCGCCCCACCGGCTCCCCGCGGGCGAGCTCGCCCGCCGGGCCGCGTACCTCTTCCAGGACCCCGAGCAGCAGTTCCTCGCGACGACGGTCGAGGCCGAGGCCGGCCTCGGCCTCCGGGGCGGGGAGCTGGCCCGGCTGCCGGAGCTCATGGAGGCGCTCGCCCTCCCCCTCGGCCGGTTCGGGGCGCGGAGCCCGTATGCCCTCTCGGGCGGAGAGCAGCGCCGCCTCTCGCTCGCCGGCATCCTCGCCCGCCGTCCGCGGCTCCTCGTCCTCGACGAGCCGACGTTCGGGCAGGACCGGGCGACGTACCGCGGCCTCCTCGCGATCCTCCGCGAGCGTCTGGACGCCGGCGTCGGCCTCGTCGCGATCACGCACGACGAGCGGCTCGTCGGGGACCTCGGCGGGCGCGCGGCGACGATGGCCGGCGGCCGCCTTGCCGAGCCCGTCGCGGCGGAGGCCGCGGCGTGATCGTCCTGCCGGAGCTCGACGTCCGCCAGCTCGCGAGCCCGATGGGCCGCGCCAGCCCGCTCACGAAGCTCGCCGTCGGGCTCGCCTGGCTCGCCGGCCTCGTCGCGACGACCGACCCGCGGCCAACGGTCGTCCTCCTCGTCGCCGGCGTCGCCGCCGCGACCGGCCTGGGGCGCGTCCCGGTCGGCCGCTTCGCCCGGGCGTGGCTCCCGTTCGTCGTGGCGGCCGGCGGCGTCGTCCTCGTGAACACGGTGTTCGGCGCAGCGAACGCCGACGCGGCCGCCCGGGTGATCCTCGAGGGCGGGCCGCTCCGCGTCACCGAGCCGGCGCTCGCCACGGGCCTCGTCCTGGGGTTGCGGATCCTCGCGATCGCCGGCGTCGGCGTCGCCTTCGCCCAGACGACCGAGGCGACGGCCCTCGCCGACGCGCTCGTCCAGCAGGCACGCCTCCCCGACCGCTTCGCCTACGGGGCGCTCGCCGCGTACCAGGCCGTGCCGCGCCTCTCGCTCGACCTCGTGACGCTCCGCGAGGCGCGCCGGACGCGTGGCCTGGGGCGGGGCTGGAGCGCTGGCCTCCTCCTCGCGCTCCTCGTCCTCGCCCTCCGCCACGCCGAGCGGCTCGCCCTCGCGATGGACGCCCGCGGGTTCGACGCCGGGATCCCGCGGAGCCGCTTCCGCCCCGTCCGCCGGCGGCGCGAGGACGCCCTCATCGCGGCCCTCGGCGCGGCGGCCCTCGCCGTCGCGATTCTCGCCGCGCGGTAGCATGCCGCCATGAGCATGCCCGTTCGGGGCGACCCCGCGCCCGACTTCGCGCTCCCCGACGAGCGCGGCGCGGTCCACCGCCTCGCCGACCAGCGCGGCCGCTGGACTGTCGTGTACTTCTACCCCGAGGACGACACCCCGGGCTGCACGGTCGAGGCCTGCGCGTTCCGCGACGCGAACGACGACCTCGTCGCGGCCGGCGCGACGGTCTGGGGGATCAGCCCCGACGACGCCGCGAGCCATGTCCGGTTCCGGACGAAGTTCGTCCTCAACTTCACCCTCCTCTCCGACGCCGGACACGCCGTCGCCGACCGGTACGGAGCGTGGGGCGAGAAGATCCGTGGCGGGAAGCGCACGCTCGGGATCCTCCGCTCCACGTTCCTCGTCGGACCCGACGGGCGGATCGCCCGGGCCTGGCCGAAGGTCACGCCGGACGGGCACGCGGCGGAGGTCCGCGAGGCGCTCGCCGCTGCACGGGCGGAGCTCGACGCGGGGCGGGATGGGCGGTGACCCGGCAGGCGAAGGAAGCTTCCGCGGCCGGGTCCGGCGCGCCGTGACGCTGCCGCCCCCCGCGCCGGGCGCGCGGCCCGCAGCCCACGCCTGGCGGCCCGCGCGGTTCCTCGTCATCGCGGCGCACCCGGACGATGCCGAGTTCGGGCCGGCGGCGACGGCCGCCGCATGGATCGACGGCGGGTCCGTCGGGCGGCTCGTCTGCTGCACGTCGGGGGACCAGGGCGGCGAGGACCCCGACCTCGACCCGCTCGCCCTCGCCGCGACCCGCGAGGAGGAGCAGCGGCGCGCCGCCGCGATCGTCGGCTACGACGAGGTGGTCTTCCTCCACCAGCCCGATGGGGCGCTGGCGAACGAGCTGCCGCTCCGCGAGCTCCTCGTCCGGGAGATCCGCCGCTTCCGGCCCGATGCGGTCCTCACCCACGACCCCGAGGTCCTCTTCTACGCCGGGGCGGGGGTGAACCACGCCGATCACCGCGCGGCCGGGATCGCCGCCGTCGACGCGGTCTTCCCGGCGGCGCGCAACCCGATGGCCTTCCCCGGCCTCGCCCGCGCGGGGCTCGCGCCCCACCGCGTCCGCCGCGTCTACCTCTTCTGGCCGAACGCCCCGACGGCGTGGGTCGACGTCACCGCGACCGCCGAGCGGAAGGTCGCCGCGCTGCGCTGCCACGCGAGCCAGGTCGGCGACCCCGACGAGCTCGGGGGGCGGATCCGTGCGTGGCTCGCCGAGGAGGGCGAGCCGATCGGCGCCACGGCGGCCGAGGCGTTCCGCGTCATCGTCATCGACGACGACCCGGACGAGGGGCCCCACGAGCCGGCCCAGGAGTAGGGCCGCCCGACGGCGCCGCGTCGGACGGCGCCGCGCAGGGTGGGACCTCTCGTCGGCCCGGGGCCGCTCCGCCTCGCGCAGGCCCGGGACCGGCGTCAGGCCGGGGAGAGGAGGAGGGGCCGGACCCGGCCCCACGTGTTCCAGAGCTCCCCGAGGTCCTCGGCCCGTCGGCCGAGGAGGTCGATCATCTCGCCGAGGCTCAGCTCGCCGGCCGCCTCCGCGACGAACCGCCCCGCGTCGACGACGACGTCGGCGAACAGGTGCGGCAGCTCGGCTTCCGTCGGCCAGATCCGGACCCGCATCGGGTCGAGGCCCGCGTAGCCGATCGCGAGCGACAGCTCGCGCTGGCCCGGCACCCGCCCGTCGGCGAACCCGTCGAGCCCGTCGAAGCGGAAGCCGAGGGCGGCGAGCGCGGCGGCGATCTCGCGGCACTGGACCTGGGTGTACGGACCCCAGAACGCGTGCGCCTCGGGGAAGACGAGGGCGGCGCCGTCGACCGCCCGCGCCCGCACGGCCTCGACGAACGCGGCGAGCTGGGCCTGCCACCGGGCGTCCGCCGCCGCGTCTCCGCCGGCGAGCGTCGCGGCCAGCCGCCGGAGCACGGCGCGATCGCCGGCGAGGAGGGGCAGGACGACCGGCTCGACCTCGGCCTCGTCCGTCGCGCCAGCCGCCGGGGGGGCTCCCTCGCGGTCGTTGGCCGTGGCCGTTGCCGGGCCGCCGGGCGGCGCCGCCGGAGCCGCGGGTCGGGGCACCGCGAACGAGGCCGCGGCCGGCGCGGGCGCGGCGGGACCTCCCGCCGCTGGCGCTGGTGCCGCCTCCGACTCCGCCGCATCAACACCCCCGGGCGGCGCGATCGTCGCCCGCGCGACGACGGACGCCGGGGCGAGGGCGCCCGCCGCCGCGGCGGGTACCGGGGCATGCTCGCGCCCGAGGCGCTCGCCTTCCTCGCACGAGGCGAGGGAGATCCGCGCGGTCCGGCAGGCCTCCGCCGCGCTCTCCGCCGCGATCCGCGCCCCGTCCGCCTCGATCCCGAGGCGGTCGACGGCCCGGTAGAGCGCCGCCTCGGCGGCGTCCTCGCGGGCGACGACCCGCACCGCCTCGCGGGTCTGCGCGTTGATCCGCTCGATCTCGCGGAGCCACGCACGGGCGGCGGCCTCGACGGCGCCCTGGTCGCGGGCCGCGAGGCGGGCCCGCCGGAACACGGCCTGGGCCTCGTCCTTCGCGTCGCGCACGGCGCGCGGATCGCCGGCGGCCGCCGCCCGCTCGCGGCGCCCGGCGTGCTCGTCGTACGCCAGGCGCGCGTCGCGGAGGCGCTCCTGCGCGGCCCGCGAGAGCGCGGCCATCCGCTCGGCGAGCGCGCACGCGTCGACGACGGCGGCGCGGGCGGGGGCGCAGGGGTCCACCGCGACGGGGCCCGCGGCGGCGCCGGGCCCGGCCGAGGGGTCGGCCGGCACGGCCGCGCCGAGGACGGCGGGCGGGACGGCGACGGGGCCGGCGGAGGTGGCGGTCGACGCGGCCGCCCGGCGGCCGCCGAGGGGGCCCACGATGCGGCGCGTCAGGCGCACGGGCACACTCCTGCACGGGCCCGTCCCGCGCCCCCCGGGAAGCGCCGGCGAGGACCACGGCGAGCGTAGGCGCGCCGGGTGCCCGCGTCAATTCCGGCGGGCCCTCGCGGCGGTGCGGTCGCGCGACGGGCGGTGCCGCTCCGCCGCGCCGCCCCGAGCGACGATGGCGGCCGAACCCCCCCCGGCCCGCCCGGCCCGGACGAGGCTCGGCCGAGGCTCGCGCCCGCTCCCCCGCAGCACGACCCGGCTGTTGCGCCCGGCGGCCGGGTGGGTGCCCGGGGGTGTGCATCCATGCGCATCGTCGTGTAGCATCGGCCAGCGTCGATCCCGGGCTTCGGCTCGGCCGCAATCTGATCCCCTGCCAAGAGGACGAGGCGACCGCATCGTGGCCATCGACCCCTACCAGGAGTTCCTCGTCCAGCCGGTGGACGCGTCCTGGCTCCAGTGCAACATCGAGTGCCAGGAGGCGTGCCCGGTCGGCACGAACTGCCGGGGCTACCTCAATCTCGCCGCGGAGGGGCGGTTCGAGGAGGGGTACATCCTCTCCCGCGACCCGAACCCCGTGGCGGCGATGTGCGCGTACGTCTGCTCCGCGCCCTGCGAGCGGGCCTGCCGCCGCGGCGACATCGACCGCCCCCTCGCGATCCGGGCGATGAAGCGGTTCCTCGTCGAATGGCACGAAGCGTCCGGGATCCCCGACGTCATCCCGGAGATCACGCCCCGCGACGAGAAGGTCGCCGTCATCGGCTCGGGACCGGCCGGCCTCGCCGTCGGTCGCGAGCTCGCCGTGAAGGGCTACCGGGTCACCGTCTTCGACTCGCTGCCCTACGGCGGCGGGACGATGCTCATCGGCGTGCCCGCCTTCCGCCTGCCGCGCGAGGCGATCGAGATGGACGTCCGCCTCGTCGAGCGCCTCGGCGTGACGTTCCACTTCAACACGACCGTCGGCCGGGACGTCCGCTTCGAGGACCTCCAGCGCGACTACGACGCGATCGCGATCTGTGCCGGGGCGATGGATGCCGTCGCCCTCGACGTTCCCGGGGCCGAGCTCGCCGGCGTCCAGTACGGCGTCGACTTCATGAAGAAGGCGAACCTCGGCGAGCCGCTCGAGGTCGGCCGCGACGTCGTCGTCATCGGCGGCGGCTACACGGCGATGGACTGCGCGCGGACGAGTCTCCGCCACGGCGCGGAGAACGTGACGATCGCCTACCGCCGCACGCGGTCCGAGCTCGTCGTCGACGAGGAGGAGCTGGGGGAGACCGAGCGCGAGGGCGTCCGGATGGAGTTCCTCGTCAGCCCGATCGAGCTCGTCGGCGAGGACGGGAAGCTGACCGGCGTCCGCTTCATCCGCAACAAGCTCGGCGAGCCGGACGCGTCCGGGCGCCGCGCCCCCGTGCCGATTCCGGGCTCCGAGTTCGTCGTGCCGGCCGACACCGTGATCCCGGCGGTGTCGCAGGCGGCCGACCTCAGCTTCCTGCCCGTGGAGTCGAGCTTCGAGGTGGGCCGCGGCCGGGTCCGGGTCGACCCCGCAACGTACGCGACGAACGTCCGCGGCGTCTTCGCGTGCGGCGACTTCGTGACCGGCCCGACGACCCTCATCGAGTCCGCCGGCCACGGGAAGAAGTGCGCCTACGCGATCGACCGGTACCTCGCCGGGCGCGCGGACGTCTCCGTCGCCGCGAACGTCAGGATCACGAGCTCGTGGCGCCACGACATGCCGGAGCTCTACGACGTCCTCCCCCGCCAGCACGTCCCGACGCTCCCGGTTGCGGCGCGGATGCCGTCGCGGGACCCGGAGGTCAACTTCACGACCCCGGTCGAGCTCGGCTACACGACCACCCAGGCGGTCGCCGAGTCGACGCGCTGCCTCATGTGCAACTACAACATCTGGTTCGACCCCTTCCGGTGCGTCCTCTGCGGCGCCTGCGCCGACGTCTGCCCGGAGGGCGTCATCCACATGATCGACGTGAACCAGCTGAAGTCGGAGGGCCACCTGCCGGAGCTCGAGGAGGCGTACGGCTGGGACCAGGGGGCGGCGATGATCCTCGACGAGGAGCGCTGCATCCGCTGCGCGCTCTGCGTGAAGCGCTGCCCGTTCGACGCCATTACGATGGAGCGGTTCGAGCTCCAGGAGGTCTCGACGGACGGACGGCTCTACAAGGAGTCATACCGGGACGCGCAGCTGGCCGGGACGCCCGGCGTCGCAGGAGGAGCCAGGTAGGTGAGCTTCCTGGAGCGGGTGGACCAGTCGATCCGGCGGAGCCCCGTCTTCCGTTCGATCTTCCGCAACCCGTACCCCAACGACGAGCGGTCGCGGGCGTACGCGGTCATGAACAACGTGTTCCTCCACCTGCACCCGGTGCGGGTCCGCCAGCACGCGGTGAAGTTCGCCTACACGTTCTGCCTCGGCGGGCTGTCGTTCTTCCTCTTCCTCGTCCTCACCGTGACGGGCGTCTACCTCATGTTCTTCTACGCTCCGACGGCGAACCAGGCGTACACGGACATCCTGCGGATCCAGTCGGAGGTGCCCTTCGGGCTCCTGACGCGGAACATCCACCGGTGGGCCGCCCACCTCATGGTGTTCTTCGTCTTCCTCCACATGATGCGGGTCTTCTACCACGGCGCCTACAAGCCGCCGCGGGAGTTCAACTGGGTCGTCGGCGTCGTGCTCCTGTTCCTGACCCTGTTCCTCAGCTTCACCGGCTACCTGCTGCCGTGGGACCAGATCGCCTACTGGGCGATCACGATCGGGTCGAACATGGCCGGCTACGCGCCGCTCTTCAACACCCCCAGCAAGATCCTCCTCCTTGCCGGCCTCGAAGTGAGCGGCAATACGCTCCTCCGCTTCTACGTCCTCCACATCATGGTGTTCCCGCTCGTCGGGGCGATCTTCATGGCGGTCCACTTCTGGCGCATCCGCAAGGATGGCGGGATCAGCGGGCCGCTGTGAGCGACGAGTGGGGGAGCGTCGACCGATGACCGACACGAAGAGCCCGCCCGAGCGGCGCGTCGTCCTGCCCGTCGACCCGACGCGCCGGACGGAGATCGACAAGCAGCGCGTGCCGATGTCGGCGCGCCCGTACCGCCTCCTCGCGCTCGTCAAGCAGGACGCCGTCGTCCGGGTCCAGAAGGAGCCCGACGACACGGTCATGACCTGGCCGCACCTCCTGGCGATCGAGTTCCTCGCCGCGGCGGCGATGAGCGTCTTCCTCCTCTTCATGGGCCTCATCGTCAACGCGCCCCTCGAGGAGCTCGCGAACCCCAACGTCACCCCGGAGGTGGCGAAGGCGCCGTGGTACTTCCTCGGCCTCCAGGAGCTCCTCGCGTACTTCCACCCGACCGTCGCCGGCGCGCTCGTGCCGGCCTTCGTCCTCGTCGGCGCGGCGCTCATCCCGTTCGTCGACCGGGCGAACCCCGCCGCGGTCCGCCCCTCGGAGCGGAAGACCGCGGTCGTCCTCTTCACCCTCTTCTGCGGCCTCGGCCTCATGGTGACGTTCATCGGGATCTTCTTCCGGGGGCCCGGCTACTCGTTCATCCTCCCGTGGGTGGACGGCTTCTTCTTCACCCTGTGAGTCGCGCAGCGATCGGACGGGACGGGACTGCATGAGCAACTACCACGTCGAGCCGGCGAGCAAGCCCCAGGCGCTCACCGGCGAGGCCCTCAAGTCGATGCGGAACGAGGCCCCCAGAGGGCTCTCGCGCCGCCAGCTCCTCCGGACCTCGCTCGGCGCCGGGATCGGGCTGTGGCTCCTGGAGGTGACGGCGGGCACGATCAGCTTCATGTGGCCGAACCTCTCGGGGGGCTTCGGGGGCAAGGTCACGATCGGGAAGTACGCCGACATCCGGAACACGAACGCCGGCCTCCCGATCGCCGAGGGGTTCCCCGCCTACTACCAGGAGGCCCGCGCCTTCGTCGTCCTCATCGACCCGTCGCGCCAGGAGTTCCTCCCCGGCGAGGACCGCTCGGGCGATGGCACCGCGCTCAACGTCCGGGGCCTCTACCAGCGCTGCCCGCACCTTGGCTGCAAGCCGAACCCGTGCCTCAAGAATTTCTGGCTCGAGTGCCCCTGTCATGGGTCGCGCTACGACCGGCTCGGGACGAAGGTCAAGGAGCTGGGGCCCGCCCCCCGCAGCATGGACCGCTTCGCGGTGATCGTGGAGAGCGACGGGACGCTCCTCCTCGACACGAGCAAGATCACCCTCGGCCCGCTCCCGATCGCGCTCGGGCAGCCTGGTCTCGAGCCGGCGCGGAGCCCAACGGGGTGCATCTGATGCCGGCCGTCGATCGCTCCCGAGGACCCCGATGACCGACCACCCTGACAACGCCCCCGAGCAGCGCCTGCCGGTCCCGCGCGAGCCCGCCGACGCAGGGTCGCCGGCGCGCTTCACCGCGCCCGCGCAGGCCCATCCGCCGGGGCTGACGCCGGAGCGCGCCGCGAAGATCGTCCGCCAGAGCGGGAGCGCCCGCTGGGTGGCCTTCCTCGCCGTGACCCTCGTCGCGGTCTTCGTCATCGGCTACTACTTCTACGAGCTCGGGGTGCCCGGCGTCGCCAACTCGAGCCGGATGGAGAAGGAGGTCGCCGCCCAGCAGGTCATCGACGTCCAACGCGGCTACAAGCTCTTCCAGGCGAACTGCGCGCGCTGCCACGGGAACACCGGCCAGGGCGGGATCGGCCCGGTCCTCAACGACCAGGCGAAGCTCCTCACCCACCTCACGCCGACGTACCTCCAGACGGTCCTCACCGTCGGCGGCCGCTACGTCTGCGGCGACCCGAACTCGCTCATGCTCGCCTGGCTCGAGCCGAAGGGACCGCTCAACTACCGCGAGGTGGACGAGATCATCGCGTTCCTCCGGGCCCCGAGCACGCTGACGTACACGGTGACGGATCCGGCGACGGGGAAGCCGATGGAGATGACCGGCTGGCGCAACCCGGCCTACGCCCTGCCGGCCGGCGCCACGCCCGTCCCCGCCTGCTGGAAGGACGCCTTCAAGAGCGGCGGCGCCACGCCGGCCCCTGCCTCGGGGGCCCCGTCGGCGGCCCCGTCCGGCTCGGCGGCCGGGGAGAGCCCGGCCCCCGGGGCCGTCGTCCTGCGGATCAGCGCCCAGGGGATCGCCTACGACACGAACGCCCTCGAGGCCCCGGCGAACACCCCGTTCCAGATCGTCTTCACGAACAACGACGCGGGGATCCCCCACAACGTCGCG
>JAJZRQ010000102.1 GCA_021802585.1 Chloroflexota bacterium
TGAGGCAGATCTCGTACTCCCGGGTCGGCTGGAAGCCGGCCGTCCCGTCGAGGAACGTGTACGTCGGAGCCGCGCCGGCCGCCCCGTTCGTCACCCGGACTCCCGCGACGGCCGCCTGCTGCCCCGCCACCGTCCAGCCGGTCGTCGTCTGGGTCGAAGCGGCCGCGGTCGCGTTGTGGCTGTTGTGACAGTCGGCGCAGACGCTGTGGCGGTTCGAGACGCCGCCGAACTCGTTGTCGGTCGCGAGGGTGTGGACGTTCGGCGCGGCGGGGTCCACGGTGGCGTCGTGGCGGTAGTAGCTGCGCGTCGCCGGGTCGTTCGCCGGGACGGCGACATCCGTGAACTGGGCCTTCGTCGCGAGGGTGGAGCCGGTCCCGTCGTGGCAGGTGAAGCAGAGATCGGCCTGTGGCGCCGCACGCGAGGTGATGGCGGGTCCCTGCGCCACGTGCGCCCCGTGGCAGCGTGCGCAGGTGTCGGACACGAGCGAGGTGTCCGGCGCGTGCGGCGACGTCCACGGGGCGCCCGGCGCCGCCGGAGCGCCGGGGGCGGCTGGCTGCGCGTAGGCGAGGCGGTAGAGCGGCTGGCCGGCGGGCGCCGCGGCCGCGGCGACGATCGTCGGCGTGACGAGCGGGAGGTCGACGCCGCCCACCGGGCTCGGCCGCGCGTCCACGGGGCTGCCGGCCCACGCGCCCTGGTGCTGCCCGGGCGAGAGGACGATCGGCGGCTGCCCCCCGCTCCGGACGTCGGCGATCACCGCGAAGGGGATCGGCCGGCCGGCGTCCGAGAGGCGGAGCTCGAACGCCTGCCCGTACGGCAGGTCGATCGAGGCGCGGACGGTGAACTCGACCTCGAGATACGTGTCGCCGCCGACGACGAGGGCGGAGCGTCCCGCGGCGCGCCCGGCGGACTTCATGAGGTGCCGCCCGGTCGCCGGCTGCTGCGTCTCGTCGTCGCGATCGTGCTCGCGCGTCTGCCACGGCTCGATCGTCTCGCTGTCGGGGCCCGGCAGCATGCCGCCCGCGGCGGGCCGCCACTCGGTGGCGAAGTAGAAGGGGACGCCGTCCACCTTGCCGTCCTCCGGTACCGCGGAGAACGTGCCGCCGGCCGCCCGGTACTCGAGGCGCGGCACGAGGGCGGCCGGGAGGAGGTCGGCGTTCCGGATCTGGAACCGGACCCGGAACGTGTCGAGGAGCCCCACGGCGCCGAGCGGCGCGTCCGGGGCGAGGTAGGCCGCCCCCTGGCTCTCGTCGTCGACGCGCGCGAACGTCACGTGCTCCACGACGAGCTCCGGCGCGACGCGCAGCCGGAGCGTGGACGTGTCGATGACGCGGTCGGGATCCTCGAGGCGCGCGAGGAAGTCGGCGTCGAACGCCGGCCGGCCGTCGGGCGCCCGGACCGGGGCGCGGAGCCGGACCGTCTCGCCGATTCGCGCGCCCGCGGCGAGGTTCCCCTCGCCCCACGTCGTCGTCCCGCTGTACGGGTCGACGGCCGCCCCGGGTGCGCCGACGACCGTCCACCCGGGGGGGATCGCGAGCGTCAGGACGACGGCCTTCGCGTCGTCGAGGACGCGGGCGGCGAGGTCGAGGCGAACGAGGGAACCGGGATCGACGCGGCGGCGGCCGGCGCCCGGGGCGTCCGCCGCGATCGTCACGGCGCCGCGGACGATCGTCGGCGTCGGATCGGGGGTCGGCGCGGGCGTCGGATCCGGGGCGGGCGTCGGGTCGGGGGTCGGCGCGGGCGTCGGCGTCGGATCCGGCGCGGGCGTCGGCGTCGGATCCGGCGCGGGCGTCGGCGTCGGGTCGGGGGCCGGGGTCGGCGCCGGAGTCGGGGTCGGTGCCGGGGTAGGGTCGGGGGTCGGCGTCGGGGTCGGGTCGGGGACGACGAACGTGTTCGTGATCGAGCACGTCGCCGTCTCGCCGGGGGCGAGGTCGAGGGTGCTGCCGGAGAGCGTCCCCCCGGTGCAGCTCCAGGCGCCCGCCGCGTAGCCCCCGGGCCCACCCGACTCGGCGAGCTCGTACGTGCCCGCGGCGACCGGGGCGTCGGTGACGGCGGCGTCGCCGGTCGGCCCGGAGATCGTCGAGGGGCCGGTCGCGCTGAGCGTCCACTCGGTGGCGGCCGCCGTGCCGCCGCCGCCGTTGTCGACGGCCTTCGCGAGCGTCAGGAGGGCGGTCGGGCCGGAGGGCGCGGGTGTCGGGTCGGTTGCCCCCGCGGCCGGGACGACGGGGGTGAAGGCGAGGACGGCGGCGCCGACGACGAGGAGGACCCCGAAGAGGGATCGGGCAAGGCGGGCGGGGCGCTGGTCGCGGCTCATCTCGAAGTCAGGTCTCGCGCTGTCCAGGCTGTCCTGGTGGCCGTGCCATGACGACCACCAGGCAGGATGTCGCTCAGGGCACGCCGGGCGTGGGCACGGGTCCCGTGTACGAGCCGGCGACCACGGTCTCCGTGGGGTCGTGGCACATCTGGCACGTGCCCCGGTTGTCGACCTTGAGGAGCCGGCTGTCGCCGGTCGGACCGGCTCCGATCGCATAGCTCCGGGTCGAGCCGTCCGGGAACGGCTGGCTGAGCGAGTAGGTGCCGTCCATCCGGGCGTTCGAGCCGTGCGCGACGTGGCACGTCGTGCAGGTCGTCCGGCCGGCGGTCTGGTGGCGATAGGCGTACAGCGAGTCGCCCGAGGGATCGGTCGGCGCGCCGGCGTCCGCGTGGTACCGCGTGTGGCACGCGGTGCACCAGGCCTCGATCTGCGTGTTGAAGGGGGTCAGGCCGCTCGGGTTCCCGTTTGGTGCGTCGGAGCCGCCGGTCGAGCTGTTCCACGGCACGCGGACGTGCCAGTAGTCGCCGCTCGACGCGGCGTACACCCCGCTCACCTGGCTCGCGTAGAGCAGGAAGCTCGACGGCGTGCCCGGGGTGCCCTTGACCTGGATCACGGTGTAGTTGCGGGCGTCCCCGGTGGCCGGCAGCGCCGCGTCGAGGACGGCCGCGCCCGGTGCTGCCACCGGCGTGAACGTCCCGACCGTCGCCGTCGGGCTGGGGATCGGGTTGAGGATTCGGTACTGCCCGTTGCCGTGCGGGTTGTGGCACGACGCGCAGCTCATCGAGACCGTGGGACCGGCCCCGGTGTTCAGCCCGTCGTTGCCCCACGCCACGGTCGGCGCGGACAGCCCGTTCTGGGCGAGGTCGAGGTGGGCCGAGGTGACGTCCACCGCCGCACCCACGGCGACCTTCCCCCAGACGTTGAGGGGCGACCCGGACTGGAAGGCCCGGGCCGGTGTCGTCGAGGCGATCCGCGCCTGATCGAACCCGCCGCCGCGGAGCGCACCGAGGACGGTGCTGCCGCGGACGACGCCGCCGGTCCCGGGCACGTACTGGACGCCGGTCATGACGTCCGTCGTCGCCCCGGTGCCGGTTGCGCCGTGGCAGGTCAGGCAGAGGGCCTCCTCGTCGGAGGCGTTGAGGATCATCGGGCCCTGCGCGGTGTGAGCCCGGTGGCATCCGGCGCACGAATCGGCCGTCAGGGTGCTGACGCCAGAGTTCGCGTCCTTCACGTGGGGCCCGCCGTCCGCCAGCGCCGGGAGCGCGGCCAGCATCAGCCAGGCGCCCGTGAGCACGGGCGCAGCGACGATCGACACGGCAGCGATCCTCCGCGGCCGGAGGGCCCGGAGGCGAGCGGCGAGAGAGCCGTTCATCTGCTTCATGTGGCGTTGGCTCCAGGAGGCGTGGGAGACCGGTGGCCGCCGTGATGGGCGGCCACCGGTCCGTGGCTCAGTGCGTGATGGGGGAAGCGTTCCAGAGGATCGTGCCCGTGGGGTCGTGGCACGCCTGGCAGGTGCCGCGATTGGCGACCTTCAGGAGCCGGCTGGAGGCCGACGCCGTCCCGTCCGGGTACGTGTAGTTCGCGGAGTACGTCCCCGTCATCGCGGCGTTGGAGCCGTGGCTGACGTGGCACTGGGTGCACTCGCGGTTCACGGTCCCGTGCCGGTACTTGAAGATCGCGTCGCCGCTGTCCTGGGTCTGGGCGAGGCCGGTGACACCCGCGGTGTGATATCGCGTGTGGCACGTGGCGCACCAGCTCGAGATGCTGGACCGCCAGGCACTCGAGGCCACCAGGGCGCCGGCATTCGCGCCGCCGGTGAACTCGGCGATGTCGCCGGAGCCGGTGGCGGCGGTGATCGTCGCAGACGTGCCGTCCCACGTCGGGACGCCGGTGTACGGCTGGTAGAGCCGCCAGTAGTCGCCATCGGGCGAGGCCGCGTTCGGATACGTGCTGGCGACGACGTCAGCGAGGGTGGCGCCCCACTTGACGGTGTAGTTGCGGATGGCCGCTGCGCCGGCGCCGGCGGGGTTCGTCCGGACCTCGGGCACCTGGACCGCGGCCGAGGCCGCGGAGAACGTGCTCCCCGTTGCCGCGGTCGGGCTGGGGACCGTGTTCAGGATCCGGTACTGCCCGTTGCCGTGCGGGTTGTGGCACGTGGCGCACTCGAGCGTCACCGTCGGGCCCGCGTTCGCGGTCGGGGAGGTCGCCCCGTTGCCCCAGGCCTTGTTCTGGGCGGTGAAGCCGGAGGTCCCGACGTGCATGTGCGCCGAGGTCACGGCCTGGCCGTTCGCGAGGACCGGGACGTACTCCGAGAAGCTCGCCACGACCTGCACGCCGGTGGTGTTGCGGTCGCTGTCACGCGGGTACGGGACGCGCGTGAGCGGGCCGCTCGCCGCGATGCGGGCGTTCACGAACCCGCCGGCGCGGAGGGCGCCAGCGACGACCGTGCCGTCGCGGAGGCCGCTGGAGGCCATCCCGTACTGCACGCCGTCTTCGACGTTCGTGGTGGCGCCGGTGCCGGTCGCGCCGTGGCAGGACAGGCAGAGGGCCTCCTCGGTGGGCTGGTTGATGAGCATGGGCCCCTGCGCGGTGTGGGCCCGGTGGCAGCCGGCGCAGCTGTCGGCCGTGAGGGTCGACGTGCCGCTGTTGTTCGCTGCCACGTGAGGTCCACCATCCGCCAGGGCGGGAACCGCGGCAAGGAACAGCCAGAGCGCGGCGCCTGCCAGAAGCAGCGTCCATCGCCTCACTGTCCTCACCTCCTTTCTCACTCTGCGGGTGTTTCCTTCAAAGGGCCGCCACGACTGGCGGCGAGCATCGGTCCGGCCTCACCTCCCTCTGGCTGCCGCCCGGAGCCTCAGTAGCTCCAGATCTGTACGCGGTCGTTGAACGTGTCGGCGACGTAGACGCGCCCGCGACCGTCGACCGCCACGCTGTTGGGATAGGCGAACTGCCCGTCGGCCGCCCCCTGCTCCCCGACGAGGCCCAGGAAGTCGAGGCGCCGGCTCTCGCCGCTCGGGGCGCGGTAGACGAACACTCCCTGGCCCGTCGCGTCGGCGACGAAGACGCGGCCCTGGTCGTCCACCGCGATCCCCCGCGGTAGCCCGAGGTTGCCCTGGCCGGCCCCGCGGCCGACCTGGGCCCGCACCTTCCCCGACGGGTCGAACATGAGGAGCCGCCCGTTGTTGCTGTCGGTGACGAAGACGTCGCCGGCCGCGTCCGCGGCGACCCCGTTCGGGAAGTTCAGCTTCTCGTTCTCGCCGAGCGTCCTCGTCACCTGGGCCTTCCGGTCGATGACGAGGACCTTCTGATAGGGCCCGGAGAGATCGGTCACGTACAGCGAGCCGGCCCGATCGAAGGCGAGGCCGAGCGGCTGCCAGCCGGGGCGCGGGACGGCGAGCGTGAACTCGCGCTGGTAGACGCCGTCGCGGTCGTAGACGTAGATCGTGCCGGCGAGGCGGTCCGAGACATAGACCTCGCCGGTGAGCGGGTCGACGGCGAGGTAGACGGGGGCGTGATCCGTTCCCGTCTCGGCGGGCGGGACCATCGCGCCGAGCTTGTTCCCGCCGGCGTCGAAGACGAGACCCGTGCGCGCCCCCTCGGAGTCGGTGACGTAGATCCGGTCGCCCGAGGGGCTGACGGCGACGCCGGCCGGCCGCTGCGACCCGTAGACGGCTGTCGCGTACTTCGGGACCTGCGACTCCGGGATCCCCGGGAGGGGGAGCGGGATCGGCTGCCGGAACAGGAGGTACCAGGCCGCGATCGTCGCAAGCATCGCGAGGAGGCCGAGGAGGAACAGGAGGAGGAACGCCTTCCGGCGGCCCCGCCGGGGCTTCCCGTCGGCCGGGCCCTCCTCCGCGACGGGCGGCGCGGGCTCCGCGGCGGGGATCGGGAGCCCGTCGGCGGTCATCTCGGCGGTCATCAGTCGTTCCCTCCGGCCGGCGCGCCGGGCGTCGGCAGGGCCGGCAGCGGCGACTCGGCGGCGCTCGGGCCCACGCGGCCGAGGCCGAGGCGGGCGGCCGCGTTGTCGGGGCTCAGCGCCAGCGCCTTGCCATACCAGTCGGCGGCGGCCGCGGTGTTGCCCTTCGTCTCGTAGAGGAGGCCGAGCCCGATCGCGGCGTCGACGGCGGCGTCGCCGTCGACGAGGGCGAGGAGGCGCGGCTCGGCGAGGTCCGGCTTGCCGGCCGCAAGGTCGGCCATCGCCCCGGCCCACTCGGCCATCGCCGCCCGCCCGGCCCTCGTGAAGGCGCCGGCGAGGGCGGTGTACGGTTCGGCCCAGCCGATCGGGACGAACGAGACCGCGGTGCGGAGGGCCGCCTCGGCCTTGTCGGTCTCGCCGGTGGCCGCATAGGCGGTGCCGATGAGGTAGAGAGCATCGGCGTCGGACCGCTTGATCGCCAGGGCCTTCTCGAGGACCGCGATCGCGTCCTCCGGCCGCGACTGCTGCATCGCGATCGAGCCGAGGCTGTAGTAGGCGGCCTGCAGCATCGGGTCGACGTTCGCCATCTCCCCGCCCTTCGCGATGTCGACGACCGCCTGGTAGTCCTCCGCCGCCGCGTCGAGGTTCCCGAGACCCATGTAGGCGCCCGCCCGGCCGTACCGGGCGAGCTCCGTCGAGGTGTCCGTCTTGAGGATCTCGTCGTACTGGCTGATCGCCTCGTCGTAGCGGCCCTTCGCGACGTAGAGGTCGGCAAGCACGCCCCGGGCGGCGACATCCTTGGGGTTGTCGCGGACGGCCTGCTCGGCCGCCGACAGGCGGCGGTCGACGATCGGCTCGGTCGCCGGACGCCAGCGATCGAGGACATAGAAGCCGGCGAAGAGGACCGTGCCGAGCACGAGGAGCAGCGCGGCGCGCTTGATCCAGCGGCTCAGGCGGCGGTCGTCCATGTTGGCCAGGGACGTGACCCGGAGCATGTTCGGCACCTGTCGTT
>JAJZRQ010000103.1 GCA_021802585.1 Chloroflexota bacterium
CGCCGGTGAGGTAGCCGCCATCGGCGATGTTGAGCAGCGACTTCGTGTGGTCGTTGTTGTACAGCGCACCCGGGGCGTCCACGGCCCCGGAGTCCAGGATCCCCCCGGTGGCGGCGGCCAGGAGGGCGGACATCATCGAGGCGATCGGACCGCTGTCGTCGCCCGCGAGGGAGACCGTGTTCCCCGACACGTCCACCGTGGCCTTGCTCGCTGCGGTCGCCCATGCGGTGCGCTGCGCGGCGCCGGCCGCCTCCCAGGTATCGAGCGCGCTCCCGATCTCCGGGTTCAGCGGCGCCATCGCGGTGAGCGGCCCGATGATGAAGTCCTGGGCCGCATCGACCGGGGTGTGCACTCCGAAGAAGCCCTGCGGGCTGAACGGGCCGATCGCCTGCAGCTCCGCCGTGCCGTCGTTGTACGGCGGGCCGTATCGGGCCGTCTCCGACGTCCCGGCGAGCTCGCCGACCTCCGTGGTCACGAAGTCCACCGGGTCCGCCTTCGCCCAGCTCTGGTAGGTGACCGGATCGACCTTCGGCGAACCCAGCAGCAGGGCGAGCGACCCGACGAGGACCGCCGCCACCACGAGAGCGATGAGGCCCTCGCGGATGAGGTCATAGCGCTCGCGCGGGCCGCGCCAGCCACGGCGCGCCTGGAGCTCATCCGTCCGAAAGCTCACGTCGCTCCCTCCTCGCGCGTGAGGTGCGACTCGAGCGCGTCATACGGCGGCGCGATCCCTCGCTTGCGAACCCACAGCAGGTGGATGGCCACGACGCCCAGCGCGGTGAGCGGCAGGACCACGACGTGCAGGGTGAGCATCTGGGAGGTGTCGAGCAGGTTGAAGAACCAGCCCATCCCGGTCGAGTTGATGCCGTCCTTGCCCTGCGTGGTGATCCACTGGGCCTCGAAGTCCTGGAGCGATGCGTAGCCAGTCAGGGCGGTCACGACACCGACGAGGAAGGCCAGCATCCCGAGCATCCAGGTGAGCGCTCGCCGGCCGCGGAAGGCACCCATCAGGAAGACGCTGATGAAATGGGCGAACAGGAACAGGAAGAAGAGCTGGACGGCCCAGTAGTGCATCGAGTCGAAGAACCCGCCGAGGGACGACCCCATCCACCACTGGGGACCCATGATCGCCAGCGGGATGCCGGTCGCGAACAGCATCACCAGCGAGGTGAGCGTCATGATCCCCGCGACGTACAGCCAGCTCTTGACGTAGACGGGCTCCGCGTCTGGCAGCAGCTGCTGTGGCGGCCAGGTGCGGAAGAACCAGCGTCGCAGCCGGCCGTCGAGGGTGGTGCGCAGCTCGGGCGGCAGCTTCTGGGGGTCATCGTCGATGCTGAGGGGCTGCTCGCCCCACCCGGTCGCCATCGCTCAGGATTCCTGGACCAGAGCCGCGGGCGGCTCCCCGATGGTTGCCTCCGGCGCGGCCTCGTCCCCGTCGCCCTCGCCCGCCGGCTGCTCGTAGCCGGTGAAGTCCGTGGTGCGGGTCGGGAAGGGGATGGCGATCGCCAGCGCGATCAGCGCCAGGAGGACGAGGAACCAGATCAGGTTCGAAACCTGCAGCGTGAACCAGTCCCTGGAGAGGAATGCGCCCACGCCGCACAGATCGATCAGCCCCGTGCTCTCGCAGGGCGGCATCGGCGGCGGCATCTTCCCTCCCTCCGCGGTCGGCGGACCTGGGAATCCGACGCCGAGAAGATTACATGGTCAAGCTACCCTCCGGTCCGGAACGCGCGGCCGGGCTCGCGATCCGCGGTCGCGCTGCGGGCACCTCGCCGGCGGCTCGGGCCCCGGGTGACGTTGACCGGGGCCGGGTGCCGGTGTAGGATTTCCGAGCGGAAAGGTCGGAATTCGCCGGGGCAACCCGGCTCGCCGGCCGCTTCCCTTCCGCCCGGCGGCCCCGCGGGGCAGCCGGAGCCGCACCCCCTCGAGAGGAAGCCGCCCTGAGCGTTCGAACCTTCCACGCCACCGGCGCCATCTCCTTCAGCACGAAGGGCGAGTACGGCGTGCGGATGCTCGTGCAGCTCGCCCGGCGCTGGGCCGGCGACGCGACGGTCCCGGCCAGCCTCGCCGACGTCGCCGCCGACGAGGACCTCCCGCGCGCGTACCTCGAGCAGCTCGCGATCCCCCTCCGCGAGGCCGGGATCGTCCAGTCCACCCGCGGCGCCCGGGGGGGCTACGCCCTCGCGCGGCCGCCCGCCGAGGTCACCCTCGCCGCGGCGCTCCGCGCCCTCGAGGGCCCCCTCGCCCCGATGATCTGCGCGAGCGAGGACCCGGCCCATGCGGGCGCGTGCCTGCGGCTCGGCGCCTGCTCCGTCAACAGCCTCTGGGTCCGCGTCCGCGACGCGATCGGGGACGTCCTCGACGCGACGACGCTCGCCGACCTCGTCCCGCGCCCCCACCTCGTCGGCATCGACCCGCGGCCGCGCGAGGTCGTCCCGGTCTGACCGCCGATCCGCGCACCCCGATCCCGCCGGGCCGCTCGTCGGCCGGCGCCACGACGAACCACAGGAGCCAGCCCCGCCCGTGAGCGACCAGCACCTCGAGATCCGGAACCTCCACGTCGCCCCCATCGCCGACCCCGAGCGGGAGATCCTCCAGGGGATCGACCTCGTCGTCGGCAAGGGCGAAGTCCACGCGATCATGGGCCCGAACGGCTCGGGCAAGACGACGCTCGCCTACGCGCTCATGGGCCACCCGGCGTACGTCGTGACCGAGGGCCGGGTGCTCTGGAAGGGGATGGACATCCTCGGCCTCTCCCCGGACAAGCGGGCCCGCCTCGGGATGTTCCTCGCCTTCCAGTACCCGACGGCGATCCCCGGGCTCTCGGTGGCGTCCTTCCTCCGGACGGCCCTCAACGCGCGGCGCCAGGGCCTCGAGAAGAACCCCGACGTCGACCCCACGGATCCCACCCGCGGCGGCGTCGCGATGGGCGAGTTCCGGCGCCTCATGCGCGCGAAGATGGCCCTCCTCCGGATGGACGAGGCGTTCGCCACCCGCTACGTGAACGAGGGATTCTCCGGCGGCGAGAAGAAGCGCCTCGAGATGCTCCAGATGGCGGTCCTCGAGCCCGAGATCGCGATCCTCGACGAGACGGACTCGGGGCTCGACATCGACGCCCTCCGGATCGTCGCCGAGGGCGTGAACGCGATGCTCAACCCCGAGCTCGGCGTCCTTCTCATCACTCACTACCAGCGGCTCCTCAACTACATCAAGCCGGACCGCGTCCACGTCCTCGCCCGTGGCCGGATCATCACGAGTGGCGGCCGCGACCTCGCCCTCGAGCTCGAGGAGACCGGCTACGCGCCGGTCCTGCGGGCCGCCGGGTTCGAGGCGGACGAGCTCGACGACGCGCTCGACGCGCCCCTCCCGCAGCCGGCCGAGGCCCGCTGACGATGCGCCGGGGAGCGCTCCGATGACCGACGTCGCAGCCCCGACGCCCCTCCCGGCGTCCGCCGCGTCCGCACCCCACGCCGGCTCTCCCGCCGGCGGCCCCCCGGCCGCGCTCGACCCCCACGCGCTGCGGGCCGACTTCCCGATCCTCGCCCAGCGGCCGCACGGGAAGCCGCTCGTCTACCTCGACTCGGCGGCCACCAGTCAGAAGCCGCTCGCCGTCGTCGAGGCGATGGACCGCTACTACCGCGAGTACAACGCGAACGTCCACCGGGGCATCTACGAGATCAGCGAGCGCGCGACGGCGGCGTACGAGGGCGCCCGGTCGAAGGTCGCCCGGTTCGTCAACGCCCCGTCGGCCCACGAGATCGTCTGGACCCGGAACGCGACCGAGGCGATCAACCTCGTCGCCTACAGCTGGGGCCGTCGGCACCTCGGCCAGGGCGACGCCGTGGTCCTCACGGAGATGGAGCACCACGCGAACCTCGTCCCGTGGCAGATCCTCGTCCAGGAGGTGGACGGCGACCTCGAGTTCATCCCGATCACCGACGAGGGGATCCTCCGCCTCGACGTCTACGAGGTCCTCCTGCGCCTCCACCCGAAGCTCGTCGCCTTCACCCACGTCTCGAACACGCTCGGCACGATCAACCCCGTCCGGGAGATGGTGGAGATGGCCCACGCCGCGGGGGCGCTCGTCCTCGTCGACGGGGCCCAGGCGGTGCCCCACCTGGCGGTCGACATCCAGGAGCTGGGCGCGGACTTCTACGTCTTCTCCGGCCACAAGATGCTCGGGCCCACCGGCTCCGGGGTCCTCTGGGCGCGCCGCGAGCTCCTCGACGCGATGCCCCCGTTCCTCGCCGGCGGCGACATGATCCGCGAGGTGCGGCTCCGCCGGACCGAGTTCAACGACGTGCCGTGGAAGTTCGAGGCCGGGACGCCGGACATCTCGGCCGCCATCGGCCTGGGGGTCGCCGCCGACTACCTCCGCGCGCTGGGGATGGACCGGGTGCGGGCCCACGAGCGCGAGCTCGTCGCGTACGCCCTCGACGTCCTCCCGCGCGAGGTGCCCGGGATCGCCCTCTACGGGCCGCCGGCCGACGTCCGCGGCGGGGTCGTGCCCTTCAACCTGCCGGGGATCCACCCCCACGACGTCGCCCAGATCCTCGACCGCGCGGGAGTCTGCATCCGGGCCGGCCACCACTGCACGATGCCGCTCCACGAGCGCCTCGACCTCGCCGCGACGGGCCGGGCGAGCTTCTCCGTCTTCACGACGAAGGACGACGTGGACGCCCTCGCGGCCGGCCTCCGGGAGGTCCAGCGGGTCTTCGGCGGGTAGGGCCGCGCGGCGCTCCTCGAGTCCCGCCGCGTTCAGTGCACCCGCGACTCGAGGCCCTTCCAGAACGGCTCGCGCAGCTCCGTCTTGAGGATCTTCCCCGTGCCGCCCTTCGGGAGCGCGTCCCGGAAGTGGAACTCATGGGGCACCTTGAAGCGGGCGAGGTGGGCCCGGCAGTGGGCCTTGAGATCGCGCGCCGTCGCGGTGGCCCCCGGCTTGAGGACGACGAGCGCCACCGGCACCTCGCCGAAGCGCTCGTCGGGCGCCGCGACGACGGCGCACTCGAGGACCGCGGGGTGCGCCGCCAGCGCGTTCTCGACGTCGACGGACGAGATGTTCTCGCCGCCGCGGATGATGACGTCCTTCGAGCGGTCCTTGATGACAAGGTAGCCTGCCTCGTCGAGGGTCGCCATGTCGCCCGTGTGGAGCCAGCCGTCGCGGATCGCCTGCGCGGTGGCGTCCGCGTCGCGGTAGTAGCCGATCATCACCGTGTTGCCGCGCACGACGATCTCCCCGATCTGCTCGCCGTCGGGGCGGACGTCGCGGCCGGCCGAGTCGACGACCCGCAGCGCGACGCCGGGGATCGGCCAACCGGTCATCGCCTTGCGCTCTGACCGGCGCGCCGGCGGCTCCGTCTCGCCCAGGACGTCGCGGGGGAGGGCGATCGTCACGATCGGGGTCGTCTCGGAGAGCCCGTAGCCCACGACCGCCTCCACGCCGAGGCCGTCCTCGAGGGCGCGGACGAGGGCCGGGGACGCCGCGGAGCCGCCGATGACGACCTGGCGGAGGCTCGACAGGTCGAAGCTCGAGCGCGCGCCGTGGTGGATGAGCGCGTTGAAGATCGCGGGGACCCCGAGGAGGCGCGTGACCCGGTGGCGCTGGACGGCCTCCATGAGGGCGGTCGGCTCGAACTTCCGGAGCATGACGTGACGCCCGCCGATCATCGTCACGAAGTGGGGGACGCCCCAGCCGTTCACGTGGAAGAGGGGGACGACGTGGAGGACGACGTCGTCCTCCCGCCAGCCGAGGGCGATCTGGGCGTCGAGCGCGTGGAGGTGGAGGTTGCGCTGGCTGAGCGCGACCCCTTTCGGGAGGCCGGTCGTGCCGCTCGTGTAGAAGAGCTCGGCGATCGCGTTCTCGTCGACCGCGGGATGCCGCGGGTCGGGCGAGCCTCCGGCGATGAGCGCCTCGTACTCGTCGGTCGCCGCGCCGCCGGCCTCGCCCTCCAGGACGACGAGGCGCGGGCGCATCGTGAGCCGCGGCGCGATCTGCTCGACGAGCGGCGCGAAGTCGCGGTGGAAGAACACGACCTTCGAGCCGGCGTGCTCCAGGATGTAGCCGATCTCGTGGGGGGCGAGACGGACGTTCACCGGGTTGAGGACCGCCCCGGCCTCGGGCACGCCGTAGTACGCCTCCAGGAGGTGGTGGGTGTTGTACGTGACGAACGAGACGCGGTCGCCCGCCTCGACGCCGAGGTCGTGGAGGGCGTTCGCGAGCCGGTGGCTCCGCTCGGCGAACGCGCGGTACGTGAACGAGCGCTCGCCGTCGACGACGCCGACCTTGTCCCCGAAGTAGGCCGCCGCCCGGTCGCGGAACTCGAGCACGGAGAGGGGAACGAACACGGGGGGATCCTCCTCGTCGTCGACCGGCTGTCCGGCCGGGGACAAGTGTCGCGCACCGCGCGCCCGCGGGCGAGGCCCCCAGCGCCCCTCGCCCGTCCGGCCGATCCGTCCGGCCGACCCGTGAGGCCGACCCGTCCGGCCGCGCTCAGGTCGACCCGTCCGGCCGACCCGTCCGGCCGACCCGTCCGGCCGCGCTCAGGCCGGGGCCACCTCGAGCGGCGTCCCCTCCGGCTCGTGAGTGCTCCGCGCCTGCCACAGCCGCCAGCCGAGGAGGGCCACGGCGACGAGGATCGCCGTTCCCATCGTCGGGGCGCCGATTCGCTTGATCTCGGCCGAGTCGGCCACGAGGCCCACGACGAAGACCACCAGGCCGAGGTTCAGGACCGCCAGCGCCAGTCGCTCGAGCGTCGCGGCGGTGCGGTCCCTCGTCGTCGCGACCGCCGCGATCAGGCCGAGCAGGAGGTTCGTCATGACCCCCACGAACGCCGAGTGGTCGCTGGCGATGAGGATGGCGGCGGGGCTCCCGGGTCGAGGGATCACCCCCAGCGATACAACGGGGCTGAGGGGCGGGATCGGGACCGGGAGATCGCCCCGGGCGATGCAACGGGGCCGGTGCCTGCCCGTCTCCGCTGTCGCTCGCGACCCCGCGCGGCTGCCAAGCTCGCCCTCTGCTCGCAGCACCTGCGGCTCGGTCGCAGCCGGCGGTCGAGGAGGCGGAACGTGGGTGCGCGATCGCCCGGGGCGATATCCCGCACGCACTCTGCCTGCGCCGCCGCCGGCGATCGCCCGGGGCGATATCCCGCACGCACTCTGCCTGCGCCGCCGCCGGCGATCGCCCGGGGCGATATCCAGGAC
>JAJZRQ010000104.1 GCA_021802585.1 Chloroflexota bacterium
TGCGCTCGATTTCGCGGGCGATCTCCGGGCAGGAGAGGGCGGCGGCCCAGGCGCTGGCGATCTCCAGGCCCAAGGGCATCCCGTCGACCAGCGAGCAGATCCGCAGGGCGGCGGTTCGGTTCTGGCCTGAGAGATCGAGATGCGGGTCGACCTGGCGGGCGCGATCGATGAACAGGCGGAGCGCATCTGGGTCTTCCTGACCGTTGCGGGACGGCAGGTACGGCAGCCCCGCGAGGTCGAGGACCGACTCGTCGTGAAGGTTGAGGCGCGCGCGCGAGGTGATGAGGATCTTCACCTCTGGAGCGAAGGCAACGATCTGGGTGTAGAGATCCGATCCCGCCGCGAGGTGCTCCGCGTTGTCGAGCACCAGCAGCATCGAGCGGTCGTGGAGGTAGTCGAGGAGCTGGCTCTTCGCGTCGAGATCGCTCGTGTACTGGTCGACTGGGAAGCGGAGCACGCTCGCGATGGCGTGGACGACGTAGCGAGTGGACGGAACGGCGGTCAGGTCGATGTGCCAGACGCCGTCCGGAAACGCGTGGACCAGCTCCGCGGCGACGTGCAGGGCGAGGCGGGTCTTTCCCGAGCCGCCGGGCCCTGTCACTGTGACCAGCCTCCGATCGGCGAGCAACCGCGCCAGCTCCGCGGTCTCGTGATCCCGGCCGATGAAGCTCGTGACCTGGCTGGTGATGTTGGTGGGGCCCGCGCCCGGCTGGCTCACCGGTGAGGCCAGCAGATGATCGGGGTCACCCTCCAAGATTGCCGCGGCGACCTGGCGGAGATCCGGACCCGGCTCGATACCCAGCTCCTCGGCGAGGACGCGTTCACCCTCGCGGTACACCTCAAGCGCCTCGCCCTGGCGGCCGGCGCGGCAGAGCGCGACCATCAGCTGTCTGCGCAGACGTTCGCTGAACGGATGACTGGAGACCAGCGCCCGGAGCTCGCCCAACAGCTCGGCATGGTGGCCGCAGGCAAGGCCGGCCTCCGCACGCGCCTCGAGCGCCGTCACCCGCAGCTCCTCCAGACGGTCGATCTCCGCCAGCGCGAAGGAGTCATAGTTGAACTCAGCGAGTGCAGGTCCGCGCCAGAGCGCAAGGGCCCGGTCGATCAGCACCGAAGCCTTGTCCGCATCGCCGGTTGCCAGCGCCCTCCGCCCCTCGGCATTCAGGCGTTCGAAGCGCGCAGCGTCGATGGCCTCGGGGTCGACCTCCAACACATACCCCGGAGGACGGGTGGCGATCCGTGGTCCGGCCGCGGCATCACGGGCCACTGGCCCCAACGCCCGACGGAGCCTCGAGACCGCGGCCTGGAGGGAGTTGGCGGGCTCTGCAGGCGGCGTCTCTCCCCAGAGATCGTCGATGAGGCGGTCCGCAGAGACGACCTGGTTGGCCCATGTGAGCAGGATCGTCAGAAGGGCACGCTGCCGGGCGCCGGGCACCCGAACCGGTCTGCCCTCGTCCTGAACCTCGAGCGGCCCAAGAAGCCGGAACTCCACAGCCGGTCCTGCTGTCAGCGGTTCGTCAGTCGACGGTCAGAGCCTTATCCCATTGTAGGCCGCGAGCAATACGGCTCCCGCAAGACTGCATGCAGTGAGCCGATGGTGTGGTCCGAAAGGAGGCATTCGTCATGCGACGCCCGCACGTGGCAATCGCCCTGCTTCTCGCGATCCTCTTGATCGGTCTTGCCGCTCCGACCGCGTCGGCCAGAGCCACCCACGACGAGTTCGTGGGCCTGTACTTCCCAGCCGGCATGCCGGGGACCGGGACCGAATGTCCCTACACCTGGGTCGACCCCGCGTTCTGCGTCATCGACCCCGGCTCCTGGACCGAGGTGGATGGCCGGCTGCGCATCCGGGACATCACGCTGTTCGAGCTCGCGTTCAGCTGGCGCGCCGATGACCCCAGCCAGGTCGAGCCACGCAAGACCGGCTACGACGTGGTGACCGCCAGCGCGAATCTGGATGCCACGCTCAGCGGACCGACTTGGGGCACCTGGATGCTCTACAGCTTTGCGGACGAGCTGATGTTCACCGGGACCTTCACTGGCAGCTTCCAGGACGGAATCCCGGCGGTCCATTTCGTTGGAATGGGAACCGGCCAGTACGAGGGCCAGCACATGTGGGGCGACATCGGTCGGGTTCCTAACCCCTACAACATGCTCGGCCAGATCCTGAATCCGGGTGGGGCCTAGGTCGACGGCCGGGTCAAAGGTCGCGGCGACCCCTGACCGGTTGCAGCACAGATCCGAGAAATGGCCCCTCGGCACGACGGCGAAGCTGCGTTCGGGGGGCCCTTCCAACTGCGAGCGGCCCTCGGGCCTGGAGGCAAGTCAGATGTTGCGGTTCATTGCAGTCCATCCCGTCGTCTTCAGCGAGCAGCAGCTGCAGCCGCTGACCACGGAGCAGCTGCCGCAGGGGGTGACGTGGCACAGCACCTTCTGCGCTTTCGCCGACGACAAGAGCTTCTGCCACTGGAATGCGCCGACCAAGCAGACGCTGCTGGATCTCTTCGCCAAGTACGAGATCCCATACGAGGCCGTCTACGAGGTCCGTCTCTTCGACCCGGCGATCGGTCGGCTCGAGCCTCAGCCCTCTGCGGACAGCGTCGCCCAAGCGGTCTGAGGCCGCGGCTTGTGGCCGCCGGAGGCAGGCTCCCAGGCGCAGGCCTGCCTCCGGTAGGCCTGGAGAGGCACTATCCCCCTTGATCCTCCGATCTCAACGTCCCAAACGGGTGTCCACGCCCTCCCATCATGTCGAATGATTGACGCCCGCGACCGGCCGCGGCGCGGGCGCCCCGCGTGCCGGTCCGGGGGCGCCGGCGGAGGGCGCGGTTCAGGCCCGCCGCCGGAAGTGCGCGCCGCCCGTGACGAGCGCGACGACCGTGAGCGCGTAGCCAGCGACGAAGACGACGCTGAAGGCCAGCCCGCCCGTCCCGCTGTCGCCGCTCCCGGCGACGCCGAGGAGTCCGAGCCCGGTGAACAGGAAGCCCACGACCCCGATGACGAGGCCGAGGGCACGGCCCCAGCCGCGGTGGACGAGCATCCCGATCGCGGCGATGGCCTCCAGGAGCCCCCAGAGCACGACGAGGATGGCCAGGCCGGCGACGAGGCCCCCGATCGGGCCGAAGATCTCGAGGCCGGACCGCGCGCTGCCGGCGGTCGCGATGAGGCCGCCGAGGAGCCCGACGAGGGCGCCGAACCCGGCCGTGACGATCCCCGCGAGGAGCAGGAACAGCCCGGCGACGACGACGAGCACGGACGTCGAGGGCCCGGCGGAGGCCGCAGCGACGGCCGGCGGCGGCCACCCGGTGGGCCCCGGCGCGCCGACGGCCGGCGGCGGCCAGCCGGGCTGGGCCTGCGCGGGAGCCTGGGGCTGCGGAGCGGCCCCGCCCTGTGGTTGCATTCCCTCGGTCACGAGAGGTCCCCCCCTGGTCAATCCGCCCCGGTGAGCCGCGGGGCGCTACGGCGCCGACGTGGGAGGCGCGCTGGTCCCGGGCGAGGGCGACGGCGCGGCCGCCGGCGGCGCCGGGAAGAGCGCGCGGGCGAGGATCCGCACGACGTCGTCCCCGACGAACGTCTCGCGGTTGAAGGCGACGGCGATCGCGACTTTCTCCTTCGGGAAGTAGCGGATCGCAGCGCGGGTCCCGGCCAGCGCCCCGGTGTGGCCGTAGGCGACATGCCCGTCGAACGAGACCCGGCTGACCCCGAGCCCGTACGAGGTGCCGGTGCCGTACGCGTAGGTCTTCACGCACGTGAGCATCGCCCGGCGCGAGGCGAGGTCGAGGACGGCGCTCCCGCCGTAGAGGGCCCGGGCCCAGCGGGCGAGGTCGGCGGTCGTCGAGGCGATCGAGCCCGCCGAGCCGGCGGCCGTCACGACCGAGCGGAAGGGCACGATGTCCGTGCCGTCGCCCCGGGCCTGCGGCGTCGGGCCGGCGGCACCCGCGATCATCCGGTACGCCTGCGCGGGCGCCACGACCGGCGTCCGGGTCCCCTGGACGTACGTGGCGGTGAGGCCGAGGGGCTCGATGAGCTCGCGCCGCACGAGGTCCGCCCACGGCGCCCCGCCGACCTTCTCGGCGACGAGGCCGAGGAGCACGAAGTTCGTGTTCGAGTACGCCCATCCCTTCCCCGGCGGGAAGACGGCGCCCTTCGGGACGTAGGCGAGGATCTCGGTCGGCGTCCACGCCCGCCCGGGATCCTTCTGGAGCACCTTGTCGATCTTCGGGTTGGCGAAGAAGTCCGGGATGCCGCTCGTGTGACCGAGGAGCATCCGGATCGTGATCCGCCGCGCGTTCGGCCAGTCGGGGAGGTACGACGCGAGGCGATCGTCGAGGCGGAGACGGCCCTGCTCGGCGTACCGCAGGACGAGGGCCGTCGTGAACGTCTTCGTCACGCTCGCTATCGCGAACGGCGTGTCCGCGTCCACCGGGCGTCCCGTCGCCACGTCGGCGGACCCGAGCGCACCGGTCCACGTCGACCCGTCGGGGAAGAGGACGGTCGCCTCCACGCCGGGCAGGAGGAGCCGCTCCCGGGCCCGCGCGAGGGCCCGGTCGAGGCGGGCGGCGAGCGCCTTCGGGACGGCCGGGGGCGAGGCCGCCGGCGTCGGGGAGGCCGGGACGGGGGACGCGGCGGGAGCGGGGGTCGTCGCCTCGGCCGCGGGTGTCGGCTGGCCGGGGCCGCCGTCCGGGGCGGCGGGGGGCGCGACCGCGGGCGCGCCGGGGGACGCCGTGGGGAGCGCGCCGCGGGCGATCCCCGCGACAGCCGCGTCGAACGCGCCGGGATCCGCGATCGCCCAGCCCGCGAGGGCGCTCGCGGTGAAGATCCCGGCGAGCCCCAGGACGAGGGTCGGGCGGCGCGATCGACGCCGACGGCCGGGCGGCATCGACCAGGAGGCGGTCACCGCCCCGGGCCTCCGAAGATGTCGGCCAGCTCGTACGGCGGCGTGGACTCCAGCTGGTCGTACCGGCAATCGGCCGGGCGGCGGTCGGGGCGCCAGCGGACGAACCGGGTGGCATGGCGGAAGCGGTCGCCCTGGAGGTGGTCGTACGCGACCTCCGCGACGCGCTCGACCCGGAGGGGCTCCCAGCCGAGGTCCTTGCCCCGGTTCCAGCGGCTCTGGACCCCCGGCATCCGCCGCCCGTACGCAGCCTCGGCGAGCTCGGGCGACGCCCAGTCGCGCCACGGGTGGCCGTCGAGGGCGCCCTCGCGGAGCGCCGCCAGCTCGTCGACGAGCTGGCGGCGGAGGGCCGCTGCGAAGCCCGAGGCGACGCCCACGTGGTGGAGCGTCCCCGCCCCGTCGTGGAGGCCCAGGACGAGCGACCCGACGCCGGTCCCGGCCTCGTCCTTGTGCCACCGGAACCCGGCGACGGCGACGTCGGCCGTGCGGGCGTGCTTCACCTTCGCCCAGCCCCGCCGGCCGGGCTCGTAGGGGCCGGCGAGGCGCTTCGCGATGACCCCGTCGAGGCCGGCGCCCTCGAACCGTGCGAACCAGTCCGCGGCGAGGTCGCGGTCCTCGGTCATCGGCGTGAGGGCGACGCCCGGCACGCCGGGGACGAGGCCGGCGACGAGGCCCCGGCGGCGCTCGACGAACGGGCGGGCGCGGAGGTCGTCGTCCCCCGCCGCGAGGAGGTCCCAGGCGACGTAGCGGGCCGGGGTCTCCGCGGCGAGGAGCCGGACCCGCGACGCGGCCGGGTGGATCCGGAGGAGGAGGGCGTCGAAGTCGAGCCCGCGCGGGCCGACGATGACGATCTCGCCGTCGACGACGGCCCGCGCGGGGAGCGCCGCCCGGAGTGGCGCCGCCAGCTCCGGGAAGTACCGGTCGAGCGGCCGCAGGTCCCGGCTCTGGATGAGCAGCTCGTCGCCGTCGCGGAAGACGAGCGCCCGGAACCCGTCCCACTTGGGCTCGTACGCCCACCCCGGGCCGTCGGGAAGCGCGGGCCAGGGCTTCGCGAGCATCGGCTCGAGCGGGGGCCGGAACGGGAGGCGCACGGGCGGATTATGCGCGTCGCGACGCGCCCCGCAGCGACGCCGGGACGAGGCTCCGGCGGGCGGCCGCGGGGCGAGCGGCGGGACGCCGGCCGGCGACGCCGGCGGGTGGTCAGGCGGGCTCGTAGGGCGGGTAGTCGGGCCACCAGACGGCGGCGTCGACGGCCTCCGCCGCCACCACCTCGCCGGCCGGGCCCGCCGGGAGCGGCTCGCCCTCGATCGTCCCGACCGAGCGCACGACCGCGATCGCGATCGCCCGCGAGACGGCCCGCAGGTCGGCGACGGGCGGGTAGAGCGCCCCGCAGGCGAGGCGTTCCTCCGCCACGAGGCCCGCGAGCGTCCGGGCCGCGACGAGGAACTCCTCGTCGCGGACGACGCGGGCGCCGGCCACGATCGCCCCGAGCCCGACCCCCGGGAAGATGAACGAGTTGTTCGCCTGGCCGACGACGCACGTCCGGCCGCCGCGGCGGACCGGCGGGAACGGGCTCCCGGTCGCGCACATCGCGCGCCCGGCGGTCCACTCGGCGACCTGCGCGGGTGTGGCCTCTGTCTTGCTCGTCGGGTTCGACAGCGGGAAGACGAGCGGCGCCGGCCCGACGGCGGCGAGCTCGCGGACGAGCGCCTCCGAGAACGCCCCCGGCGTCTGGGTCGTCCCGATGAGGGCCCCGGCGCGGAGCGCCCGGACCGCGTCGATCGGGGCCGCGGACGGTTCGAGGCCGAGGGCGGCGAGATCCTCGTCGGTGAGCGCGACCGCCGCCTTGTCGTCCTCGATCCCGGGCCGGCTGACGTGGACGAGCCCCCGCGTGTCGAAGAGGACCGTCGAGCGCCGGATCGTGGTCTCGTCGGCGCCGGCCTCGCGCTGGGCGACGTGGATGAGGCGGACGATCCCGATGGCCGCTGCGCCCGCGCCCATGAAGACGAACCGCTCGTCGGCGAGCGGCCGCCCGAGGTGCGCGAGCCCCGTGAGGATCCCGGCCAGGACGACCGAGGCCGTGCCCTCGATGTCGTCGTTGAACGACGGGAGGCGCTCGCGGTAGCGGTCGAGGATCCGGATTGCGTTGTGCTGCTTGAAGTCCTCCCACTGGAGGATCGCCCGCGGGAAGACCGCCTGGACGCCCTCGACGAACGCCTCGATGAACGCGTCGTACTCGGGCCCCCGGAGGCGCGGATGGCGCCAGCCGA
>JAJZRQ010000105.1 GCA_021802585.1 Chloroflexota bacterium
GGTTCGCCGGCGGGCCGTCGACCCGACGGGCGAGGTGCTGGAGTGGTCCGAGGACCACTACCGCGCCGACCGGGTGAGCCTGACGATCGACACCGCCGCCCCGAGCACTCAGCTCGTCAAGACCCTTGCCAGCCCGGAGTAGCCCGATGCCGTATGCCACAAGCGCCGCCACCGCCCGCACCTGGGCAACCGACCGGGCGATCGACCTCTGGACCATCTTCGGCGACGACCTGCGTGGCCTCCCTGGCGGGGAGCCGGCGGCGCCGTCTGCGCTGCGCGTCGCCTTCGACGCTCTCCGCACCGACGGGGCCCGCGTCGCCGTCCTCGACGACGCGGCAACCCCCGCAACCCCTGCGATTGGCCCGCGGGCGACCAACGTCGGAGACGCCCTCCGCGTCGCCGGACCGCCGGCCCCGGAGCCGTTCGCGGTCTTCTCGGCGATGCGGGCATCCGGCGTGGCGGACGTGCGCCGGGTGGGCATCCTCGCGGCCGGGCCCCGGGCCCTCGAGGCCGGGCATCGCGCCGGCTGCGGGGCGATCGTCGGCGTGGTGGCTGCCGGGCCGGGCGAGGCGGCCGCCCGGCATGCGCTCGTGCGATCACAGCCGGACCGGATCATCGCCGTGGAGGAGCTCGGGGCGACCCTGGCCCCGCTCTACGGGAGCGGGCGGGCTCATCGCGAGCGGGTCCTCCTGAACCCCGGCCCGGCGGTCGTCAGCGACCGGGTCCACCGGGCGATCGGGGGGCCTGACCTCTGCCACCGGGAGCCGGAGTACAACGCCCTCTTCGGCCGGGTGACGGCGAAGCTCCGGCGCGTCGCCGGCGTCGACGATGGCTGGGCGACCTGCCTCCTCGGGGGAAGCGGGACGGCCGCGATGGAGGCGATGACCGGGGCGCTCGTCCGCCCCGATCGTCGGCTGCTCGTGTGTCGCAACGGCACGTACGGGGAGCGCCTGGCGACGATCGCCGCCCGTCTGGGGATCGGGACCATCGTCGTCGACGAGCGCGACACGATCCCGATCGACCCGGCCGCCGTGGCGGCCGCGCTCGACGCGCATCCCGACATCGACGCCGTGGCGATCGTGGCCCACGAGACGACGACCGGCCTCCTCAACCCCGTCGCGGAGGTGGCGCGGGCGGCGGACACCCGGGGCGTCCCGACCGTCGTCGACGCGATCAGCGCCTTCGGCTCGGAGGATCTTCCGCTCGCCGGCAGCGGCATCGACATCGTCGCCGGAACCTCGAACAAGAACCTCCACGGACTGCCTGGCGTCGCCTTCCTGATCCTCTCGCCCCGGGCCCGCGCGCGCACCGCGGACGTTGCCCCGCGCTCGCTCTACTTCGACATCCGGAACCACCTGCATGCCGAGGCGCAGGGGACCGTCCCGTTCACGCCGCCGATCCCGGCGATCTACGGTCTCGAGGCTGCCCTGGACGAGCTGTTCGACGAGGGGCTCCCGAACCGCAGGGCCCTCTACCGGGCCCGGATGGCAGTCCTCGACGAGGCGTTCGGGCGGCTCGACCTCCACCCGGTGGTCGCGCCGGAGCATCGGTCTGGCTCGGTCCGGAGCCTGCCGCTCCCGGCCGGGATCGACTACGACGACCTCCACGACACCCTGAAGGCGGATGGCTACGTGATCTACGCCGGCCTCGGGTCGGCAGCCGCCACGAGCTTCCGCGTCTGTGCCCTCGGGGCGCTCGACGTGGATGTCATGCGCGGCTTCGCGCGCGCCCTCGAGACGGCGCTCGCCCGCCTGGGCTACCGCGCCCCGATCGCCGCTTCTTGAGCCATCGCGTCGCCACGCCACCCGGCTCCGCCGACCCATCCCAGACCCAAGGAGGGCCCGCCGTGTCGTTCCGCTTCCATCGCGAGTACCGGGGGCCGATCGAGGCCGTCATCCTGGACTGGGCCGGCACGACCCAGGACCACGGTGTCTTCGCGCCGGCGGTCGCCTTCGTCGAGGTGTTCGAGCGCTTCGGCGTGCCGATCACCGCGGAGGAGGCGCGGGCACCGATGGGGATGTTCAAGCTCGACCACATCCGGGCGATCACCCGGGGCGAGCGGGTCGGCGCCGCGTGGAAGGCGGCCCGGGGTCGACCCTGCACGGAGGACGACGTGCAGGAGATGTTCTCTGTCTTCAAGCCGATCCAGGAGTCGGTCATGGCCCGGTACGGGGACATGATCGGTGGGGCGGTGGAGACCGTCGAAGCGATGCGGCGGCGCGGCTACCGGATCGGCTCCACGACCGGCTACACCCGGGCCGCGACCGATCTCGCGGCCGCGGTGGCCGCCGGACATGGCTACGTTCCCGACAGCAGCGTCTGTGCCGACGAGGTGCCGGCGGGCCGTCCGGAGCCGTGGATGGTGCTGCGGAACCTCGAGAACCTGCGGGTGTTCCCGCCTGCCGCGGCGGTGAAGATCGGCGACACGCAGGTCGACATCGACGAGGGGCTCAACGCCGGGACCTGGACGATCGGGGTGGCGGCGACAGGAAACTACGTTGCCCTGACGGAAGCTGAGCTCGCAGCTCTTCCCGTGGAGCGGCGGCGATCGCTCATCGACCGCGCGAGCGACCTGCTCCTCCGCCGCGGCGCCCACTACGTCGTCGACACGATCGCGGACGTCATGCCCTGCCTCGACGACATCGAGTCCCGGCTGGCGCGTGGCGAGCAGCCGTGACCGCGGCCAACGCCGCCGCCGGCCTCGGGGCCGTTCGAGTCGGCGAGCTGGCCGAAGGCGATTCGAACCGCTCGCCGCGACGGGCCGCCTGGCAGCAGGCGCACCTCGACGACGCGACCCGTGAGCTCCTCGCCGAGGACGCTCGCTGGTTCCTGCACCAGACGCTCTCGACGCCCTGCCTCGACGTGCTCGTTGCGGCCGACGGGATCTGGCTCGAGGACCGCCAGGGCCGGCGGATCATGGACTTCCACGGCAACTCGGTCCACCAGGTCGGATTCCGGAACCCGCGGGTGTTGGCGGCCGTCCGCGAACAGCTCGAGGCGCTGCCCTTCTCGACCCGCCGGTTCACCAACGAGCCGGCGATCCGGCTCGCCCGCGAGCTGGCCCGGCTCGCCCCAGGCGACCTCGGGCGGGTCCTCTTCACGACGAGCGGCGCCACCGCGATGAGTGCCGCGATCCAGCTCGCCCGCGTCGCGACGGGCCGCCACAAGACCGTCTCGATGTGGGACGCCTTCCACGGGGGGACGCTCGACACGATCTCGGTCGGGGGAGAGGCCCAGTTCAGGGCCGGCATCGGCCCGCTCCTCCCGGGAACCGAACACGTGCCGCCCCCGGAGCCCTACCGCTGCCCCTTCGGCTGCTTCGACCGGACCGGCGCATGCGACCTCACCTGCGCCGGCTACCTCGAGTACGTCCTCGAGAAGGAGGGTGACGTGGCGGCCGTCGTGGCCGAGTCGGTCCGGAACGCCCCGTACATCCCGACCGCGGCCTACTGGCAAGCCGTCCGAGCCGCGTGCAACCGCCACGGCGCGCTGCTCATCCTCGACGAGATCCCCCACGCGCTTGGCCGGACGGGGGCGATGTTCACCTGCGAGAACTTCGGCGTGGAGCCGGACATCCTCGTGATCGGGAAGGGGCTGGGTGGAGGCGTCATGCCGCTCGCCGCGCTCATCGCCCGAGGCGACCTCAACGTCGCCGCGGATCGGGCGCTGGGCCACTTCACCCACGAGAAGAGCCCGGTGGCCTGCGCCGCCGGCCTGGCCGTGCTCGCGGAGATCGAGGAGCGCGGCCTGGTCGTCCACGCCCGCGAGCTCGGGGCGTGGACGCTCGCCAGGCTCCGCGAGCTCGCCGCACGCCATCCCATCGTCGGTGACCTGCGCGGGCTGGGGCTCCTCCTCGGCATCGAGCTCGTCCGCGACCGGGCAACGCGAGAGGCGGCGCTGGCGGAGGCCGACGCGTTCATGTATGCCGCGCTCGCGCGGGGCCTCAACGTCAAGGTCACGATGGGCAACGTCATCAACCTCTCGCCGCCGCTCGTCATCACGAAGGAGGAGATGGAGACGGCGCTGGCCATCATCGACGCGGCCCTTGCCGAGGTCGAGGCGACCTGAGGATCGGCCCACCCCGACCGCGGCGGGCGCACGGGTGCGGCGGTCGATCAGGCCGGAGTCTCCGCCTCGAGCGCGCGGGCGGCGCGGTCGAGGCGGGCGAGGACGCGCTCGCGGCCGAGGGCGACCATCGACTCGAAGAGGGGCGGGGTCGCGGTCCGGCCCGTCAGGGCGACCCGGACGGCCATGAACAGATCGCCGGCCTTCCAGCCGTTCGCCCCCGCGACCCCCCGGAGGGCGCCCTCCAGCGGCCCGACGGCGAAGCCCTCCGGCCCGGCCGCGTCGATCGCCCGGCTCGCCTCCGCGAGGCCCGCCCGCGCGGTCGCGCGCTCCCAGCGTTTCGGCACGAGGAGCGCGGGGTCGATCGCGACCGCGTCGCTGAAGAGGAAGCCGACAAGCTCGCCGATCGCGCCGAGGACGGGCAGCCGCTCGCGGACGAGCGGCAGGAGGGCGGCGATCTCCGCCGGGCCGGGGTTGCGATCGATCCGTCCGGCCGCCCAGTCGGCCTCGAGGAACGGGGCGAGGCGCTCGACGAGGTCGTCGTCGGCAAGCCGGCGGATCCACTGGCCGTTCAGCCACTCGAGCCGGGCCCGGTCGAAGACCGCGCCACCCTTCTGGACCGCGGCGAGATCGAACCGGGCGGCGATCTCGGCGAGCGGCAGGACGTCCTCCTCGGTCCCCGGCGACCAGCCGAGGTAGGCGAGGTAGTTGACGAGCGCCTCGCGGACGAATCCCTCGGCGACGTAGTCCCTCACGGCCGTCTGTGACTTCCGCTTGCTCATCTTCGTGCGGTCCGGGTTGAGGATGAGCGGCAGGTGGGCGAACGCCGGGACCGGGTGGCCGAGGGCCCGGAAGAGGAGGATGTGCTTCGGGGTGTTCGAGAGGTGGTCCTCGCCGCGGATGACGTGGGTGATCCCCATCGCCGCGTCGTCCACGACGACCGTGAAGTGGTAGAGCGGCGTCCCGTCGGCGCGGACGATGACGAGGTCGCCGCCGAGGGCTGCCGTGTCGATCTCGACCCGTCCTCGGATGAGGTCGTCGAAGGCCACGACTCCCGGCTCGATCCGGAAGCGGACCGCGGGACGGCGGCCCTCCGCCTCGCGCGCCGCGCGCTCCGCGGCGGTGAGCGTGGCGCAGCGGCCGACGTAGCGGGGCGGTTGGCGGCTCGCCTCCTGCGCCCGCCGGTCGGCCTCGAGCTCGTCGGGCGAGCAGTAGCAGGGGTACGCCCGGTCCTCGGCGACGAGCCGTGCGGCCGCCTCGGCGTAGAGCGGGAGGCGCGCCATCTGGCGGTACGGGCCGTGCGGCCCGCGCTCGGCGCGCCCGCCGGCCGCCGGGCCCTCGTCCCACGCGAGCCCGAGCCAGTGGAGGTGCTCGAGGATGTCGCGCTCGAACCCCTCCGTCGAGCGCGCCTGGTCGGTGTCCTCGAGGCGGAGGACGAACGTCCCCCCGACGTGGCGGGCGTAGAGGTAGTTGAAGAGCGCGGTCCGGGCCGTCCCGATGTGGAGGGGGCCCGTGGGGCTGGGGGCGATCCGGACCCGGACGTCGGGCATCGTCAGCTCCGCCGGGCGTCCCCGGGGACGCGGTGGAAGAGCGCCGGGTCGGCCTCCCCCCGGAGGACACGGACAAGGCCGGCGGGCCGGAGACCGAGCGTCGCCCGCCCGATCGGCCCGTCGAGCGTGACGGCGTCGAGCGAGGCGGACCGCGCGAGGATCGTCACGTGGGTTCCCGGCGTCAGACCGCGCGCCTCGAGGTACGAGAGGAGGGCGGGATCGTCCTCGGCTCGCTCGGTGATGCGGTAGATCGTCGCCCGCTCCCCGGCCTCGAGCTCGGCGAGCGGGACGCCGGCCGGGCGCCGCTCGAGCGCGGCGAGGTCGATCGGGTTGCCGTGCGGGCACGTCTCGGGGTGCCCGAGGAGGTCGTCGAGGCGCGCCTCCACCCGCGGCGAGATCGCGCCCTGGAGGCGCGCGGCCTCGACGTCCGATTCGGCCCAGCCGAGGCCGACGACCGTCGTGAGGAGCCACTCGAGGAGGGCGTGGCGGCGGAAGATCGCGTCAGCGGCGGCCCGGCCGGCGGGCGTGAGGGCGAGCTCTCGGTTCTCGCCCTGCCCGACGAGCCCGTCGGCCCCGAGGCGGCGGACCATCTCGCTCGCCGCCTGCGTCGTCACCCCCACGTGGCGGGCGAGCTGGGCCGTCGAGAGGCGGCACGCGTCGCCCGCCGCGACGCGGAGGGCGAGGAGGTACTCCTGGGCGGCGCTCGAGAGGTCGGACGGGGCACGGCGGCTCACCCGGGGATCGTACCGCGCGGCCGCGCCCGGGCTCGGCCGCGGCCGCGCCACGGGTACGGCGCGACGCGGTCGCGCGCCACGAGCGCGGCGCCGCCGGCCCAGGCGAGCGCCGCGAGGGCGACGACCGGCGGCGGCGGCCCGCCCGGCACGAACGCGCCACCGAGCGCCGCGACGAGCGCGACGATCGGCACGAGCGCCGCGACGAGCGCGGCAGCCCCGCCGAGCGCGGCCCACGCCGCCCGCGGCGCCAGGGCAAGGAGCACCGCGCCACCCGCCTGGAGCGGCAGGGTCGCGACGATCCCGCCCGGGAGCCCGGCCGCGGCGGCGATCGTGAGCCCGGGGACGATCCATCCGAGGACGGCGAGGACGACGCGCCAGGCGACGCCGGGAGCGGCGGCGGCCGCCTGCTCGCGCGCGAAAGGGGCCTCGTGGGCCGCGGTCGCCCGGCCCTGCGCGGCGGGTGCGGTCCCGGCCGCGCGGGCCGCCGCCGCACCCGGCGCCGCACCTTCGACGTCGGCCTGCCGGCGTGGCCGCGCCGCCGAGGGACCTCCGGCACCCTCCGCCTCCTGCTCAGCCGTCCGGCCGTCGCCCGACCCCCGGCGTGCCCGCGCCTGGTACGCGGGCCCGTGCTTCCGCGGGTCGGCGTACTCCTTCGGGTTCAGCGTCCAGTACGTGCCCGAGGTCGGGCCGTACCAGCTCGCCCCGCCCCAG
>JAJZRQ010000106.1:0-2849 GCA_021802585.1 Chloroflexota bacterium
CCGGATCAGCCAGAAGGTCCACCCGGAGGACGCCCGCTGGTACGCGCGGGTGCTCGTCGAGGGCCCGGTGGCGCCGGGTGACCGCGTCGAGGTCACGTCCGTCGACTAGCGATACCGACGGGCGACCCGCTTTCGAGCGATCGCGCGTGCCGGGCGCGAGCTCGCCGGCGGCGGTCGCGGGCGCGACGCCGCCGTTCGCCGAGATTCGGTACGCTGCCCGGCGATGCTTGCCTGGGTCGCCTTCTGGATCGTCGTCGCCGTCGTCAGCTTCGCGATCGCGATGTTCGCCATCCGCTCCCGCGGGGTCCATCCCGCGCTCGTCCTCGCGGCGCTCGACACGTTCGGGCTCGCCGTGGCCTCGTACCTGTCGGTCGTCGAGCTCCAGGGCGGGGTCCCCGTCTGCGGCCCGATCTCCGGGTGCGTGGAGGTTGCCCAGAGCCAGTACAGCCGGATCGCGGGGGTCCCGGTCGCGGTCTTCGGCGTGGGCCTCTCGATCGTCCTCCTCGTCGCCGCCCTCGGCTGGTGGCGGACCGGCGACCGCCGGCTCCTCGCGCTCCACTACGGGCTGAGCCTCGTCGGGGTGACCTTCGAGGGCTACTTCATGTTCCTCCAGGTCTTCGTCATCGACGCCGTCTGCATCTGGTGCGCGATGTACGGGATCAGCCTCGTCCTCCGCTTCGTCATCGCGCTCCTCGTCTGGCTCCGCCGCGACCGCGTGCCCGCCGAGGCCGGCTGGTAGGGCCTCGCCCGGGGGGCGACGCGCCGATCGCCGCCGGGCGACCGGGAGGGCCGGCCCGCGGCCGCCGCGCCCTCGCCGCGGCGCCTCCTGCTACGATCCCGCCACCATGGACGGGGTCGTGCTCGTGCTGAACCAGAACTACGAGCCGCTGAACGTCTGCAACCTGCCCCGCGCGTTCCGGCTCCTCTTCGGCGCGAAGGCGGAGGTCGTCGAGTACGACCACCAGACGATCCTCACCCCGCGCGCCGCGTACCGCGCGCCATCGGTGATCCGGCTCCAGCACCACGTCCGACGCCCGCGCCCGCGCGTCCGCCTCAGCCGGCGCGAGGTCTTCGCCCGGGATCACCAGACGTGCCAGTACTGCGGCCGCCAGGGGCACGACCTGACCCTCGACCACGTCGTGCCGCGCCACCGCGGCGGCGCCCACACGTGGGACAACCTCGTGACCGCGTGCAAGGTGTGCAACCACCGGAAGGGCGGCAGGACGCCCGAGGAGGCCCGCCTCCGGCTCCTCCGCCCCCCCTTCGAGCCGCGGAGCGACGTCTACTCGCTCTTCTCGCCGTACCTCGCGGACGAGCGGAACGAGGCATGGCGCGGCTACCTCTTCCTGGGCGCGAGCTGACGGACGGCGAGGGACCGCCGCGCGACGCCCCGGCGGGCGGGCCCCTGCCGGGCGCGTCGGCGATCGCGGCGGCGGGGCGCGGCCCGACGACGGCGATGGGGCCGGGAACGACCGCGATCCCCGCCGGCATCCGGTCGATCGCGCGGACGCTCCGCGCCGCCGGCCACGAGGCGCACCTCGTCGGCGGATGCGTCCGCGACCTCCTGCGCGGCGTCGCCCCGCTCGACTGGGACGTCGCGACCGACGCGCGCCCCGACCGGCTCCTCGTCCTCTTCCCCGGCGCCCGCTACGAGAACCGGTTCGGGACGGTGGCCGTGCCGCTCCCCGACGGCACCCACGAGGTGACGACGTTCCGCCACGACGGCACGTACTCGGATCACCGGCGGCCGGACGACGTCACGTTCGGTGACACGCTCGACGAGGACCTCGCCCGGCGCGACTTCACGGTCAACGCGATGGCGATCGCCCTCGACCCGGCGGGCGAGCCGGGGGCGGTCGAGGACCGCTTCGGCGGTCGGGCGGATCTCGCGGCCGGCGTCCTGCGCGCCGTCGGCGACCCCGCGACGCGGTTCCGCGAGGACGCCCTCCGGATGCTCCGCGCGGTCCGCTTCGCCGCCACGCTCGGGATGTCGGTCGAGCCGGCGACCCGGGCGGCGATCGCCTCCGAGGCGCCCCTCGCCGCGCACGTGTCCGGCGAGCGGACGTTCGCGGAGCTGGCCCGGCTCCTTGGCGCTCCCCGGCCGTCGATCGGGCTCCGGCTCGCCGAGGAGACCGGGCTCCTCGGCGTCGTCGCCCCCGAGCTCGCCCGCCAGCGCGGCGTCCCCCAGGTGAAGGTCCCCGGCGAGGACCTCTGGGACCACACGTGCCGCACGGTCGACGCGGCGTCGGGCGCGTTCGTCGACGGCCTGCCGCTCGCCCGGGTCGCCGCCCTCCTCCACGACGTCGGCAAGCCGGCGACGTTCGCCGACGGGCACTTCGTCGGCCACGACGTCGCCGGAGCCGAGCTGGCCGCGGCATGGCTCGACGAGCTCCGGGCGCCGCGGGCGTTCACGGCGCGGGTGGCGAACCTCGTCCGGCACCACATGTTCGACTACGGGCCGGGCTGGTCGGACGCGGCGGTGCGGCGCTTCATCCGGCGGGTCGGCCTCGCCGACCTCGAGGAGCTCATCGACCTGCGGGCGGCGGACAACGTGGGAAGCGGCCTCGCCCCCGACGTCGACGGCCTCGGCGAGCTCCGGACGCGCTGCCGGGCGCAGGTGGCCGCGCACGTCGCGCTCCGGCGCGCGGATCTCGCGGTCGACGGTGACGACCTCATGCGCGCCCTCGGGCTCGCTTCGGGACCCGCCGTCGGCCGTCTCCTCGACACGCTGCTCGAGCGGGTCCTCGGCGATCCGATGCTGAACGAGCGAACGCGGCTCCTGGCGCTCGCCCGCGAGGCGGCGCCGGCCGGCGGCGACGAGGGCGGCGCGGCGGACGGCGAGGGCGGCG
>JAJZRQ010000106.1:2859-3288 GCA_021802585.1 Chloroflexota bacterium
CGGCGAGGGCGGCGGCGCGGCAGACGGCCCGGGCACCCGCCGCTCGCGCCAGGCGAGCCGCCCGTGATCGAGCTCCTCCTCGCCGCCGAGAACGCGCTCGCCCTCGGGCTCCTCGACCAGGCCGAGCGGACGTATCGCCAGGTCCTCGCCGCCGACCCGCGGAACGGGATCGCGGCCGTCGGGCTCTCGCGCGTCGCCCTCGAGCGCGGCGACGAGGCGGGCGCGATCGTCCTCGCCCGGACGGCCCTCGAGATCGACCCGGAGAACGCCACGGCCCGCCGGATGATCGACCGCCTCGAGGAGGTGGTGCGCTTCCGCGGGCCCGCGGCGCCGGCCGCGGCGGGCCGGGGCGCGGCATCCGCGCCCGATGCCGGCCCTCCGCAGGCGTTCCCTCCGGCCGTCCCGGCCGAGCTGTTCGTGCCTCCGGCC
>JAJZRQ010000106.1:3298-7059 GCA_021802585.1 Chloroflexota bacterium
CCTCGCCTTCGCCCGAGCCGTCGCCGGCCCGCCCGGGCGTTCTCCGGCGCCTGCTGAGGAGGTCCTGATGCGCGTGCTCGTCACCGGCGGCGCCGGATACGTCGGCTCGGTTTCCGTGGAGGCGCTCGTCGCCGCCGGCCACGAGGTCGTCGTCCTCGACGACCTGTCGCGCGGGCACCGAGCGGCAGTCGTCGACGGAGCCCGCCTCGTCGAGGGCAGCTACGGCGACGCTCCCCTCCTCCGCGCGGTCCTCGCGGCGACTCCCGTCGACGCCGTCCTCCATTGCGCGGCCCGCTCCCTCGTCGGCGAATCGGTGGAGAACCCGGCGCTCTACTACCGCGAGAACGTCGGCGGCGGCGTGACCCTCCTCGAGGGGCTCCGCGAGGCCGGCGTGCGGCGTCTCGTCTTCAGCTCGACGGCGGCCGTCTACGGCGAGCCGACGAGCCTCCCGATCCGCGAGGACGCCGCGCTCGCGCCGATCAACCCGTACGGCGAGACGAAGCGGTCGTTCGAGGGCGCCCTCCGCTGGTACGCGGGCGCGTACGGCCTCCGGAGCGTCAGCCTCCGCTACTTCAACGTGGCCGGTGCCTCGGAGCGGAACGGCGAGGTCCACGACCCGGAGACGCACCTCATCCCGAACGTCCTCCGCGCCGTACTCGGCCTCCGCGCGCTGACGGTCTTCGGCACGGACTACGCGACGCCCGATGGGACCTGCATCCGCGACTACATCCACGTCGAGGACCTCGCCCGGGCCCACCTCCTCGCCCTCGATGCGACCGCGCCCGATGATCCGCGAACGTCGGGCCCAGACGGCGCGGCGTCCGCGCTCGCCCTCAATCTCGGGAACGGCGGCGGCTTCAGCGTGCGCGAGGTGCTCGCCGCGGCCGAGTTGGCCACCGGCGCAGCGATCCCCCACGGCATCGGGCCGCGCCGCCCCGGCGATCCGCCGGTCCTCGTCGCAGACGCCGCGCGGGCGCGCGAGGTGCTGGGGTGGCGCCCCGAGCGGCCGGACCTCGCCGAGATCGTCGCCTCCGCCTGGGCGTGGCAGCAGGACCACCCGGCGGGCTACCCGGACTGACGACGGCAGGGGTCGCGCCCCGGCGGGAGGCAGCGGACGAGCCGGCAGGGACTCGCGCCCCGGCGGGAGGCAGCGGACGAGCCGGCCCGCGCCCCATCGGGCCCGGGCAACCGAACCGAAACGAAAGCGGCCCCGCGGCGGTACTGACCTCGCCGGCGCGCCGCGGTACGGTCGGGGAACCGTGGGTCGGTGTCACCGCGAGCGCGCGGCACGACCCCGGGCCTTCTCCAGAAGGGAGGACGCCGACCTCATGACCGCCATCGACCTCCTCCGGGCGAGCTACACCCGCGGCCTCGGGGCAGCCCCCGGTACCGCCAGCCGCATCGGTGATTCCACGGTCGTCTGCACGGCCTGCGGCTGCCGCCTCACGAGCCGCTCGTCCGGCCACGCCGGCGACGCCGGGGCGGACCGCTGGTTCCACTTCGCCGGCTCGATCGGCCGCGACGCCCGCGGCTGCACGGTCGGCTGCGTCGACGCCGCGCACACGATCGCCTGATCCGGCGGCCCGCCCGGGCCGCAGCACGACAGGCCCCGAGGCGGGGCCACCCCTCAACGCGTCCCTCGAAACGCCCCGGCGACCGGCCGGGGCGTTTCGCATGTCACGCGCCCGCGGGGCCCGTCTGCGCCCCCGGCGACGCCGCCCCCTCGACCGGCGGCTCGGGGACGCCGACGAGGAGCGCGGCCCCGATGACCATGAGGACGAGGAAGCTCAGGATCCCGACCTGGTACGCCCCGTCACCCCAGCCGGCGCCGAGGAGGGTCGCGACGATCGCCCCGTAGAGGACCGGACCCGTGACCGCCGAGAACTTGCCTGCCAGCCCATACAGGCCGAAGAACTCGCCGACCTTGTCCGGCGGAGAGAGCCGGAGCATGAAGACACGGTCGCTCGTCCAGACCCCGCCGAGCCCGGACCCGAGGAGGACCCCGGCCAGGAAGAACGTCGGGACGCTCAGCACGGAGCCGGCGATCACGAGGCCCACGCACCACGAGCCGAGGACGGCGAGGAGCGTTCGCTTCGGGCCGAACCGCTCCACCGAGAGCCCCCAGCCGAAGCTCGCGACGACGGCCGCGACGGTGATCACGAGGAGCATGACGTTCGCCTCGGCCTTCGTCATCCCGATCGCCTCGGTGGCGAACACGCTCGCGACGACGATCACTGTGTTCACCGGGTCCGTGTAGAAGAACCGACCGACGAGGAAGCGCAGGAGCCCCGGCACCTGTCGCGCGTCGCGGAGGGTGACGGCGAGCTGCGACCACGATCCGACGATGTCGGCGAGGCGAAGCCGGTGATCGCTCGTCGGCCGCTCCCGGACGACGACGAAGATCGGGACGGCGAAGAGGGCGAACAGCCCCGCGGCGAGGAGGAACGTGAGGGGGCTCGACCCGGAGTCGAGGACGAGGATGAGGAGGCCGACCGTGATCGTGCCGAGGTATCCCACCGCGACGCCGATCCCCGACACGCGACCGCGCGTGGCCGGCAGGGAGACGACCGGGAGCGTCGCGTCGTAGTAGATGAGGGCGGCCTGGTAGGCGAAGTTCGCGACGGAGAAGAGGACGAGCCCGACGTAGGCGATCCCCGGCGCGCCTGTCGGCAGGAGCGCGACGAGGCTCGTCGCCCCGATGCAGAGGGCGGTGAAGAAGAGGAGGTACGGGAGGCGGCGCCCGCCGCGGTCGCTCACCGCGCCGAGGATCGGCGAGACGAGCGCGTTGAGGCCGACGCTCGCGGCGTTGGCGATCCCGAACCACAGCTGGCCGTCGGCGGCGCCGAGGCTGTCGACCGTCCACAGCCCCATCGCGTACGTGACGATCGCGTACGAGTAGATCGTGTTCGCGAAGTCGTACAGCGCCCAGGCCGCCGGGACCCGCGCACGGCCGCTCGGCGTGAGGCCCGCGAGGCGGCGACCGAGCCCGCCCGTGCCCGGCGCGACGTTGCCGGGAGGGTCGAGCGCGAGAGGTCCGGCCATCCGCGCGATCCTAGCGGGCGGCGCGGCGCGGGGGAAGACCGGACGGATGCGTGCCTCCGGCCGCGTGCCGGCGGGGCACGTGCCGGCGTGGTGCCTGCCGGCGCCCCATGCGTGCCGGCGCCCCATGGGACGCCGCTCCGGGTGGCGCGGCCGTCCGCTCCCCGATGCGGCGCGGCTCCCGGCTCCCCGCTGCGGCGTGGCCGTCCCGGCTCCCCGCCCCGGCCGGCGCGGCCGTCCCCGCTCCCCGCCCCGGGGGTGGCGCGGCCGGGTCACCGCCCCGGGTGGCTGCGGCGCGGCCGCTCCCCGCCCCGGGGGTGGCGCGGCCGGGTCACCGCCCCGGGTGGCTGCGGCGCGGCCGCTCCCCGATGCGGCCCTCCGGATCACTGCGCAGGACGCTGCGGCCGTCCGCTCCCCGTTGGGGCCACCGTCGCCCTCGCCCGGGCCCCTCGCGAGCGGGGCCGAGCTCGACAGGGAGGGCCACCGGGGGATCTGCCCGGCGGTGGATCCCCGTCGGCCGGGCAGGCGATGACGAATGATCCCTGGGCAAGCATTGGGGAGCCGGGCCCCCGGCTCGCCTGCTCCGTGGGGCGGCGCCGAGCACCCCCGCCGCCCCCGCCGGGTCAAGTCCCAGCACGTGGTGTAACAGCAGGCGCAACGCATCCTCGCGTCTGATCGGTCAGCTCGCCATGAGCAGCGCTGGCACCACCTCCTCGACCTCG
>JAJZRQ010000107.1 GCA_021802585.1 Chloroflexota bacterium
ACTGGGCCGCCCAGCGGCGGAGCTCGAGGTGGCCTTCGGGTGTCGCGTCCACTCGGCGCTCGGCGAGCCTGCGACCCGTCGCGTCGATCACGACCACCGTGTGCGACCGCTTGTGCAGATCCGCTCCGAGGATGACCATGTCCGTGTCTCCTCCTCACCCGAGGTGACGGCCGAGGACCGGTCGGCGGACACACCTGAGTGGGGGCGAAGCCACGCTCCTATCAAGTCACGCCGGCCGGTCCGACGTGTCTGACGGCCGGCACAACGCATGGAAGCCACACCCGCCGGGTGGGCAGCGAGCATAGGAGCCAAGCCGTCAGACGCAGAGGAGAGTGACACTCACGCGAGCATAACGCGCCGCGGTGCGGCTCCCGCACCCGACCCGGGGCCCCCGCGCCGCGGTGCGGCTCCCGCACCCGACCCGGGGGCTGGCCGGCCCCGCGCCACGGTTGCGGCGCCCGTGCGCCGCCCCCGCCCTACGGCGCCTTCGAGTCGAGGAACCGGCAGCGCGGGGCGATCGGGCAGCGGTCGCAGGCTGGGCGCCGCGCGTGGCACGTCCGCCGCCCGTGCTGGATGAGGAGGACGTGCGCGGCGTGGACGTCGCCCGGCGCGAGGAGATGCCGGTAGATCTCGTGCTGCTCATCCGGCCCCGCCTTCGGCGGGACGAGGCCGATCCGCCGGCTCACCCGCTCGACGTGCGTGTCGACCGGCATGAGGGGGAGGCCGAAGCAGAACAGGAGGACGATCGAGGCGGTCTTCTTCCCGATCCCCGGGACCTCGGTGAGCCAGTCGCGGGCCGCCCGCGGCTCCATCCCGGCGAGGAACCCAAGGTCGTACCCGCCGGTCGTCTCGCGGACGTGGCGGAGCGCGCCCTGGATCCGGGGCGCCTTCTGGGGCGCGAGCCCGCCGGGTCGGATGACCTCGATGAGCTCGTCGAGCGGCGCGTGCTCCACGGCGGCCCAGTCCGGCGCCGAGCCGGCGTCGAGGCCGCGGCCGCCCCAGCCCTCGGGCGGCGCCTCGGTCCCGTCCGGCGCGACCACCCGGTGGACGGCGATCGGGCCGTCGGCCGGGTAGGCGTCGCGGACGGCCTGGAACGCCCGCTCCGAGTTCACGTCGGCGGTGTTCTGGGAGAGGATCGTGAGGACGAGCTCGGAGACGGGGTCGAGGCGGGTGTCCCGGCGCGGCGTGCCGTACAGCGCCGCGAGCTCCGCGAGGACGAACGCGACGAGGCCGGGCCGCCGGCGGTCGAGCGAGCGGGCCCAGGCCCGCGCCGGGTCGGGGGGCTTCCGCGGATGCCCGCGCGCGGCCCCCCCGGCGCGGAGTCCCGGTCCGGGATGCGCGATGGTCACCCGGGGAATCCCATGCCGAGGCTCACGAGCCGCGCGAGGCGCTCGCCGCACCGCTCGAGCGGTGCCGTGCCCGCGGCCATCGCCTCCTCGACCGACTGGGGGCCCTCCGCGACGGGCACGGCGAGGGCGCCGAGGGCCGCGAGCGCGGCGGCGCCATCCGGCTCCACGCCCCCGCCGACCGCGACGCACCGGACCCCCGCGGCCGCCGCCCGTCGCGCGACGCCGAGGGCCGTCTTCCCGAACGCCGTCTGGGCGTCGATCCGACCCTCCCCGGTGAGGACGAGGTCGGCGCCGGCGAGCTTCGCGCCGAAGCCGGCGGCGTCCATGACGAGCTCGACGCCCGGCACGACCGCGAACGAGCGAAAGCGGTCGCGCAGGCAGGCGAGGCCGAAGACCGTGCCGCCCGCGGCGCCGGCGCCGGGCGTCTCGCGCTCGCGGCGGCCGGTCGCCGCCTCGAGGGCGTCGGCCCACCGCCCGAGGGCGCCGTCGAGGCTCCGGACGTCCACCGCCGTCGCGCCCTTCTGGGGGCCGTAGACCGCCGCGGCACCGGTCCGGCCGAGGAGCGGGTTCGCGACGTCCGAGGCGACCCGCAGGTCGACCTCGGGGAGGCGCGGGTCGAGGTCGTCGAGGTAGACCTCGAGCCCCGGCTCGACGGTCATCGCGAGGCCGAGCGCGGCGAGGACCCCGAGGCCGCCGTCGGTCGTGGCGCTCCCCCCGACGCCGAGGTCGATCCGTCGGATCCCGGCGTCGAGGACGGCCCGCAGCACCTCGCCCGTGCCGAAGGTCGAGGCGTTCAGCGGGTCCCGCTCGCCGGCCGCGAGGCGCGACAGTCCCGAGGCCGCCGCGAGCTCGACGACCGCGTGTCTCCCGTCCGCCGAGGCGAGCCAGCGCGCTTCGATCGGCCGCCCGAGCGGGTCATGGGCCGGCGCCGTCCGCCACCCCCAGCCGCCGGCCGCCTCGATCGCGACGAGCGTTCCCTCGCCGCCGTCGGCGAGCGGCGCGAGGCGGAGGTCGTCCGCGGGGCGCGCCCGGGCCCAGCCGGCCGCGAGCGCCCGGGCGACGTCGACCGAGGTGAGCGACCCCTTGAACGAATCGGGCGCGACGAGGACGGCGAGCGGGCGGCCTGCGCCGGTCGACGCGGGCCCGCCGTCCGCCCCGGCGCCCGTCACGGCCTCAGGCGCCTCCACCGGAGCGCCGCTCGAGGTACTCGGGGATCCGGATCATCGGCGGCCGCTCGCGGTCGGCGAGCTCGATGACCTCGAGGCTCAGGCGGCTCCCGCCGAAGCGGGGCAGCTTCATCGTCGAGCCGAGCTCCGCGAAGAGGCGCGCCCGGCGGCGCTCCTCGAGGCGCTTCATGACGGCCTGGAGGATGACGAAGCTCATCCGCGAGAGCCCCTCGAGCTCCTGGTTGCGGTGGACCCGTCGCTCGAGGTCCACCTGGCCGAGCGCGTCGAGGCCGGCCCGCTCGGCGATGTCGATGAGGTGGCCGATCTCGACCGCGTAGCCCGTGAAGAAGGGGATCGTCTCCAGGAGGCTGCGCCGGCCCGCGTACTCCCCGGCGAGGGGCTGGATGAAGCCCGACAGGTCGGGGAAGAAGAGGTTGAGGAGCGGCCGGGCGACGAGCTCGGTGACGCGGCCGCCGCCCCCCTCCTTGAGGACGCCGCCCTCGACGATCGGGCGCTGGTAGTAGCCCTTGACGTACTGGATCCGGGGCTCCGCGAGGAGCGGCCCGAGGGTTCCGTACGCCATCCGCGGGTGCCAGTTGCGGACGTCGGTGTCGCACCAGGCGACGAGGTCACCGCTCGTCTCGAAGAGGCTCTTCCACAGCGCCTCGCCCTTGCCCCGGTACGAGCCGTAGCGGGGGAGGACGTCGGGGTGGACGACGACACGGGCGCCTTCCCCCGCCGCGATCTCGCGGGTCCGGTCCGTCGACGCGGAGTCGATGACGAGGAGCTCGTCGACGAGGGGCACGCCGTCGACGAGGACCTTCCGGGCGCGGCGGACGATCTCTCCGATCGTCGCCTCCTCGTCCAGCGTCGGTAAGATCAGGCTGACGGTAAGTCCCTGCTGCTCCTTGAGGGCGACGAGGCGGCGCAGGTTGCGGAACTCGGCGTGGTGGAAGTTCGATTCCCCGAACCAGCGCTCGACCCGAGCCGGGACCGCTCGCGACTCCTCCGCCGCGCGGTCGGCGGCGGCCAGCGATTCAGCCCGTCCGGCGAGCTCCTCGAACGTCGCCCGGCCGATCCGCTCGCGCGTCTTCACGACGATGACGGGTGCCGTCGCGCGCGCCGCGATCGCCTCCGGCAGCGCGCCGAAGAGGAACGTGTCCGCCGCGGTCCCCTCGGGCGCCGCCGACGCCCCCATGATGACGAGGTCGCTCACCTCGGCCTCGCGGAGGATCGCGTTGCGGACGTTCGGGGCCTCGCGGAGAACCCCGTCGGCATGGCCCCGGGCGTGCTGCCGGAGGAACGCCGCCAGGGCCTGCTCGGCCTGTGCCCGGACGGTGCTCGTGACGCCCGGCGGGATGACGTGGAGGACCGCGATCCGTGCCTCGTGGCGCCGGGCGAGAGCGTCGGCGAACGCGAGCGCGAGCTCCGCGTGGGGGCCGCCGCGCACCGGCACGAGGATCCGGCGCACCTCGCCGAGCGGGCGCTGCTTCACGACGGCGATGTCGCACGGCGGCTCCCGGACGACGGCGTCGATCGTCGGGGAGAAGACCGGGCCGTTCGCGCCGGCGCGGCCGCCCGGACGGCCCCCCCATCCGAAGATGAGGAGGTCGGCGTCGATCTCGCGGGCCGCCTCCACGATCCCCTCGGCGGCGCGGCGCCCGATCCGTACGAGCGGCCGGATCCGGGTGCCCGGCGGGGCGTAGTCGAGGACGCGCTGGAGGAGCCGGCGCGCCTGGCGGGCGCGGGTCGCGCCGTCGGAGAGGGCGACGTCCTCGGGCACCTCGACGATCCCGAGGGCCGTGAGCTCGCCGGTCCGCGGGTCGAGCATGTCGGCACCGATCCGGACGAGGTCCTCGGCGGTCGCCGGGTTCGCGACGGGGATGAGGATCCGGGCGGGGAGCGGCGCCCGGCTCATCTGCCAGCGCCCCCCGGCGCTGCGTCCGCGCCCTCGCGGTCGGCCGCCGCGGCGGCGGCGCGCCAGCTGTCGGCGAGGTGTGGCTTGCGGAGCTCGAAGGCCCGCGCCTGGCGCTCGACGCGCTCCTCGGCGTCGGCCTGGTCGAGGTGCCGGCATTCGATGACGAGGCTGCCGACCCGCCCGAAGTAGAGCGGGACGAGGGCGGCGACGAGGCGCTCCAGCGGGATCGGGCCGAAGCGCGCCGCGACGACGACGTCGTAGACGATCCCGGCCCACAGCTCGTCGGGGAAGTGGAATGCGCTCACCGCCTCGCTCATCTCGTCCGTCGGGACCGTGGCGCCGCCGCTCTCCGTCCCGCCGAGGCCGAGGCGCCGGGCGGCGCGCTCGGCGAGCTGGCCCGCCTCGACGGCCAGCTCCTCGACGGCCGTCGCGTGGTCGGGCGCGAGCATCGCCCGCCACGTGTCGGCGTGCGTCACCCGGCCCGCGCCGAGCTCGGAGAGGAGCCGGAGGGTGTTCACCTGGAGCGGGCTCGGCTCCACCCAGCGCTCGAAGCCGTAGGCGGGCACCTCGTGGCTGCCACGGATCTCGAGCCATGCCCCGGGATGCCGACCGGCGAGGCCGAGGATCGTCCCGACGACCTGGCGGAACATCGGCCCGAGGTCGGCGGAGGGGTCCTTCGGGTCGTGGACCTTCGCGCCGAGGCGCGTCTCGCAGACCGCGAACCCGCCGATGAGGGCGTGGGTCGTCATCCAGATGTCGATCCCGAAGCGGCTCACCTCGGCGGTCCAGTCGTCGCGTGACAGGTAGTGGCGCACGAGATCGCCGGAGACGCCGAAGTCGCCGCCGATCGGCTGCCGGATCCGGCGCCCGTAGAGGGCCCGCGTCAGGGGGTAGGTGACGGTGTTCGTGATCGTCCCGTCGTACTTGTGGCGGGCGTAGAGGGGCGTCACGTAGTCGAAGCCGCCCTTGAGGATCGGGCCTGCGAGGAGCTCGACCCATTCGGGGGTGATCGAGCGGAGGTCGGAATCGACGACGACGAGGGCCCGCGCGTCGAGGGCCGCCGCGATCTCGAAGATCGTCCGCAGGGCCGCGCCCTTCCCGCCGACGCCGTCCACCTCGGGGTACGTCAGGCTCAGGCGCTCGAGGCGGTTCGTCGGCCGGACGAGGAGGATCCGCTCGACGTAGTCGGGCGGCTCCGTCTCGGCGACGACGCGCTGCGTCCCATCGGGCGACCCGGCGTCGGAGTTCACGAGGAGGGGCCGCAGGTCGGGGAAGTACTGGACGAGGCCCGCCTGCGCCGCGCGGACGACGTGCCCGATCGTCGTCGCGTTCCGGAAGCTCGGGATGCCGACGACGAGGTCGGCCCGACCGAGGCGCTCGATCTCCGCGGCGATCGCGGGGGTCAGGACGGAGGACGGCACGGGGCCACCCTACCACGGGTCGGGCCGGCGCGGCCCAGGCGGCTCGTGGCACGCGCGGCCTTGGGGTCGGTGCGGCTTCGCGACCCGCCGGCCGCGGGCCGGCCCACGCAGCTGCCGGCCGGCGACCCGCCGGCCGCGGGCCGGCCCACGGAGTTCGTCCCCCATCCAGCCCACTCCGGTCGTGGCTCCGCGCCCCGGCGGCCATGGGCCGGCAGGGCGTCAGCGGCGGGGCATCGCCATGAGGGACCAGCCGTCGTTCTTCACGCCGGGGTGGTAGCGGCTGTTCGCCTCCTTGTAGGCGAGGCCGCCGAACCCGAGGGCGCGCCAGGTCACGATGAAGCTGCCGGCGGGCTCGCGGACGAACGGTGTGCGGCGGACCCGGGCTCCCTCGGGCACGACGCTCTCGAGGAGGCGCTTCCGCTCGAGGAGCGGGATCTCGAGGAGCGGCTGATCGTCGAGGGCGACGAGGTCGATCGCCACGAACGCGATCGGCAGGGGCTCGGCGGCGGCCTCTTCCGCGTGCCGGACGGTGCGGCCCGTCCCCTGGCCCGGGACGCGACCCCGGCCCCCGACCGCATCCGCCGCCTGCTTGCCGAGGAAGAACTGGGCGACATGCTCGCCGAGCCCTGGCGGCTCGTCGTCGAGGGTGACCCCGACGCCGGAGCGGAGGGCCTGGTCGGTGAGGTAGCCGTCGGCGACGATCGTCTCGGCCCGGATCGTCGTGAGGAGCTCGGCCGCGACCTCGGGGTGGTCGGCGGCGAGGTCGTTCCCGGTCGCGTCGAGGAGGCTGACGCCGTTCGGCGTGACGTGGGCGAGGATGCGGATGCCGTCCCAGGCCGGCTCGACGAGCGGGTCGTGGAGGTTGCGTGGATGACGACGCCCGAATGCCTGGGGTCGCCAGCTGCGCGCGTCCGGTTGCATCGCCCGATCCTAGCAGTGCCGTCACGCCCCACCGCCGGGGCTGTCCCTGCTCAGTGAATCTGTCAGGGTCGACTGCTCAGTGACTTTGTCAGTCTCACCCGATGAGGGAGAACCTGAGATTGACCACCAAGGAACAGCAGCGCAGCGAGGTCGTGAGCCGCTGGCTG
>JAJZRQ010000108.1 GCA_021802585.1 Chloroflexota bacterium
CGATGCATCCGGTGGCGGGCAGCGGAGAGGAAGGACTCCGCCGCGGGCCGCTCCGGGCGGGCCCCGCGTCGCGGAAGGATCGTGGGGGCCGCATTGGAGAGGATGCGCGGGGCGGCCCGACCCGTCCACCCGTCCCGCGGCGGCCCGCCGTGCCCCGGCCCGAGGCGGCCCGACCCGTCCACCCGTCCCGCGGCGGCCCGCCGTGCCCCGGCTCGAGGCGGCCCGGCCCGCCGTGCCCCGGCCCGAGGCGGCCCGGCCCGTCCGCCCGTCCCGCGGAGGCCCGGGGTGCCCCGCGCCCGACCGACCGGCTACTCCGCCAGTGCCGACGCCTCCCGGTAGGCGAGCTCGTGGCGGCGGATCGGGTCGGGGTCCGTGCCGCGGGCGCGGGCCAGGCGTTCCGTGAGGACCTGGAGCGGCGTCACCGTCCCGACGAGCGCGGCGGCCGGTGCGGGGAGCGCCTCGGCTTCGGGGACGAGGATCCGCCCGGCCGGCAGGAGGAACGCCGGCCACTCCGCGTCGAGCCCCGCGGCGAGGATGCCCCCGGCACGGACGCCGACCCGCGACGCGGCGGCCATCGCCTGCTGCGCGCGGGCCGAGCGGGCGGCGCGCCCATCGCGATCGGAGAGGATGAGCACGAGCCCGGTCGTGTCGTCCATGGACGGGAGATGGCCGTGGAGGAACGTCTCGAGGTCGCGGACGGCCGTGGGGAGCCAGGTGGCCTCTTCGACCTTCAGGGCGAGCTCGCGCGCCGCCGGCCGGTCGGCTCCGGACGCGACGACGATGAGCTCGCGTCGGTCGCCGACCGCGGCCGCGACCTCCTCGGCGGCCCCCGCCTGTGCGATCCCCGCCTCGAGCAGCGCGCGCACGACGGCCGGCTCGGCGTCCCCCGGCTCGCCGGTGAGCGCGGCACCGACGGCGACCCCGGCGAGGAGCGGCGAGAGGTAGCCCACCGTGTGGCACCAGCTCCGGTCGATCTCGCCGGTGGCGAGGACGATCCCCGCCCGCCCGATCGGCGAGGCCGGATGGACGGTGACCGCCGCGGTCCGAGTCCCCGACGCCGCAGCCGCGTCGAGCGCGGCGAGCGTCGCCGCCGTGCCGCCCTCGTGGCTGATCCCGACGAGGAGGCCGCCCCGCTGCGGCGCGAGCGCCGCCTCGAACGCCTGCGCCGCGAGGACGCTCCCCGGGCGCCCGGCCCCGCGGATCCCGGCCCGCACGGCCGCCTCCCCGACGATCGCGGCGAACGCCTGGGCGCCGTGCTCGCTCGTCCCGCAGCCGGTGACGACCACCGGCTCGCCCCTCTCGAGCGCGTGCCGGATCGCCGCCGCGAGGCGGCCGGCCGGCGTGTCGCGGCCCGGCGCCTCGAGCCGGGCGGGGACGCCGGGCACGCCCGAGCTGCGCCGGACGACGCCGAGGCGGCGGAGCACCCGACCGGAGAGGGCGGGCTCGGCCGCGATCATCTCCGTCATCCACCACGGCGGTCCGTCGCGCCGGACGGGCTGGGGGAGCGCGGCCCACGGCTCCGGCGGGCCCGAGAGGGTCGTCTCGGGGTCCGGATGGGAGGTGGTCGACGGGTCGAACGGCGGGGGCGTCTCCATGCCGCCGATGATAGGCTCGGCGACCGGACGACCCCCGCGCGACGACCGGGTCCGCGCCCCGTCCACGTTCGGGAGGATTCGACGGGCATGGACGTCGGGGTGCTCATCCCCCAGGGTTGGAAACGCGAGTTCGATGGCTGGAACCCGGCCGACGCGTGGTCGACCGCGGTCGCCCGGGCCCGGCAGGCCGAGGCGCTCGGATTCGAGTCGCTCTGGGTGTTCGACCACTTCACGACGACGCCCGACCCGGCCGAGGAGATCACCTTCGAGTCGTTCACGATGCTCGGCGCGATCGCCCAGGCGACGACCCGCGCCCGGATCGGGCACATGGTGGTGTGCACGGGGTTCCGCAACCCCGCCCTCACCGCGAAGATGGCCTCGACCCTCGACGTCATCTCCGGCGGCCGCTTCGAGCTCGGGATCGGGGCCGGCTGGAAGGAGGACGAGTGGATCGCGTACGGGTACGGCTTCCCGACCCTCCGCGAGCGGCTCGGTGCCCTCGGCGACCACCTCGAGATCATCCGCCGGATGCTCTCCCCGGGGCGCGCGAGCTACGAGGGGTTCTACGCCCGGGTCGACGGGGCGATCAACGTCCCCAAGGGCCTCCAGCAGCCGCGCCTCCCGATCATCGTCGGCGGGAACGGCCAGAACGTCACGTTCCGCCTCGCCGCCCGCCACGCGGACGAGCTGAACCTCGTCTTCCTCGAGCCCGACGAGATCGTCGAGTCGATCGCCGTCGCCCGCCGGCGCTGCGAGGAGGAGCGGCGCGATCCGGCGACCCTGCGGATCTCCCTCTACTGCCGCGACGGCGACATGCGCCCGGTGGGCCAGGAGCGGGTCGACCGCCTCGGCGCCCTCGCGGCGACCGGGCTCGACCGCCTCGTCGCGTTCCCGTCAAGATGGGACACGTCGGAGGACGGCCTCGCCCGCTTCGCGGCGGACGTCCGGGCCGCCGGCCTGCCCCTCGCGGGGTAGCGGCAGGGGCGGGAAGGCAGCCGCGGCGCGGGCGTCGCGCCGAGGTGCGAGCCGGTCCCCCCGGGCGCGCCGCCCGCCTCAGCGGAGGCGGCCGATCCTCCGCGACGGCCCGTACCGGAACCAGGCGCGGGCCACGAGGTCCTCGGCGTCGAGGGGGCCGTAGCGGCGCGAGTCGATCGACCCGTCGGCCGCGTCGCCGAGGAGCCACGCCTCGCGCGGCCCGAGCGCGAGGACCGCGCCGTCGGGGCGGGTCACGGTCGCAGGGGGCGCACCCTGCACCCGGCCGCGCGCGGCCACCCGCTTGATCGCGAGGATCCCCGTCCCCGGCTCGCGGACGACGACGATTGCGCCGGGCCGCGGCCAGCGTCGGCCGGTCGGGTCGAGGAGGAGCCAGTCGCCGGGGAGAAGCGCGGGCGCCATGCTCCCCTCGGCCACCTCCGCCCGCCAGGGTCCGCGGCGGGCACGCCGGAGCGTCGTCGCGGCGTCGAACGCCCGGCCGAGGACGGCGGCCGCGGCGAGGAAGGCGACGAGCTGGGCCGGCGGCCGGCGGCGTCGCCGGCGTCGCGCGGCGCCGGCATCCGGCGTCGGCCCGGCGGCGCCCACCGCGGTGCGCCGCCCGTTCGCTTCGATCGAGGCCGTCGCTACTTCTTCGTCGACCAGAAGAGGTCGCTGAACTCCTGCACGGAGGCGATGAGGGCCGCCGCGGCCTCCGCGTCGACGCTCTGCTTGTTCTTGCCGGCGAGCTTCAGGACGTTCCAGACCTTCGTGTGGAGCTCGGGGACCTTCTCGAGGTGCTCGGGCTTGAAGTAGTCGGACCAGATGACCTGGACCTCGTGCTTCACCTTCTCCGCATGCTGCTCCTTGATCGCGACGCAGCGCACGAACCTGTTGCGGTCGGCGATCGCCATCGACGACGGGTCGATCTGGCCGATGATCTCGACCATCCGGGCCACGGTCTTCGCCGCGAGGAGGGCCTCGGCGGGGTCGTAGATGCCACATGGGATGTCGCAGTGGGCCCGGACGACGGTGGACGGGCGGAGCAGGCGGGTCGGGCGCATCGAGCACTCCTTCGAACGCGTGGGTTGTCCCCCCGGGACGGCGGCGCGGCGGGAGCCGCGCGCCTGTGCCCTCGAAGTGTCGGAGCGCCCCGCCGGGGTGTCAAACGGGGGAGGGGATGGGGCGATGGTCAACACGCGACGTGTCGCGGACTCCGCGGATGGTCTGGCCGGCGTTGGGCTCTGGGTCGCTCGACATGGCCTGACTGCCCCGGCGCAGACTCGACCCGGGCACCACCTTCGTCGAGGAGGGCCGGTCCGTCTGCCAGGTCGCCGCGTACCCGGCGTTCGACCACCGCTGCCGGCGCCGGGGACGCGAGGGCCGGCACTGAGGGCCGACATCGGGCTGCCGCGCCTGCGGCGCCACCGGTCGACCCGGTCGATCGCGTCGCGACCTCGATCACGAGGCGGCTCCTTCCGTCGGGCGGGAGGAGCCGGACGCAGGGCTCGCCGGCCAGCCCGACGACGAATGTCGAGACCGCCTCGAAGTCGCCGGCGCGCCTCAGCTCGACGATCGGGCTGCCGCCGGGGGCGATGTCGAACGGGCCGGCGAACGTCGGCCGGTAGTCGGCGTCGAGCGCGGTGCCGCCGCGCAGGATGATCACGACGAAGGCGGTCCCGCCCACCTCGAGGGGGAGGCCGCTGGGGTCCATCGTGAACGGGGGGATGCCCGGGCGGACCTCGACCTCGGGCGTCGCGGCGACGCTGCCCGCCGCGAGGAACGTGAAGGTGATCCGCCCGATGCCGGCGTCGTTCGTGGCGGCCAGGCCGCTCATCCGCGCCACCGGCACGCTGGCGGGCCGCCGGACGGTCTCGCCGCAGGCGAAGGGCGGCGACGTCGCGGAGGTCGTCGGGACCTCGGTGGGCACGGCGGAGGTCGGGGCGGCGGTCGCGGGCGCCGCGGTGCCGGCAGGGGGCGCCGGAGTGCCGGCAGGGGGCGTCGGCTCCCCGCAGGCGGCGACGAGGACGAGGACGAGGATCGAGGCACGGGCGCCGCCGACGATCGAACGGCGGGCGGCACCGCGGTCGGAGCGCGCGGGCCGGGCCCCACGGGCGGTGCCGACGGGCCTCGGGCGGCCGGTCCCGCGGTCGGAGCGGCGTGACGTGCGCATGGCCGCCATGCAAGCGCGCGGCGGCGCCCGGGTCAAGGGCCCGGAGGCCCGTCTCGGCGTGCCGGCGCCGGGCGCGGCTTGCGGTGATCGTGGCCGACGCAGACCCGCCCTCGCAGCGGCGATGGAGACACGTGGCCTTGGTGGCACGCGACGGCGGCGGTGGCACGCGGCCGCCGCGGCGGCACGCGACGGCGGCCGGGCACGTGACCGTACTCGCCGCCGCGAGGCGCGGCTGGTCGCCGCGGACCCGCCCGACGCCAGAGGGACGTGGGCCCGTGGCGGCGTCGCGGGCAGGGCGGCTGCGGGGGCTCGGCGGGTCCGGGGCCCGCTGCGCCGAGGTTCCTCCGGCGACGGGCGCGTCCGGCCGTCGCAGACCTGCGTCGTGCCCGCTGGCACCTGCTCCGCGCCCGGGTATCATCGCGGCGTGAGCGAGCGCCCCGCCGATCCGCAGGTCGTCTGCCCGTTCGTCGCCCTCGAGTATGACCGCGACTTCCGGTCTCCCGTTCCCGACCACGGTCACCGCTGCTACGCGGAGAGCCCTGCGGCACCCCGCGCGCTGGCCCACCAGGCCGCCTACTGCCTCGCGCCGGCGTTCCCCGGCTGCCCGACGTTCCAGGACTGGGCGAAGCGCGAGGCTGCCCCGCCGAGGCCGGACGCCCTCGGCCGCTCGCCCCGTGGCGCGCCTCCCCGCGGGACCGCGCCGGCTGGCCCCGCACCTGCCGCGGCGGGCCCCGTTCCGGCGCGGGAGCCGCGACCCTCGGATGCCGGCTGGTCGGCGCCGCCGCCCTGGGCCCGAGCGAGCGCCCATGGGGACGAGGAGCCACGCGCCGCCGCGGCGCTCGACGCCGACCGGGATGCCGCCCCGTCGCGCCCGGCCGCGGATGCGGCTCCGCCGCCCCCCGCCGCGGATGCCGCCCCGTCGCGCCGGGCCGCGGAAGTCCCGCCCGAGCCGCCGTCCGCATTGGTCGCCGAGGAGCCCGCCCGGTTCGCGTTGGACGAGGGAGCCGCGCCGGCGTTCCTCGCGTCGCGAGGCCGGCCGCGCCCGTCGCGCGACGAGTTCCCGGAGGACGAGGAGCCATGGCCCGGGGAGCAGGAGGCAACCACGCCGCCGCGGCGCCCCGCCGTCGATGCGCGCCGAGCGCCCGTCGGGTACGCGCCGGTGGGAGCGTCGCGCGGGGAGCGCCGGGTCGCCGGCACGCACCGCGAGATCGTCGACCCCGAGGCCCCGAGCTGGGAGCAGCCGCGCCGCTTCGAGAGCTACCCGAGCCTGCGGTCGCGTGGCGGCGGGATCCCCCGGCCGGTCGCGTACGCGCTCATCGTGCTCCTCGTCGGCGTCGCCCTCTTCGCAACCCCGTTCCTCCTCCGGGGCTTCGGGGGTGGCGGCGACGGGGCCGCGCCCACGCCGTCGCCGGCCGGATCCGCCGTCGCGTCCGCGGCGCCGAGCCCGACGCCCGTCCCGACGCCGGCACAGATCGTCTACGTCGTGAAGGCCGGCGACACGGTCTCGAAGATCGCCAGCCGGTACGGCGTGACGATCGACCAGCTCCTCGCCGCGAATCCGCAGATCAAGAACGCAAACCAGATCGCGATCGGCGACCAGATCGTCATCCCGCAGCCGCAGCCGACGGAGATCGTCGACAGCGGCGCCTCGCCTGCGCCCTCGCCGTAGGGCGGGATCGCCGCTCCGCCGGAGGCGCCCCGCGTGGGCCCGGGGGCGGCCCGGCGGGCGCTAGCGGCGCGGCGTGAGGTTGATCGAGGTGATCCGGCCGGCCTCGACGCGGAAGCTCGCGTCGAGGTGCTGGGACGGAGCGCCAGGGCGGAGGACGAGGAGGTCCGCCTGCCACGTGTTGCCCATGTCCTGGACCTCGCCGGGCACCATCTTCAGGCCCGCGTCGGCGCGGAGGAACCAGCCGCTCACCTGCTCGAGGCCGCGGAGTGTCCGCGCGCTGTCACCGACGTGGACGCGCATCTCGACGCGCTCGTCCATCAGCGCCACGGCGCGGTCGCGCGCCCCGGAGTTCAACTCTTCGAAGAACACTTCCATCGTGTCGACAGCACCCATGTCCCGAGTCTAGCCGAAGCAGGCCGCCGTCGGCCGGGCCGCGCGGCCCCGCCGCTCCCCGCCGCCGTCGGCCGGGTCGCCGGAGGCGGCCGCCCCGCCGCTCCCCGCCGCCGCGGGCCG
>JAJZRQ010000109.1 GCA_021802585.1 Chloroflexota bacterium
GGCCCGACGGCGAGGCGTAGTGTCCGCCCCGGCGCGGCAGTCCCGTGCCCACGACAGACGAGGCGTGAACACCGAATGAGCGAGCGGATCTTCCCCATGAGCGCCCGGGTGCGGTCGACCGCGCCCGTCGACGGCGCGCTCTACGGGCGATCTGTGCCCAGCTCGGCCTAGTCACGCGGCGGTAGCGCCGCCAGGCAAGGACCGCAGCCGCGGGCCGGATCAGGGCCCAGCGGCTTTTTCATTGCCCCGCCGCGCGCGGGGCGGCGACCCGGAGCCGCGGGCCCACGACGCAGGAACTGACGTCGGGCCCGCGGCTCTCCTCGTCTCTGGACGACCGAGCCGCGACCGGGCCCATCCACCGGGATCGCCGACCACCGAGACGAACGGAGACAACCGTGAGCAGCACCCTCACCGAATCGAAGAGCGCGCTCCGGCGGCCCGTCTCGGGGCACGACGAGACGATCGCCCCGGTCCCGCTCGAGACCCCGGCACCCGTTCCCGGGGCGGCCGCCGGTCCCCCGGCCCTCCACCTCGAGCACGTCTCGAAGACGTTCCTCGTGGGACGGAGGAAGAAGCCCGTCGTCGCCGTCGGGGACGTCTCGCTGAGCGTCCGGCGCGGCGAGATCTACGGGGTCCTCGGCGCGAACGGGAGTGGCAAGAGCACGCTCATCCGCCTCGTGTCCACCCTCCTCACCCTCGACGAGGGGCGCGCGGAAGTCTTCGGCCACGACGTGGAACGAGACGAGATGGCGGTCAAGCGGCTCATCAACCGGGTGAGCGTCGACGCCGCCTTCTTCAAGAAGCTCTCGCCGTACGAGAACCTCGCCTTCGCCGCCCGCCTCTACGGCCTCCACGCCGGCGAGGCGCGCCGCGAGGCGGTCCGGATCCTCGCCCGCCTCGGCATCGCCGAGAAGCGGATGGGCAGCCCGATCGAGCAGATGAGCCGGGGAATGCAGCAGAAGGTCGCGATCGCGCGAGCCCTGCTGACCTCGCCGACGCTCCTCCTCCTCGACGAGCCGACGACGGGGCTCGACCCCCGTTCGAAGCTCGAGGTCCAGTCCTTCGTCGAGGACCTCCGGGCGACCCACGACGCGACGATCCTCCTGACGACGCACGACATGGCCGAGGCCGACCGGCTCTGCGACCGGATCGCGATCCTCGACTCCGGACGGCTCGTCGTGGAGGACACGCCGGACGGCCTCAAGGCCCGGGTGGCCCGCGAGGCGGGCCTCCCGCCGACGCTCGACAACGTGTTCCTGACGTACACCGGCCGCTCTCTCGACGAGGACGTCGAGGAGCAGGCCCCGGAGGACGACGCATGACCAGCCGCGACCAGCTCCGCCCGGCCGGCCGCGCCCGGCCCGCAACCGACCACTCCCCCGCCCGCCGAAGGGAGGTGAGCGCCGTGAACGCCATCCGCATCATCCACGCGGTCCACGCGGACCGCGCCGCCCGGTTCGAGGCCGAGGCACGCCAGGCACGGATCGCCCGCCGGGCGCCCCGCGCCGACGAGCGCCGGATCCGCCGGGTGATCGGCCGCTCGATCGTCCGCATCGGCGCGCGCATCGCCGCCGAGCCGGCGCCCGAGCGGCTCCTGCCGGCCGGCCCGCGCTGAGGCGCGGGCCGGCCGGCCCCCGAACCACTGGGAGTGACCCCACCGTGACGACCCTCCACCGCCCGATGAGCGCCGCGTCGCGCGAGCTCGGCGCGTCGCTCGCCTTCATCGAGCGCAACTTCAACCTCAGCCGCCGCTACTGGGGCTGGGAGCTCGCGTTCCTCGTGTACGCGATCGCGGGCGCCCTCGCGATCTCGTTCATCGGCGCCGAGCAGGCCGACAAGCGGCTCATCTTCAGCCTCGTGATCGGGGCGATCTTCTGGAACTACCTCTCGACCGTCTTCAGCTTCATCGCCGAGACGATCAGCTGGGAACGCTGGGAGGGGACCCTCGAGTACACGATGATGGCGCCGGTCCGGCGCGCGTCCCAGCTCCTCGGCTCGACCGCCTACGCGATCCTCTACGGCCTCATCCACACGACGGTGATCCTCGTCGTCCTGACGGCGTTCTTCGAGCTCGACCTCTCGAAGGCGAACTTCGTCACGGCGGCCGGGATCATGGTCGTCGGCTCGTTCTCCGTCATCGGGATCGGCGTCATGGCGGCGATCCTGCCCCTCCTCTACGTCGAGCGCGGGGCGCAGATGACGTTCGTCATCCAGTCCTGCCTCCTCGTCGTGAGCGGGGTCTACTACTCGATCTCGGTCCTGCCGGGCTGGATGCAGGTCGCCTCGGCGTTCTCGCCCGCGACGTACATCCTCGACGGCGTCCGCCGGGGGCTCCTCGACGGTGCCACGCTCGTCGACATCTGGCCTGACATCTGGCCGCTCGCGATCATGGGCGTCGCCCTCATCCCGACCGGCCTCTGGCTCTTCGGGCGCGCCGAGCGGTATGCGAAGCGCACCGGCAAGCTGAAGCGGGTCGGGTGATGACGACGACGACCTCCCCGGCCGGGCCGAGCCCGACCGCCGTTCCCGGGCTCACCCTCCGGCCGGTCCGCTGGCCGGAGGAGGCCCGGACGATCGTCGACGTGAACAACGCGGCCCGCCTCCCGGCGGGGAGCCTGTTCGTCATGGACGTCGACTTCCTGCGCGCCCACTACGACCACCTCGCCAACAGCGACCTCGCGGCCGACCTCCGGCTCGCGGAGCACGCGGGGCGGGCCGTGGGCTACTGCCGCGCGGAGTGGCGCGACGAGTTCCGCGGCGACCGCGTCCACGACGCGGCCCTCTACCTGACCCCGGACGCTCCCGTCGGGTCGTTCGCCGCCCTCCTCGCCTGGGTCCTCGCCCGCCACGGCGAGATCGCCGCGGCCCAGGGGCCGATCGACCGGCCGCGCACGCTCAGCCTCGCGACGATGGCCGAGCCGCCGGGCACCCGCGACGCGCTCGCCGGCGCAGGCTTCGTCGCCGTCCGCTTCAGCTGCGAGATGCTGCGGCCCACCCTCGATGCGATCCCCGACCTCCCGCTGCCAGGCAGAGTCGAGGTCCGGCCGGTCGGGACGGACCAGGTCCGCCGGATCTGGGAGGCCGAGGTCGCAGCATTCGCCGGCCACTGGGGAGCGAGCCCCGACCACGGCTCGGAGGCCGCGTGGCGCGAGTTCCTCGCCGACCCGCTCAACGCCCAGGCCGATCTCTGGCAGGTCGCCTGGGCCGGCGACGAGGTGGTCGGGATGGTGCGGCCGTTCGTCCATGCGATCGAGAACGACCGTCTCGGCGTCCGCCGCGGCTGGTGCGAGAACATCTCCACCGCGGCGTCGTGGCGCGGCAGGGGGATCGCCTCGGCCCTCATCTGCCGGGCCCTGCGGGCGCTCCGCGACCGCGGGATGACCGAGGCCGCCCTCGGGGTCGACGCCCAGAACGAGACCGGCGCCCTGCGGCTCTACGAGAAGATGGGCTTCCGGGAGGTGGCCCGGGAGACGGAGTGGCGGCGGCCGCTCGAGCTCGGCACCGGCGATCACGGCGGGGCGGCCCGATGAGCGGGCGCGGGCTTGCCGACCGCCCGGCGCTCGCGACGCTCGGCTGGGACGCCGGCTGGCACGCCGCTTTCGCCGCGCTCGACGGGCCCGGCGACGGGCTCGTCCCGGCCCGCGTCGTCGCGGCCCACCGCGGGGCGTGGGAGGTCGCAGCCGGCGACGGGGCGGTCCTCGGAGCCGGGGTGACGGGCCGGCTCCGCTACGAGGCCGGCCCGGCGGAGCTGCCCGTCGTCGGCGACTGGGTCGCCGTCGACGCCCGGCCGGCGGAGGGGATGGCGACCGTCCACGTCGTCCTGCCGCGCCGGACCCAGCTCCGGCGGCGGGCCCCGGCGGACCACGGGGCGCCCGTCCAGGTCCTCGCCGCGAACGTCGATGTCGTCCTCGTCGCGACGTCCCTCAACCGTGAGCTGAACCCGCGGCGTCTCGAGCGGTACCTCGCGACCGCCTGGGAGTCCGGCGCGCAGCCCGTCGTCGCCCTCACGAAGGTCGACCTTGCCCGGGACCCCGTCGAGATCACCGTCGCCGAGGCCCAGCTCGAGGAGGTCGCGGCCGGCGTGCCGGTCGTCGCCACGAGCGCGGTGAGCGGGGCGGGGCTCGACGCCGTCCGCGCGTTTCTCGGACCGGGACGGACGGTCGCCCTCGTCGGCTCGTCGGGCGTCGGGAAGAGCACGCTCGCGAACGCGCTCCTCGGCGAGGAGCGGCTGCTCGTCCGCAAGATCCGCGAGGACGACGCGCGGGGTCGCCACACCACCGTGGGGCGGCAGCTCGTCACGCTGCCCGGCGGGGCGGGGCTCCTCCTCGACACGCCCGGGCTGCGGGAACTCGGGCTCTGGGACGACGGGACAGGCCTCGGCCTCGCCTTCGCCGACGTGGCCGCAGTGGCGGAGTCCTGTCGCTTCGCGGACTGCCGCCACGACGGCGAGCCGGGCTGCGCCGTGATCGCCGCCGTGGCCGAGGGTGCCCTTGGGGCGGAGCGCCTCGCCGGCTGGCGGAAGCTCGGGCGCGAGGAGCGATTCCGGGCTCTCGAGATGGACGCCGTCGCCCGGCGGGCGGAGCGGCGGCGCTGGGGAGCGATCCTGAAGGCCGGCGCCGCCCGGGCCAAGGCCAAGCGCGGCGAGTGGGGTCAATAGCCCTGGAGTCATCACTCGCGTTCACCGGGCTGAGGGTCCTCCCCCCGATGGGGCCAACGACTCGCTTCTCGTAGTGGGCCTGCGGGAAGAAGGTCAGTTGGCTGCGCAGGCGCTCGCAAGCTGTGTCACGACCGCGTCGAAGGGCTTGCCTGCGTAGGGGGCGATCCACGGCCCGGACGCCGTTGCGGGCAGCTGCGCCACGCCGGCGGCGTCCCGGAACAAGCCCTGGACGCTCGTGACCTGATCCACCGTCGGGTCGTAGCGCTCCCTCGCGGTTGGGTCGAAACGCGAGAAGTAAGCGACGAGGTTCTGGAGGAAGAAGACGCCCCGCTCGTTCGGCATCGACGCCTTCAGATTGGCGGCCTCCCGTCATCGGCCAGCTCAACGAGCGCCGGCCCATTGGGGAGCCGGAGGCTCCGGCGGTAGACGCCGTCGACCACTTCCTCCACGCCCGGCAGGGCACGCAACTCGAGGGAGCGCAGGAGGGCCGGCCAGGCAAACGGCGCCCGGCGCGCCAGGCGCAGGACGATCCGACCTCCGGGGGCTGCCTCGCCGGGGCGACGCGCCTCGCGCAGCGCTGTGGGAGCGGCCGCGAACACCTCGCGGATCGTCGCGTCTCGTGGGAGACAGCGGCTCGGTCGAACCGGTGCGTATCCGAGTGCCACCGCGTGGACGCCTTGCCTCTGCCGGCTGTTGGTCCCCCCTCGTTGACCGTGCCGTCAATGCGCAGGGCTCCGTAGCAGAGCGGACACCGCCGGGCTACAGCCGGGCTGCTTCAGGTCCACGGCGGCAGGCGGCCCTCGCGAGCCACCAGCTCGAGCCAGGGGCGCTCGGTGGCGATCGTCGTCGCGCGGCCGTGGCCGGGGAGGACGCGGAGGGCGTCGGGGAGCATGGCGAGCCGCCGCAGCGACTCGACCATCGCGGCGGGGTCGCCGCCGGGCAGGTCCACCCTCCCCCACCCGGCGGCGAAGAGCGTGTCACCGGAGAAGACCACGCCGGCCTCGTGGCTGACGAGGCAGACGGAGCCCTCGGTGTGGCCCGGGGTGTGGAGGACGTCGAGGCGGACCTCGCCGAACCGGATGACGCCGCCCTCCGCGAGCTCCGCGGCGGGGACGGAGGGCGGGATGGGGAACGGGGCGAAGAGCGGCCGCGGGTCGGTGAGGTGGTGCCAGTCGGCCGGATGGGCGGCGATCTCGGCGCCGCGGGACGGATCGGCGCGGCGCGCGCGCCCGTCGGGCGCGACGACGACGAGGCCGTGTTCGGCAGCGTGGGCGTCGAGGACCCCGCCCGCCCCCTCTGCGGCGTCCCCCGGCGACACGGCCGGTCCGGAGGCCGCGGCCGTCGCCGCGTCGCGCGACCAGGCCTGGAGGGCGGCGTTCTCCCCGGCGTGGTCCCAGTGACCGTGGGTGGAGACGATGAGGGCGAGCCGCCAGCCACGGGACTCGAGTTCGCCCGTGATCCAGGCGAGGCCGGGGATCGCCGCGTCGATCGCGATCGCCTCGCGCGTCCGCGGGTCGGCGACGAGGTGCACGTTCGTCTGGAGCGGGCCGATCGCCCGCGTCACGAGCTCCATGGCGGGGAGTGTCGCACGCGGCGGCTGGACGAGGAACGCGCCGCCGGCCGGGTCACGATCCCTCGCCGGCCTCGCCCAGGGCCTCGAGGCGGCCGCGGGCGCAGTCGAGCGCCTGCGCGATCGCCTCGGGGGCGGGCCCGTCGAGCAGGCGCGGGGCGAGGCTCGCGAGCGCCCCGCCGACCTCGACGTCGGCCGCCCAGGCGAGGTACGTGC
>JAJZRQ010000110.1:0-4026 GCA_021802585.1 Chloroflexota bacterium
GAGATCGACGGGGACGTCGACCTGGCGATGAGCGTGGGCGAAGCCGATCGCATCGGTGAGGCGGTGGTGGCGGCCGCCCTCGCCGCGGTCGAGGAGGCCCGAGCGGTGCGCTGGTCCCCGCGACCGGCGGTCGACGCTGACGCGGCTTCGGCACCGCGGTCCGGCGAGGCCGACTGAGATCGGGGTGGGCGCGAACGAGCGCGGAACGCCTGCTGGTTCGCCGGTGTTCCGCGCTCAGGTGCGAGGCCCCTTCCGCTGAGGCGGGCCAGTGCCTACTTCGTCGGCGCGGGCGAGGCGAGGAACCCGCGCATGACGGCGGGACTGCAGCCCTGGGTCGTCATGGCGATGTGCATCGCCTGATACTGGCTGCCAGCCTGGCTCATCGAGCTCTGCATCTGCGCCACGTCGTCGGCGTCCATGCCACGGCCGGCGCTGCCCATCATGCCGGCCCCGAACGTGGACGTTGGCGCGGCGCTCTGGCCGGGCGCGGCCGACGCGATCAGGCCGCCGGCGCCCATCATGGCGCCCATCGGGCCCGGGACGATCGACTGCGTCGCAGTGGGCCTGGCAGTGGGGCTCTGGGCAAGGGCGGTGCCGGCGACGGCCAGCAGCAGGCCGCCCGCGAGGACGGTACCGGCGAGGACACCGATGCGCTTGGGGGACATGTCGTCTGACTCCTTGTGGGTCCCGGGCGGGGTGCGGCCCGGGAAGCTTCTCGTGTTGGTGTGTCGGTCGTTCCCGACGAGCGTCACTGTGCCGGTCGCCCATCAAGGCTCGATGTCCGCGGTGCTCAAGTGATCGTCAAGATGTGGTGAAGGGGCCCGGCCGGCTGGCCGCGGCGCCCTCACCGTCGGCCCTGCGGGGGCCACCGGGCTCGCGTGCTCACCGGTCCGACGAGCCGGCTCGGGACCGTGCAGATGGACGGACGTGGTCTCCAGGGTGCACGCGCGGCGACGCCGCGACGCGAGGGCCCGGGTCGTGCCCGCCGCGCGGCGGCCGAGTCGAGCGCCCGGGCCGGGTGCTACCGGTCGCAGCACCACTCGCTGGCGGGCGACTCCGCCGGCTCGCACCGGCATGCGGCCGCGTCGGCTGCCGGATCCCGCAGGTAGCGGTCCGGATCTCGCTCGAACCGGGCGCGGCACTCGGGGCTCCGGAGCACGAGCGTCATGCCCTCATAGCGGGTCGCGACGCCCTCGGCTGGCGCGATCGCGCCGTCGCAGACGGGACAGCGGTGGCGGCCCGGGGAGAGGTGGACCGCCACCGCTGCGTGCACGGTCGCCTGTGCCCGAGGCTCCGTGCGCTGGGTCATGCCGCTTCCACGAGCAAGCGCCCGCGGAGCATGCCCATCTGGCAGGTGAACTCGTGCTCGCCGGGCTCACCCGGCAGGAACTCGACCGGCACGACCTGGCCTTCCGGCAGGACGGCGGACTTGCCGAAGTCGGCGAGCACCACCTGCTCGGAGCAGGCCGCCGTCTCCTCGCGCCGGAAGAGCAGGCGCACGGGCTTGCCCGCCGACACGCGGATCGTGTCGGGTGTGTAGCCGCCTTTGACGAGGACCATGACCTCCTGGTAGCCGTCGGACATCGTGGCCGCAGCGACGCCCTCGGCGCGCTTGAACCAGAAGAACCAGGCGACGGCGGCGACGGCGGCGAGGCCGACGACGGTGACGAGGATCCGGTCGGGGCTCATGCGGAGACTCCTTGCAGGCGGAACCGCTTGAGGCGGTTGGCGTTGCTGATGACGGTGACGGAGCTGAACGACATGGCGAGGGCCGCGAGAATCGGCGAGAGCAGCAACCCGGTGAAGGGATAGAGCACCCCGAGCGCGATCGGCAGGCCGAGGCCGTTGTAGACAAAGGCGCCGAAGAGGTTCTGGGTCACGTTGCGCATCGTGGCCCGGCTGATCGCGATGGCCGCCACGACGCCCCCGAGGGATCCGCTGATGAGGGTCACGTCCGAGGCCTCGATCGCCACGTCGGTGCCGGTGCCGATGGCGAAGCCGACGTTCGCCTGGGCGAGGGCCGGGGCGTCGTTGATACCGTCGCCGACCATCGCCACGGCGCGACCCTCGAGCTGGAGCTTGCGCACCTCGTGCGCCTTGTCCTGCGGCAGGACCTCGGCGACCACGGTGTCCACGCCGACGGCACGGGCGATCGCGTCCGCGGTGCGCCGGTTGTCGCCGGTGAGCATGACGACCCGCAGACCGAGCCGCCGGAGCGCCGCGATCGCCTCGCGCGAGTCGGCCTTGACCGGGTCGGCGATCGCGAGGAGGCCGAGCGCCCGACCGTCCGCGGCCACGTAGACCGGGGTCTTGGCCTCGTCGGCGAGGCGGGCCGCCTCGGCCTCCAAGGCATCGGCGGCGATGCCGTCGGCCTCGAGCAGGGCGCGCTTGCCAACGAGCACGACCCGCCCATCGATCGTGGCCCGAATGCCGTGCCCGGCGACCGCCTCAAAGGCGGACGGCGCCGCAGTCTCGAGCCCACGCTCACGGGCCGCCGCGACGATGGCCGCCGCCAGGGGATGCTCGGAATCGCGTTCGGCGGCCGCCGCGAGGGCGAGCACATCGGCGTCAGTCGTGCCCGTGCCCGACACGATGTCGGTGACGGCGGGCTTGCCGACCGTGATCGTGCCGGTCTTATCGAGCACGACGGTGTCGAGCCTCCTCGCCGCCTGGAGCGCGTCGCCCGAGCGGATGAGGATGCCATGGCTGGCGGCCAGGCCGACGCCGGTCGTGAGCGACATCGGGGTGGCCATGCCGAGCGCGCAGGGGCAGGCGATGATGAGGGTCGTGACGCTCACGACGACCGCGTACGCGAACGCGGGCGACGGTCCGAAGTCGTACCAGACGACGAACCCGAGGATCGAGGCGATCACCACCATTGGCGTGAAGTAGCCCGACACGACGTCGACGATCCGCTGGATGGGGACCTTGGACGCCTGGGCGTCGCCGACCATGCGGACGATCGTGGCGAGCGCGGTGTCGGCGCCCACCTTCGTGGCCCGAAACCGCAGGGCCCCCGTGCCGTTGATCGTCGCCCCGATGACCTCGTCGCCCGGGGCCTTGGCCACCGGCATCGATTCACCGGTGATCATCGATTCGTCGATCGCGCTGGCGCCCTCGAGGACGATCCCATCGACCGGGACCTTGGCCCCCGGGCGCACAACCACGACGTCGCCGACGACGACCTCGTCGACCGGGACCTCTCGCTCGGCCCCGCCACGCACGACGCGCGCGGTCTTGGGCTGAAGGCCGATGAGCTTCTCGATCGCCTCCGAGGTGCGCCCGCGGGCCTTGACCTCCATGGCCATGCCGAGCACGACGAGTGCCGTGACGACGACGGTTACGTCGTAGTACACGTCGGTCGTCGCCTTCGACGGGAAGAGCTGGGGGAAGAGGAGCGCGACCGTCGAGTAGATCCAGGCTGTGCCGGTCCCGATCGCGATTAGCGTGTGCATGTTCGCCGAGCGGTGCTTGAGGCCTTCCCAGGCGCCGGTAAAGAACTGGTTGCCCGAGTAGGCGATGACCGCGAACGATCCGATGCCCATGAACGCCCAGAGGTACCAGAGCTGCTGGCTGCCCATCGGGAACAGCTCGCGCAGTCCGGGGATGAGCCAGGGGTAGGAGAGCACCATGGTGGGGGCGCCGACGGCGGCGCCGAACCAGAACTTGCGCATGAGCGCGCGATACTCGGCCTGGCGCTCTGCCTGGCGCGCCTCGGCGGCGCTGGCCGTGGAGGCGGCGGCTGTGCCGGGGGGATCGGCGGCCCGTGCGGCGGGTGAGTCGGCGGCCGGTGCGGCCGGATGGCAGGTGGTGGTGTGATCCGTCATGGTCGATCTCATGGTGTCCGCGCCTCGGGTGGGTCTGGCGGACCGGCGCGGGCGCACCGCACCGATCCGCCATTGAGCATCGCCGGCGAACCTGAGAGACACGTGACCGGCGCCTGAGACCTCGCCGAGAAGCACGATGACGGCCCGCCGGAAAGGGGGACGGGCCGTCATCGTGGTGTCGAGCGATCGGCGGGGGGTC
>JAJZRQ010000110.1:4126-6377 GCA_021802585.1 Chloroflexota bacterium
CGGGCGGCAACGAGTCCGACGAACAGGAGTCCCACGGCGAGCGCCTCGTAGAGCTGGGTCGGCTGGAGCGGGACGCCAAGGGGCGCCATCGCCCCAGGGTTGCGGTAGACAATCGCCCAGGGCAACGAGGTCGGGATGCCGTAGGAGTCGCCGCTGATCAGGCAGCCGACGTGGCCGATGGCCATGCCCAGGGCAGCCGCAGGGGCGGCGACGTCGCCGAGCACGGCGAGCGAGAGGTGGTGGCGCCGGGCGAAGATCGCGAGGGCGATCGCCGCGCCGACGAGGCCGCCGTAGAAGGAGAGTCCGCCCTCCCAGATCATCAGGAAGTGGAGCGGGTCGGCGCTCACCATGCCGAGGCCATTCTGGAGGATGTACAGGGTCCGTCCGCCGAGCAGGGCGGCGATCACGACCCACCAGGCGGCGGCCTCGAAGGTGGCCCCGTCGATGCCCCGCCGCCGGGCGTCTCGGGCGGCGTACCAGAGCCCGGCCCCGAGCGCGATCGCCACGATGATCCCGTACCAGCGGATCGCGATGCCCCCGAGCTGGAGGGCGACCGGATTGACATCGATCGTCAACGGCATCACCTGCTCCCTCGGGGCTGGTCGGCTGACGCCAACGGGTATCGGATGTGCGTCCCGAGCGTCACCGCCAGGTCCAGGACCACCAGGACGAAGCCGGCCACGAGCGGGGTAGCGCCGAGCCCGGGGGCCACGGCGACGAGCGATCCGCTCACCAGCAGCACGAGCAGGCTCGTCGCGATGCCTGCCCGGAGGCGCCTGGCGCGGGCGGTCTTCTTCGCCTGCGCAACAGGCTTCTCCTCGCGGAGCCGGATCAGCCCCCGGTAGCGGCCCATGGCGCAGGTGAAGCGGACCTCTCCGGGCGCCTGCGCCGGGAGCTCGATGACGGTCGCGCCGTGGGGCGCGAGATGGCGGTCGAGATGCGGCGACGAGAAGACGACGCGCTCGGAGCAGGGCGTATCTTCGTCGCGGTGGAACACGAGGCGGAGAGGCAGGCCGGCGCGGGCTACGATGGTCCGGGGCCGGTAACCGTCGCGCACCGTGATGTGGACGATCTGGAGGCCGGGCCCCCGGAGGCTCGCCCGCGACAACGACGCCGTCATGCCGCGGCGACCCCGAGCGCGATCGCCCCGGCGGCGAGCGGCAGCAATCCAACCGGCACGTCGAGACCCAGCAGCGCCCGCGCCAGCGCGACAGCGGCGAGCGCGAGGCCCAGGCCGAGCAAGCTCAGGCCGACGAGGCTGAGGCGAACGAGCGTGCGCAGGCGGGTGACGAGCTGACCGGACATGCCTGCAAGTACACCGGACCCAGGTGAGCGCTGGCTGAGTACGGCCTAACGAACACGTGAGAGACCGACCCGCTCCGCAGTGCTATCGGCGCCCGGCGTGGCGGCCCGCGGGCACCACGCGAGCCGATCCGAGGCTAGGGCTCAGGCGGAGCGGTCCGGGATCCGCGAATAACCCCGGGTGCGCCGGCCAAGCGCGGTGGCGGTCAGCGCCGCGACCTCGACGCGCTGGTCGACGGACGGCAGGCGAGCGTCGAGCTCGAGGCGCAGGAGCCGCAAGAGCATCGAATCGAGCGAGCCGCGCACGGCCAGCACCTGCTGCGCGATCTCCTCAAATGGCCGCTCGCTCGCGATCATCGACGCGACCCCGGCGATCTGGCCGGCCGCCCGTTGGGCATGGCAGACGGCGGCGTGTCGCTCTGCAGACGGCTGAACAGGGCTCGGCCAGTCCAGCAGGCCCGAGCCGGCGACCGTTTCGTCCGTCACGGCGAGACGAAGATGGCGCCGGTCATGCCCGCGCTGGCGTGGCCGGGATCGGGATCGAGGAACTCGTGGGTGCCAGGGGCGTCGAACCGCAGGCTGAAGGTGGTCGTCTGGCCCGGCTCGGTCGAGGCCTCGAACCCCTGCAACCCTGGCATGTGCAGCGACGGGATGGCGAAATCGTGCCGCTCGCTGCCCTGGTTGACGAGCTGGACCTCGAGCGGGACTCCGACCTTCGCATCGATCCGGTTGGGAGAGAACTGCGTGTCGTTCATCACGACCCGCACGGTCCCAGAGCCGCCGGCCGCTCCGGCGGTCGAGCCCGACCAGATCGCCGCGCCGACGACGAGCGCTACGACGATGACCGTCAGCCCCGCGATCAGTCTCATCCGACACCTCCGTTTGTGGGCGCCAGCATGTCGGAGGACGCTGAGGAGGGCTTGAGCCACCCGTGAGAGCCACCTGAGAA
>JAJZRQ010000111.1 GCA_021802585.1 Chloroflexota bacterium
CGCCATGGCGGGACGCTGCCCGGCCGGCGGCGCCCCGGCGCGCGGCTCCCCGGCCGGCGGCGCCCTGGCGGGACGCTCCCCGGCCGCCCGCCCCGTGGCATCCGGCGCCCCCACGACCGGCGTCGGCCCCGCGTCCCGACGCGGGACGGCCCGTCCACCCTGGCCGCCCGCGGCCGATGGCCCCGCGGCCGTCCTCCGTCCCGCGGCCGGTCGCCAAGCCCGGCGAGCGCCTCGCCCGGACCTCGACGGGGGGGTAGGCTGCCCGCGGGCCGCGTCACCCCCCACGAGCAGGGAGTCGGCGTCAGCGGTCGCCGGACGCCCGCGTCGGTCGACCGGAACGGCACATTCTTCGCGTGCCAGGCGGCGTTTGCCCCACCTTGCGCCCGGCTCGGCGATCGTCAACCTCGCCCCCGTCCTCGCCACGCGGGCGCTGCCCGGGCGCGTGGCCTACAGCGCGGCCAGGTTCGGCGTCGTAGGGATCACCCGCGTCCTCGCGCCGGGCGGCGTGGGCGGGCGGTCGCCGGCGGGGCGGCGACGGCTCATACTCCCGCCCGGGGGAAGGCCGCCCGGAGGCTCGCGATGACATTCCTCGACCTCGTCCGGCGTCGCCACAGCGTGCGCGCCTATCGCCCGGACCCGGTGCCCGACGAGCTCCTGGCGACGGTCCTCGAGGCTGGCCGCCTCGCCCCGACCGCCGGCAACCGGCAGCCGTTCCGGATCCTCGTCGTCCACACGGCCGGTCGGGAGGCCGAGCTGCGCCGGATCTACGACCGCGACTGGTTCGTCCAGGCGCCGCTCATCCTCTGCGTCTGCGCCGTCCGCGCCGAGGCCTGGCGGCGGACGATGTACGACGGCCGGAGCCACGCCGACGTCGACGCCGCGATCGTCATGGACCACCTCATCCTCGCGGCCGCCGACCTCGGCCTCGGGACCTGCTGGATCGCCGCCTTCGACCCCGCCGCGGCCCGCGACGTCCTGGGGATCCCCGCCGACGCGGAGCCGATGCTCTTCACCCCCCTCGGCTACCCGGCGGCCGGCACGACCCCCTCGCCGCGCCACGCCGAGCGTCGGCCCCTCGAGGACCTCGTCCGCCGCGAGCGCTGGTAGGGGAGCGGGTGGGGCGGGGGCAGGCTCGACCGGGACGATTGGGATCGGCTCCGTTCGACCACGTGCAGACCTCGCCGATCGCCTCGCCAGGGGCTGGCCCGCGATCTGGCGTGCTCATAACGCGAGCGTCGTGGAGCCAGTCGGCAAGCGAGTGCACTCGGCGTGTGGCGCGCTACCGCACCTCCTTACTGCTTGTTGGCAGGTCCCGCGGAAACACGTCACCTGACGCGAGAAACCACCCGAACGCAACCGCCGCGATCAGCGAGGAGGGTCGCGAGGTCGCATCGTCGATTCCGTCCCCAGCCCGCCGCCTTCAGCCGATGCAGCGAAGGCCCGCGCACCCGAGCGCTGCCGGCTGGCCCCAGAGCGACACGAACCGGCGAATGGCCTCGTAGGCGTTGACGGGCAGGCCGAAGCAGTGGTTGCACTTCGGCTGCTTCAGTCGCTCCTCGCAGTGCTCATGAACGACGACGCCGAACTCCCGGACAAAGTACGCCTCGTCGTGGCGATGGAATGCCATCCTCCGATTGAGAGGGTGCTCAACGAAGTCGTACAGATACCCCCCCGGATGGAAGTCGCCGTGACGAGCCGGCACCCAGATCTCCACGAGCTTGATCTCCGCGGGCTCTGGAGAAACGGCTCCGGGTAGAGCGGCTGCGAACTCGAAGCCCACCTCGCCCGTCTCGTAGTTGTCGAGGGTCGGCACCGGGAAGGTCGCTCCGTAGTTCCAGAGGATCGTTGCGAGCGTGCCGAGGTACTGTCGAAGTTCGACCAACGTGGCCATCAGGTATGCCGGACGAGGGCCGCTGATCGAGCCGCAGGCAGGCCCTCACCCTCCCCAAGTCGTGGACGTGGCTTGCGACCCCCGAGCGGCGCCGGCTCTGCTCGCCGGAGCGTGCCAGCCTTGAACATCTCGAAGCTCGCTCGCGGGATGCGATAGATCCGGTCGGAAACGGCAATCGCCGGAAGGTCGCCCGAGTGGATCAGGCGAAGCACGGTCGACGAGCTGACGCTCAACTCGTCAGCAACCTCGGCCGGGCTCAGGAACTGCTTCTCATGCACGCGATACTCTCCCTGCAGTATTTGTCACGATACCGCACAGACGGCTCATGTCAAGACCAGCCCGCCGCCGTGTCGAAGGTCGCCGCCGGCGCACCTGCCGAGGCTCGAGCCCACTCCACCTCCCGCCTTCGCAGTCGTCCGCAGGCGTCCGGGCGCGCCTCGCTGTGACGCACACGGGTTGGCGGCCAGGTCGAAGCCGACACCACGTGGTCAGGCCAGGCGGCCGATCGGCACTCGACGGCTCCGCTGCACGGGCCCACGATGACGGTTCGAAGTTGGGAGGCTCGGATCGCCGATGGCCAGTTCGAACAGGGGGACCGGAGCCGAGCCCGAGCCGGAGAACCGGCCGATCGACGCGCGGCTCCTCGGATCGCCGCGGAACCGGTCCCTGGCCATCGTCGTCCTGCTCATCATCGGCTTCGTCGTCGTGGCCACGGCGATCGTTCTTGTCGCCGGCGCGACCCCGGTCCGCGAGTACCCGGCCGACTCGCCGGAGGGGACGATCCAGCGCTACGTGCGGGCGCTCGACGAGCGTGACCTGGACGGCGCGTACGCCCTCCTCTCCAGCGCGGCCCAGGGCAGGTTCAGCAAGGCCGCGTTCTACGAGCAGCAGTACGGCTACGGATCGTACGGGGATGGCAGCGGTCGCCTCGTCCGGATCGATCGGACCGAGGTCACCGGCGGCCGGGCGACCGTCGCCCTGACGATCGAGCAGTTCTGGGGCGGCGGCTTCGGCTCGAACCGGACGGTCATGCACCGTACGATCCGGCTGGTCCGCGAGCCCGCCGGCTGGCGGCTCGACGAGGCGCTCGTCGGCCCGGAGCTGATGCCGGCCTGGCCGGCCCGGGAGTAGACGAGGGGCTCCGCGGTGCAGACCATCCGCCGCCTGTACCTCTACCTCATGGCCGGGATCGGCCTGGCGGTCGCTTCCTTCGGCCTGGTTCAGCTGCTGGCCCTGGTGCTGGACCGGATTGGCGCGTTCGGCGGCTCGGTCATCTCGAGTGACGGCGCCGACGTCCGGGACCGGCTTAGCCTCGCCCTCTCGATGATCGCCGTCGGGACGCCGGTCTGGCTCAGCCACTGGTGGCTCGCAGAGCGCGGGGTGCGCCATGGGGTCGCCGGCGCGGAGGCCGAGCGCAGCACGCCGCTGCGCGCCCTCTACCTCGCGCTCGTCGGCTTCATCGCGCTGGTGGTCGCCCTCTTCGGTGCCTCGGCCGCGATCCACATCCTCATCCGCCAGGTCGCCGGTGCGCCGGAGGAGTACGGCGGGACGCTCTCGGACCCGGCCGCCCTGGCCATCGTCGGGGGTGTCGCGTGGGGATACCACGCCTGGATCCGGGCCGGCGACGAGCGGGCCGGCGAGCTCCGGGGTCCGGCGGCGTGGTTGCCCCGACTCGCCCGCTACGCGCTGGCGTTCATCGCCGGGCTGATGCTCTGCTTCGGCGCGGCCGCGCTCATCGACGTCGCCCTGCGCTCGCTCGTCGGGCGGGGCGACATCGTCAGCGGCGAGGCGTGGTGGGTCGCGCGGGTCGCCACCGGCGTCGGGCAGCTGGCGGTCGGGGCCGCCGCCTGGGGCGGCCTGTGGCTCATCTCCAGCCGGCTCCTCGCCGGCGAGGACTGGCGCGCGGCAAGCGAGCGGACATCGGCCGTCCGCCAGGTATTTCTGGGCCTGGGCATCGTGGTCGGTGCGGCGGCGACCCTCCTCGCAGCGAGCGGTGGTCTTGCGGCGCTGCTGAGATGGGCTCTCGGCATCGCCGAGAGCGCCGACCCGGCCAGGCTGGTCCAGGACGTGATCGCGCCCTCGATCGCGTACCTCCCGTTCACGCTGGCCTGGTGGTTCAGCCGATCCCGGCTCCTGGGCGAGGCCGCCCGGACCGGCGACGAGACGGTCGTGGCCGCCGCCCGGCGCCGTGCGAACTTCCTGGCGGCTGCGGTCGGGATCGCCGTCGCCGGGGCCGGCTCGGCGTGGGTCCTGGGGCTGCTCCTCGACATCATCCTGGGCGGCGTGCGGACGATCGCCGCCGGTCGGGACGTGTGGGGATCCGAGCTCAGCCAGTACGCCGCGTTCGCGATCGTGGGAACCCCGCCCTGGCTGTGGCAGTGGGCCGCCGCCGTGCGTCGTCGATCGGCCGAGCCTGACGTCGAGGGGACCTCGACCGAGCGACGGGCCTACCTCTACCTGGTCATCGCCGGCGCGCTCACCTCGTCAATCTCGGCGGCCGCGTTGATCGTCTACCGGTTCTTCGGCATCGTGCTCGGGGCCCGCGTCCCGGCGAGCCCCATCTCCGACCTCAGCACGCCGATCGGGATCGCCGTCGTGGCGGCGCTGATCGTCGCGTATCACGCCCTCGCGCTGCGTGCCGACATGCGCCTCCGAGCGGCGCTCGTGGCGGCTGCACCAGCGGACGCGGAGGGAGCCGCGCCCCCCGAGCGTGTCGCCGGGGCGGTGGACGTGCCGGTCATCGTCACCGGTCCGCCGGGCACGGACCCGGAGGCCGTCGTGGAGATCATTCGGGACCGGCTGCCGGCCGGCTACGGCGTCCGGAGGCCCGGTGCGGGTCAGGCCGGCGCCGGGGGCGGGTCGGATGCATCCCCTTTCTGTGACGGCTCGGGCGTCCCGGACAACTCGTCCATCGTCATCGGTAGGTCGTGAACTCCAAGGCGAGCCGTCATCGAGCGCACACGGCGCTGACCGGAGTCCTGGTCACCGCGGTGCTCGTGGCGGGCTGCGGCGGGACGACCAGTTCGACCGGGGGGCCCGTGCGATGGGAGCGGATCGACCCGAGCCCCGCCAGCGACGAGGGCCCGCTGGAGATCGTCGCGTGGGGCGACGCGTACGTCGGGGTGGGGGCACACAGCGCATGGACCTCCCCGGACGGGCGGACCTGGCAGGCGACGCCCCTGCCGGACGCGGGCGACGGCGGTGCCACCGCGCTCGTGGCGCTCGCCGGGCAGCTCGTCGCGGTCGGGTCCGTGTCGATGCGGGCGACGGCGTGGACCTCCGTCGACGGCCTGGAGTGGCAGCGCATCCCCGATGACTTCGACCTGCAGCCGGCGCCCGGCTTCGCGTCGACCGAGCTTTCGAGGGTGACCGCGGGCCCGGTCGGCCTCGTCGCCGCCGGCACGGAATGGGGCGACCGCGGGCAGCATCCGGGCGTGTGGCGGTCGGCGGACGGGCGGGACTGGGTGCGGGCCACGGCTCCGCCGGGCGGGAGCGGCGCCCGGGACATCCTGGCGACCGCGGACGGGTACGTGCTGGCCGTGGCCGACAACGCCAGGACAGGGGAGATGACCCACGCGGCCTTCTGGTTCTCGAGCGACGGGCTCGAGTGGACGGCCGCGCCCGACATTCATTCGTTCGGCAACGCGGAGCCCCAGGGCCTCGCGGTGCGCGACGGCACGATCGTCGCGGTCGGGTACCGCGTCACGTCGACCGGGTTGGCGCCGATGGTCTGGACCTCCACGGACGGGCGGGCGTGGGCTCCAGCGCCCGACACACCGGCCCTGGCCTGGTGGCCGTTCCCCGGGGCCACCCCCGTCGGGGGTCAGGGAGCCCTCCAGGGCACGGCGATGTCGAACGTCCACACCGGCTGGTCCGGGTTCATCGCCGTCGGCTCTCACTGGGGGCTCGATCCCTCGAAACCACAGCCCGATGGATCGTTCGCCCTCGCGATCCGCGGCGGCGTGTGGCGATCGGCCGACGGCCGGACCTGGGAGCTGCTCCCGGACGAGCTGCTGTCCGTTTCGGAGCCCGGGATGGCCACCGTCAAGTACGGCCTCGCGGGCGTGAGCGAGCTCGGCGGCCGGCCATTGATCGTGGGCGCAACGCCGGAGCTCGGCGTCACCCTCTGGCTTGGGCCCGCCTCGATCGAATAGGGCACCCCACGCGGGGCCATGGTCAGCAACGTCGCGTCCACTCGCCGACCCGGCATCCCCGGCACGAGTGTCGCCGTGGCTGCCTCCTGCGGCTGCGGTGCCGGTGCTCCGGAT
>JAJZRQ010000112.1 GCA_021802585.1 Chloroflexota bacterium
CGAGGAGGCGTCCGACGCGCTCGGCCTGGCGGCGCCCCCGCGCGGAGAGTGGGCGGAGGTCGTCGGGCCCGTCCCAGGTGCCGGGATCGCCGGCGTGGGCGTGGCGCAGGAGCCAGAGCTCGACCCCGACGCCGCCCGCGCTCGTCACGGGTTCAGGTCCTCGTGCCGGCCGGAGGAGAGGAAGACGACGTCCTCGGCGATGTTCGTCACGTGGTCGCCGATCCGCTCCATGTACCGCGCCGCGACGAGGAGGCGCATCGCCCGCTCCACGTTCTCCGGGTCGGCCTTCGCGAGGATGACGAGGCGCTCAAGGGCGCGGTGGTAGATCGCGTCGATCGCGTCGTCGCGGGCGGCGGCGCTGCGGGCGGCCGCGGCGTCGGCATCGGTGAAGGCCCGCATCGTCTCGGCGAGGAACTGCGCGGCGAGGCGCCCCATCTCGGGCACGCCGACGTGGCCGTCGAGCGGCGGCTCGGGCGCCAGCTCGCGCGCCCGCTTCGCGACGTTGGCGATCGAATCGCCGATCCGCTCGAGCTCGTAGCCGATCCGGTCGAGAGCGAGGAGGAGCCGCAGGTCCCGCGCCACCGGGGCCTGGGTCGCGATCGTGAGAACGACGAGGTCCTGGGCCTCGACGTGGAGCTCGTTGATCTCCTCGTCGCCGCGGATGACCGCCAGCGCCTTCTCGCCGTCGTGCGTCTCGAGGGCGTCGACCGTGAGGAGGATCCGCTCCTCGATGAGGCTCCCCATCCGGAGGAGGGTGTCCCGGATGGAGCGCTCGCCGCGGTCGAGGGACGGCCGGTGGACCGTGCGGAGCGGCTCCGCGACGTCGCCCTCGACCCGCGCGAGGATCTCCTCGACCTCGCGGTCGGGGCCGCCGGGGTGGTCGGCGGGGTGGCTCGTCGGATGATCCATGACCGCTCCCTCCGTCCTCAGCCGAAGCGACCGGAGACGTAGTCCTCGGTCAGCTTCTCGCGGGGGTTCGTGAAGATCCGCGCGGTGCGGTCCATCTCCACGAGATAGCCGGCGCGGTCCTCGCCCATCGAGAAGAACGCCGTGAAGTCGCTCACCCGCGATGCCTGCTGCATGTTGTGGGTGACGATGACGATCGTGAAGCGGCCCCGGAGCTCGAGCATGAGCTCCTCGATGCGGAGCGTCGCCACGGGGTCGAGGGCGGACGCCGGCTCGTCCATGAGGATCACCTCCGGGTCGACGGCGAGGGCCCGCGCGATGCAGAGCCGCTGCTGCTGGCCGCCGGAGAGCGAGGTGCCGCCCGCCCGGAGCTTGTCCTTCACCTCGTCCCACAGGCCGGCGGCGCGGAGGCAGCGCTCGACGACCTCGTCGAGGTCGGCCTTCCGGGCGCCGCCGCCGAGCCGGAGGCCGGCGACGACGTTGTCGTAGATCGACATCGTGGGGAACGGGTTCGGGCGCTGGAAGACCATCCCGACGAAGCGCCGGAGGTCGACGGCGTCGACCTCCGGGGAGTAGACGTCGACCCCGTCGAGGAGGACCTGGCCATCCATCGACGCGTGGCGGGTGAGCTCGTGCATCCGGTTGATCGACCGGAGGAACGTGCTCTTGCCGCAGCCCGACGGGCCGATGATCGCGGTGATCTGGTTGGCCGCGATCCCCATCGACACGTCGCGGACCGCCCGGAACGGGCCGTAGTAGAGGTTGAGGTCGCGGATCTCGATCTTCGCCGCCGGCACGGTCGCCGGCGCGGCGCCGGGGATCCCCGCGGCCGGCGGCGCGAGGGACAGCGGGGCTCCGCCCGGCACGGTGGACGGGGCGGTCGGGAGGGCCTCCCGCTGCGGCTCGGGCGGGGCGGCGACCGGAGCGGCGACGCTCATCTCGACGGGGTCCTCCCTCATGCCCGCACCCCGCCCATCGAGCGGAGTCGGACGCTGACGTTGATGCCCAGGACGAGCAGGAGCAGGAGGAGCGCGGCTCCCCAGGCCTGGTCGTTGAGGGCGGCGATCGGCGAGCGCGCGCCGTTGTAGATGAAGAGGGTGAGCGAGTCCATCGGCTCGCCGAAGCCCCCGATGTTCACGAGTCGCGAGCCGAGGGCGGTGAAGAGGAGCGGCGCCGTCTCCCCGGCGGCGCGGGCGACGCCGAGCATGACGCCGGTGAGCACGCCGGCCCGGGCCGTCGGCAGGACGACCGAGAGCGTCGTCCGCCAGCTCGGGACGCCGAGGGCGAGCGAGCCCTCGCGCAGCTCGCGGGGGACGAGCCCCAGCACCTCCTCGGTCGTGCGCTGGATGACCGGGACGATGATGACCGCGAGGGCGACCGATCCGGCGAAGGCGTTGAACTGTCGGAACGGGAGGACGAGGAGCACGTAGACGAAGATCCCGACGAGGATCGACGGGACGCCGACCATGACGTCCGAGGCGAAGCGGATCGCCCGCGCCGCGCGGTGGCCGGCGAACTCGCTCACGTAGATGCCGGCGGCGATCCCGACCGGCACGGCGATGAGGGTCGCGAGGCCGACCATCTGGACGGTCCCGAGCCACGACTGGAGGGCCCCGCCTCCCGTGCCGAGCGCCTTCGCCGGCTTCGTGAGAAGGTCGAGGTTCAGCGCCCCGGCGCCCTTCGCGACGACGAAGAAGAGCACCGCCGCGAGCGGGACGACGCAGGCGAGCGTCGCGGCGAGGGCGAGGCCGCGGCCGGCCCGGTCGACCGCCCGCCGTCGCGGGCTCCTCCCCGCGCGGAGCCGCTCGGCGAGCGTCGCGTCGCGTGCCGGCACGGCGCCGATCACCGGCGGGGCCCCCGGGCGGTCCGCGCCACGAGGAGGCGGGCCGCGGCGTTGAGCAGGAGGGTCATCGCGAGGAGGATGAGGCCGAGGCCGACGAGCGACTCGGACTGGAGCCCCGTCGATTCGTTGAACGTGACGGCGATCTTCGAGGCGATCGACTGGCCCTGCGAGAAGACGGACGTCGGGATCGCGTCAGTGTTGCCGATGACCATCGTGACCGCCAGCGTCTCGCCGAGCGCCCGGCCGAGTCCGAGGATCACCGCGCCGACGACGCCCGACCGGGCGTACGGCAGGACGGCCCTCGTGGCGACCTCCCAGCGCGTCGCCCCGAGGCCGTACATCGCCTCGCGCTGCGCGGCGGGCACGGATCGGAGGACCTCGCGGCCGATGGAGACGATCGTCGGCAGGATCATGATCGCGAGGATCACCCCCGCCGTGCTGACACCGAACCCGTAGCTCGGCCCCGCGAAGAGGGGGATCCAGCCGAGTGCCGCGATGACGAACGCGTCGAGGGTGTCGCGGAGGAGTGGGGCCAGGACGAAGATGCCCCACAGGCCGAGGACGACCGAAGGGATCGCGGCCAGCAGCTCGATCGTGAAGGTGAGGGGGGTCGCGAGGCGCCGGTCGGCGAACTCCGCCAGGTAGATCGCGGTGAGGAGCCCGACGGGCGCCGCGATCACGACCGCGATGAACGCCGTCGCGAGGGTCCCGACGATGAAGGGGACGGCGCCGTAGATATCGCGGGTCGGGTCCCAGGTGGTCCCCGTGAGGAGGCCCGTCCCGAAGGCGCGCCATGCCGGCCAGGACTCCACGGCGAGGACGATGGCGATCCCGACGAGGAGGCTGACGATCGCGATGCCGGCCCAGCGGGTCCCCGCCGCGAAGGCGCGGTCGCCGCGCCGGGGGCCGCGGCGCGCAGGGAGGCGGGTCGGGCGCGAGAGCGTCGTCATCGGTCCTTCAGGGTAGCGGAGATCGGCTCGCCGGCCCGGGCGGCATGACGGGGCGGTCCCGCCCCGGGAGGCGGGACCGCCCCGGGAGGAGCAGGCGGAGGAGGAGGCCTACTCCGGCCAGATCGGCGCGCCGCCGAAGGTGATCGTGTGGAGAGCCGCGATCGCCTTCGCCTGGACGGCCGCCGGGAGGGGTGCGTAGCCGAGGCCCTTCTCGAGTGCCTGGCCGTCGGTGAGGGCCCAGTAGACGAGGGCGATGAGCGCCTGGCCCTTCGCCTGGTCCTTCTGGTCGACGTAGAGGAGGAGGAACGTGAACGACGCGATCGGGTACGTCGCGGCGCCGGGGCCGTTGATGATCGGGTCCTGCCGGAAGTCGGCCGGGAAGCTCGCCGCGGCGGCATCGGCGGCGGCGGTCACGCCGTCGACCGAGCCCTGGACGAAGGCCCCGTCGGCGTTCTTCAGCGCGGCGGTGGCGAGCCCCGCCTGGGCCGCGTACTGGAGCTCGACGTAGCCGATCGCGCCGCTCGTCTGCTTCGTCGCCGCGGCGACCCCGTCGTTCCCCTTCGCCCCGATGCCCGTCGGCCACTGGACGTCCTTGCCGACGCCGGGCCCGCCCTTCCAGGCGTCGCTCACCGCGGCGAGGTAGGCCGTGAAGGCGTTCGTCGTCCCGGACCCGTCGGAGCGGTGGACGACGACCACGTCGGAGGCGGGGAGGGTCACGCCGGGGTTGAGCGCGGCGATCGCGGGGTCGTTCCACTTCGTGATCGTGCCGAGGAAGATCCCCGCGGTCGTCGGGCCGTCGAGCTTGAGGTCCGTCAGGCCGGGGACGTTGAAGATGACGACGACGGCGCCGAGCGCGGTCGGCACGTGGAGGATCTTCGTGCCGGCCGGGAGGGCGGCGATCTCGTCGTCCTTCATCGGCGCGTCCGACGCACCGAAGTCGACGGTCTGGGAGGTGATGTTCTTGATCCCGCCGCCGGAGCCGATCGCCTGGTAGTCGATCTTGATGTTCGGGTGGATCGTCCCGAACTGCTCGAACCAGACCTGGTAGAGGGGCGCGGGGAACGTCGCGCCGGCGCCGGTCAGGCTGACCGTCCCCGACGGCACGGCGGGACCCGCCGCCCCGGTCTGTGCGGGGCTCGCGCCGGGCTCGCTGGACGCCGACGGGGCCGCGGTGGCGCCGCCGCCGCAGGCGCCGACGGCCACGGCGGCGACGAGGGCCAGCGCGCCGAGGCGCCGGGGGGATGTGATCGTCACGAGGGTCGTACCTCCTGGGGCCTCCGGGCGCCGCTCGCAGGCGCCGCCGGGGCCGATGCTCCGATGGACGGCTCCCAGCGTGGGCGACGGGGATGAACCGCTCGTTTGCGGGACGTGAACAAGCGGTTAACGCCGCGGCCCGGTCCCGCGGTCAGAGCGCGGCGACGGCCCGCCCGAGGAGTCGGCGGAACGGCGCGCCGGACACGCTCCGCCAGGGCCCCGCCATCGTGCGCCGAAGACGGGCGAGCTCGCGCTCCTCGAGGGCGAGGTAGGCGGCGATCGTCCGGGTCTCGTCGCGCGTCAGCGTCCCCGCGTGGGCGACGAGGAACTGGCGCGTCAGGGCGATCGTGACGTCGGCGTCGTGGAGGAGCCCGAGGTGGTCCTGGAGCGCGACGACCCGCGGGATGAGCACGTCGGCCTCCGGACCGAGCGCCTCGCGGAAGAACTCGAGGGTGTAGCGAAGCCACTTCGCGGCGATCCGGAGCTGGTGGACCGTCTCGAGGTCGGCCCAGCGCAGGACCGACTCGTACGCCCGCACCTGCTCGTAGGCGAGCCAGATCCGCGACGCCGCCGTGTCCCGGACCCGGTGCGGGGCGACGGGGCTCGCCGGCGCGAGGACGGCCGCCCCCTCGGCGGCCACGAACGCCCGGTAGTCCTCCACGAGGCGGACGTACGCCGGGCCGTCGAGCTCGCGGAGGAGGACGATCCGGGCCGCCTCCCGCTCGTCGCGCCATGCGGCGACGAGGGGCTCGAACGCCGCCGCCTCGCGCCCGCCGAGGGCGCCCTGGTGGGCGAGCGCCGCGTCGAGGAGGACGTCGAGGTCGCGGACGGCCCCGAGGTGGCCCGCGAGGACGCGGAGGCGCCCCCGGAGCCGCCGCGTGCGGCCGGCCCGGAACCCGTCGCCGAAGACGCGCCACGCGGCCCGCATCCGCCGGGTCGCGACGCGCATCCCGTGGAGGTCCTCGATGTCCGCGCCGGAGCGGGTCCCGGCCTCCTTCGCGAGCATCCGGGCGAAGTGGAACCGGAGGACCTTGCGGCCGGCCTCCGCGAGCACGTCGTCGGGGGTGACGCCGGGCGTCTTCCCGACGACGAGGCGGGGCGGGGCCGGGGCGTCCGGCGCGGCGGGGGCGGCGGGGGCGGCCGCCGGCGGCGTGTCGGCAGCGGGCGGCGGAGCGGGCTGGTCGGCGGCCGGCGCGGCCGGAGCCG
>JAJZRQ010000113.1:0-4558 GCA_021802585.1 Chloroflexota bacterium
CCGGGAGCCTCAGCCGTTGCAGGCCGCGGCGTCCCCGAGGACGACCGCCGGTGGCGTGCCCGCCGACACCCGGAGGCGCGGCGCGGAGAAGCGGGTCGTCCACGTGAGGGCGCAGCCCGGCTGCTCGGTGAACGCGAGCCCGTAGCCGGTCGCGGCGACGTCCGCCTCGGCCGGCCCGCTCCATGCCCCGTACGGGTAGGCGAACGTCGTCGGGGCGGTGCCGATCGCCGCCGCGATGTCGCGGGCCGACCGCGCCAGCTGGGCGCGGGCCGCGCGACTCGACTCGCGGGGCAGGAACGCGTGGCTGACCGTGTGGCTCCCGATCTCCATCCCGGCGGCGGCCATCGCCCGGAGCTCCGCCGCCGTGAGGTTGCCGGTCCGCCCGATCCGCCCCGTGATGACGTAGTACGTGGCGACGTAGCCGAGCCGCTGGAGGACCGGGAAGGCATGCGTGTAGCCGTCCTCGTGGCCGTCGTCGAACGTGACGACAAACGTGCGGCGCGGCGGCGTGCGCCCCGCGGCGAGGTCCGCGGCGAGGTCGGCGGCGGTGATCGTCGTCCAGCCGGCATGCTTGAACGCCTCCATCTGGGCCGCGAACAGGTCGGGGCTCACGACGAGGCCGGGGAGCGAGTGTCCGATCTCGGCGGCGGGCGCGACGCGGTGGTACATGAGGACCGGGACGTCGAGGACGACGCCTGCGACCGGGGCGGGGACCGGCGTCGGTGCAGGTGCGGGCGACGCGCTGGGGGAACCGGGTTCCGCCGAGGGCACGGCCGACGGGCGGACGAATGGGGCGCGGGCACTCGCGGCCGGCGTGGCCGAGAGCGATGGGATGGGGGCGGCCGGGGTGGCTGAGGGCGCCGGGCCGTCGACCGGAGGGGCAGCCGCCATCGCCGGCGAGCCCGGCAGGGCGGACGCGGACGCGCACGCTGCCACGACGAGCCCGAGGACGATCCCGGCCACCGCGAGCCGGGCGATTCCGCCGCCTCGCCCGGGCGTTCCATGCCGCGCGGCGCCACCGGCCGGCCCGTGCGCCGGCGCTGCCCCCACCGTGTTCATGCCGGCATCCTAGCGAGTCGCCAGATTCGCGCCCGCGGCGGACGCGACCGGGCCGCGGCGGCTCGAGTTGCGCTATCCTTCCGCGGGCGCCAGCGCCCGTGGGCCCGTAGCTCAACGGTAGAGCGGGGGACTCTTAATCCCTAGGTTCAGGGTTCGAATCCCTGCGGGCTCACCAGACCTGCCGACCCCACGACCCCCGGAGTCAACCCGGGGGTCGTCGATTCCGCGGCTGTCCGCGCGGCGTGCCGGATCGCCGACAATGGTGGGGCGCGCGGGCCGCGGCGTTGCGGGCGTCCCCGGCGCTCCGTCGTCCGCCAGGAGGGGCCGATGATCACGACCGAGCCGATCACCGTCTCGTGGGACGAGCTCGACCGCCTCGTCGGGATCCTCGCGGAGAAGGTCGGGCGGGACCACGACCTCGTCCTCGCGATCACCCGCGGCGGCCTCGTCCCGGCGGGGATCCTCGCGTACCGCCTCGACATCCGCGAGATCCTCGTTGCGGGGGTCGAGTTCTACACGACCGGCGGGCGGACGCACGAGGCCCCGATCTTCGGCCACTTCCCCGACCCGGACCTGCTCCGGAGCCGGAGGATCCTCGTCGTCGACGAGGTGTGGGAGACCGGCGAGACGATGGCCGCCGTCTTCGCGCGGATCCGCGAGGCGGGGGGCCTGCCGCAGAGCGCCGTCGTCCACTACAAGCCCGGCCGCTCCCGGGTCGCCCTCGAGCCGGACCACTACGCCGCGCTCGCCCACGGCTGGGTGACGTACCCCTACAAGGTCGGCGACTGAACGCCCGCGGGCCCGGCCCCGGCTGTCGCCCGACCGGTCCGTCGCTCCCGGCGCACAATGCCCACGATGCCGCCGCGCGAGCCCTCCCGCCGCCCCCCGATGGTGCGCCCCCTCGCGGGGTCGTCGGCGCCCCGAGGCCGCTCCGGCGGCACGGCGGCCGGCGGCGCGGGCCGGGACGGCGGCCCGCCGGGCGGGAGCGGACCACGCCGCGTCCCGGGGGCGGGCGCCGGCGGATCCCTCTCCGGGACCACGGTCCTCGTCGGGCTCATCGCGCTCGCGGGCGTCGGGCTCCTCATCGGCGCCGCCGTCTTCGCCGGTGGGCTGCCCGGGGGACCCGGGGAATCGCCCGGCGTCGGACCCGTCGCGAGCGCCACCCCGCGCGCGTCGGGCGTGGCGGCGACCGCCGATCCGGGCGCGAGCGGCGGGGCGGGGCCGAGCGCTGGGCCGGCCGGCTCGCCGGCCCCGTCGGCGTCGCCGGCGGCCGCCGGCGAGGTGCCCCTCGCCCTCGTGGCCGACGTCCGCGACGCGCGGGTGGGACTCAGCGCCGCGACGGTGGCGAAGGAGGTGGCCGCCGGCCGGGTCGCCGTCCCGTGCGGGATCGACGAGCTGACCCTCGCCGGCGAGCCGCTCGCGGTCGACGCCGGCGCGTGCCTCGATGTCGCGAAGATCCCGGCCGCGGTCCGCGCCCGGGCGCCTCGCCTCGCCCTCCTCCCGGCGGCGCTCGTCACGCCCCAGGTCAAGGTCCTCCGGGTCGGCGGTGCCGACCTGTTCGGCGCGCCGTCGATCCGGACCCGCCAGTACCCTCTCAGCGGCACGGCGCTCGCGGCCCCGGCGGCCTGGACGGCGTTCCACGAGGGCGACGTCCGGACCCTCATCTCGACGGGGGACACCTGCCCGGACCGCGGCGTCAGCCACCAGGCGAACACCCTCGGCAAGGGCTGGGCCTGGGTCCTCGACGGCGGGACGGCGACGTACACGGGGACCCACATGGACCGCCGCTTCGACGGCCCGGACGGCACGGGCTGGCCGGTCGTCGACGCCGTCCGGACCGGGAACACGGGTGCGGTGCGGGCCCTCGTCGCCGACGCCGAGATCACCCTCGACGACTTCGAGTGCCCGATGACCGCATCGTTCCGGCAGCACGATGCGGGGACGGTGTTCTCGATCGATCCCCAGGTCGCGTCGCTCCTCGCGGGGGCTGGCGTCGACGTCGTGACCCTCGCCTCGAACCACATGACCGACCAGGGGACGGGCGCTCTCCGGGAGACGCTCGACCTCTTCGACGCGAACGGGATCGCCCGCTTCGGCGCGGGGATGAACCTCAAGGAGGCGCTGAAGCCGGCGGTCGTCGACGTGCGCGGCCTGCGGTTCGCGTTCGTCGGCTTCAACGAGATCCCGGGCTCGGCCAGGGCCGGCGGGTCGACGCCGGGCGTCGCGTACCTCGACGAGACGAACGTCCGGAAGGGGATCGCCGCGGCACGGAAGGTCGCCGACGTCGTCATCGTCGTCCCGCAGTGGGGCTGGCCCGAGTACCACGCGGATTTCACGGCTCGGCAGAAGGCCCAGATGAAGCTCTTCTGGGACGCGGGGGCGGACCAGGTGCTGGGGCACGGGACGCACTGGGCGGCGGCCGTCTCGCTCACGCCGGGGCCCTCGGGGTATCACTTCGCGATCTCCAGCCACGGAAACTTCCTGTTCGGCCAGGACTGGAGCCGCCAGACGATGGAATCCGTCGTCGTCGAGCTGACGTTCGTCGGCGCGCGGCTTGCCCAGGCACGCCTCCACCCGTACGTCATGCTCGACCAGGCGCAGCCGAACCTCGTCGACCCGACGACCGACGGGGCCCACGTCCTCGACCAGGTCTGGAGCACGAGCATCCTCAAGTAGCCGGACGGGACGGCGGATCTGCCCGAAGGGGCATGTCGCCACGCGAGAAGCCCGCCTGATAATCGGGCGAGCCGTCGGGACGGGTGGCGACGGCCGGACCCGGGGGGTGGCGGTGCGGACGACGACCGGCGAGCGCGTGAACGGCGAGCGCGCGGCCGGCGCACCCCAGCGCGAGGCGGCGCGGCGGCCGGGTGGGCAGCGCGAGCGGCCGGACACGGCGTGGGTCGTCGAGGCGCTCGTCGCGCGCTCCCTCGAGGACGGGGCGCCGGCGGCGCTCGGGGGCGCGCTCGGCGTCCGCGCCGCGGACCGCCTCCAGCGCCAGGCCGGCAACCGCGCGGTCACAGCCCTGCTCGGCGGCGCCCGCCCCGGCCGGCTCGAGCGACGGCCCCGCCTCCGCCGCCGTCTCCAGCGGGTCCCCGTCTCGGGCGTCACGAACGAGACGCTCCTCAACGAGGTTCCCTCGGACGCCCAGTGGAACGCGGGGACGACGACATTCATCGCCCACGGCTACTCGACGGGCGCGTCGAACACGTACCAGCTGACACGGACGCCGGCTGGCGTCAACGCCGAGGTCCGGATCTTCTTCCACGATCCCTCGTCGACGACGGCGGCTCTCGGGACGGACGACCCGCGGCGGGCCGCGGCGACCGGGATCTGCGGCGGCCTCGTCTCGGTGTGGAACAACCGCTACGAGTTCGTCTCGCGGCGCGTGCCGGCCCCCACGGCGGGGGGCGGGACCCCGCCCGGCAGCGCGACGCCTGCGGCGCCGGTCCCGACGGCGACCCCGGTCCCGACGGCGACCCCGGTCCCGACGGCGACCCCG
>JAJZRQ010000113.1:4658-6041 GCA_021802585.1 Chloroflexota bacterium
CCGGTCCCGACGGCGACCCCGGTCCCGACGGCGACCCCGGTCCCGACGGCGACCCCGACGGTGACGCCCGCCCCCGCCGGCGGTGGTGCGACGGCCGCGGGCGGCGGGCCGGCCGCCGCCCCGGAGGCGGAGGAGATCCGCCTTCCCGTCACGTTCGTCGCGACGCCCGTCTTCGACCCCACCGCGCCGCGCGACGCGGAGGTCGCCTTCCATCGCAACCGGGCAACGGGCGAGGACAGCGCCGCGACCGGCGGCTACGGGGTCATCGACTCGGGAAACTGGTTCACGAACATCGACAAGCGGGTCTATCCGGCCGACCCGTCGGTCATCTACGCCCACGAGTACGGCCACCTCCTCGGGATCCCCGACGAGTACTCGCTCTCCCACGCCGACGTCCACGCCCGGATCCACGGCGCGGCCCCCGACCGGGCGGCCGCGATGCAGGGCGAGCTCGACCGCCGGGCGGCCCGGATCATCCTCCTCCGGGCGCTCGCTCCGCACGTCCTGCCGCGGCTCCGCGCCCAGGCCCGGAGCGTGGCCCGGGCGGTCCACGGCGCCCGGCCGCGCTTCGGCGAGGAGCTCGTCGGCGGCCTTCGCGGAGCGTGGCAGGACGATGCCACGGTCGGTGCGCTCCGGGACGCGGCGCGCCAGGCGCTCGCCGGGCAGGACCGGGCGCTCGGCGCCCTCGACCGGGCGATCTCCTTCGAGGCCCGCCAGAACCGCTCGTACGGGTCGGACGTCGGCGCCGCGCTCGATCAGCACCTCTCCGCCGCGGCGGTGGAGCGGCTCGTGATGACGGCGTTCACCGCGCCCCTCAACGCCGCGATGGAGAACGGGCGGGTCACGATCCCGTTCGAGCCCGGGCGCTGCAGCGACCGCGACATCACCGTCCAGGTGGAGACCCTCGGCCTCGGGACCGTGCCGCCGCTGAACAACGCGGCGACGCGGCTCGGTGACGCGGTGCTCGGCACGGCGCCGCCGGCGCCGACCGGATCCGGGCCCGCGCCGACGGCGGCTCCGGGTCCGGGGCTCCTCGCCCGCCTCTCGGCGATCCCCGGCTCCTGGGCCGGGATGGCCGACCTGTTCGGCGGCGAGACGGCCCGCCTCGGCACGCGGCTCATCGGGCAGGGGAGCGCGGCCTTCGCCGACCCCTCCTTCGCCGCCGAGGTCCACGACAGCGTGCCGGCCCTCTACCGGGCGATCCTCCGCCGCTTCACGAACCTCAGCCGGGGCCTCGCGGCGGCGACGGTCATCGACTTCCTCCAGGCGCAGTTCGGGCCGCTCCTCCAGGGCGAGGCCGACGGGCTCGTCGCGGCGATCGACGCCGAGCTCGGAATCCCGCGGACCGTCCCGCCCGGCGGCGGGACGAACGTGGCGCCGCCG
>JAJZRQ010000114.1 GCA_021802585.1 Chloroflexota bacterium
TTAATCCCTGCGTCCTGGGTTCGAATCCCAGCGGGCTCACGACCTGCGGCGCGATGCACGCCCGCGGCCTACGCCCCGCTCGTCGCCGCTGCGACCGCCGCGAGGAACGCCGCGACCCGGTCGAGGGTGTCGTCGAGGACCGGCCCGAGCGTGTGCCCGAGGCGGGGGTACGTGACGAGCTCCGCCCGCTGGAGCCGCTCCCCGACGGCGCGCTCGAGGAGGCCGCCCGCCGCGAACGGATCCGAGGCCCCGCCGAGGAGGAGGACCGGGCAGGTGATCCGCGGCCAGTGGGCGGTCCGCGCATCCCAGTCGGCCGGCCGGCCCGGGGCGTGGAGCGGGTAGGAGAGGAGGACGAGCGCGAGGGGCGCCCGCCCGGCGTCGCAGGCGTCCGCGGCGGCGAGGCTCGCCATCCGCCCACCGAACGAGTGCCCGCCGACGCCGATCGCGGGCTCGCGTTCGAGGATCCGGGCGAACACGGCCACGGCCGCCTCCGGCCGGCCCCGCGGGAGGTCGACCGCCCGCGCGTCCACCCCGCGCGTCCGGAGTCCGGCGACGTGAGGGGCCATCGTCGCTGCGCTTCCCGACGCGCCGTGCCCGAGGACGAGGACGGGGTGGGGAGGCGTCACGGGACGACGCCCGCCGGCGCGGTGAGGCGGCGTGCCTGGCTCATCGGCCGGCCGGATCGTCGGGACCAACGTCCTGCCCCCTCCCCGATCCGACGTGCCGCGGGGGGCGGCGACCGCGTCGCAGGATCCGCGCGGTCGTCTCCGGCGCTGCCACGAGGGGCGCGACATAGAGCACCACGAGGAATGGGACGAGGAACCGCGCGGTGCCGCGGGCGACGACGACGAGGACGCCGAGCGCGACGAGTGCCAGAAGGTACGTCGCGAGCCAGGCGGGCCGGATCCCGGCGTCGGCGAGGCGCCGCGTGGGGAGTGCCGCGAGCACGATGGCGAGGAGCACGAGCCCGATGAGCCACGGCGCGGGGAGCCCCATCCGCCGATGATACGGCGCGCCGGCGCCGGTGCTGGCCGCGTGGCCTCCCTGAGCAGGGAGGAAGCCGCGTGGCCTCCCGGCCCGAACGTGGTACGCTTGGCGTTCGCCGCCCCTTGCGGCGATGCGTCGCGTGGTCGATCCCCCTTCTCGAACGGACCGTGCGTTCCGCCATCCCAGTTCGGGAAGCGTTGGAGGTCATCATGGCCACCGGTACCATCAAGAAGGTTGTCGCCGACCGCGGCTTCGGCTTCATCGTCGCCGACGATGCGAAGGAGTACTTCTTCCATCGCGGCGGGCTCGACTCCTCGCTCGAGTTCGACCGCCTCGTCGGCGGCGAGCGCGTCGACTTCGAGATCGAGCAGAGCCCCAAGGGGCCTCGCGCCTCGCACGTGCGCGCCGCCTAGGGACACCCGCGGCCCGTCCGCCCGGACGGGCCGCACCGCACAGCGCCATCACCCTCCCGGAGTCGGACGAGATCGTCCTCTGACGGCCGGCCCGCCGCGCGAGGTCGGCAGGGAGGTGACGGCATGACCGCGGCACCACGCTGGCCCGACGTCGACCCCGGGGAGCTCGCCCCCGTCGTCGTCATCGCGGGCGGCTTCCTCACGACGCCCCGCTGGTACCGGGCGCTGGCCGCGGCTCTCCGCGAGCGCGGCGCGGCCGACGTCGTCGTCGCCCCGGTCGATCCCCCGGACTGGGTCCTCGCCGCGGTCCGCGGCCTTGGCCCGATCGCGACGCGGGTCGGTCGGGCGCTCCTCGACGCCGGCGCGCGGAGCGCCGCCCACCCGGCGAGCCGCGGCGCCCCGGTCCTCGTCGTCGGCCACAGCGCGGGCGGGATCGTCGGCCGCGTCCTCACCTCCCCCGCACCCCTCGACGGCCGGCGCCTCGGCGCGAGCGGGCGGATCGGGGCGCTCGTCACGCTTGGCACGCCGCACGTCGTCGGCGAGCGCGCACGGTGGGGGAGGCGGATCGCCGAGAGCGGCGTCCGCTTCGCGAACCGCCACGTCCCGGGGGCGTTCTTCGCGCCGACGACCGCGTACCTCTCCGTTGCGTCGAGCGCGATCGTCGGTCGCGACGCGGGCGACGGCGGCGCCCGGTTCATCCGCCGGCTCTACGAGGACGTCCGCCCCGCTCCCGGCGAGCCGCTCGTCGCCGGTGACGGCGTCGTCCCGGTCGGGTCGGCGCTCCTCCCCGGGGCGCGCCACCTCGTCCTCCCGGGCGCGACCCACGGTCCCGGCGGGAGCGCGTGGTACGGCGCCGAGGGTCAGGTCGACGCCTGGTGGCCGGTCGCGCTCGATCTCTGGCGGGGCGCCCTCCGGGCGCGTCGGGCCCGCCTCGCCGGTGGGCCGGCCAACAGGGGTGGCGCGGCCTGACGGCGCCGTCTCCGCCCCACAACCTTCACGCGAACGTGAAGGTTGTGGGATCATCGGACGATGTCCCGTCCCGCGGCCGTGCCCGCCGATCCCATCCCGGCTGCCCGCCTCGCGCGGATCCAGGAGGTGGCGGCCGAGACCGGCCTCACGCCCCGCTCCATCCGGTACTACGAGGAGATCGGGCTGCTCCGGCCGGCGGCGCGCTCGCAGGGGGCGTACCGCCTGTACGACGCGTCGGACCTCGAGCGCCTCGCCTTCATCCGCGAGCTGCGGGACGACGCCGGTTTCAGCCTCGCCGAGATCGCCCGGCTCCTCGAGGACGAGGACGCCCGGATCCGCGACCGGGAGCGCTTCCAGGTGACGGGCGACCCGGCCGAGAAGGCGGCGATCCTCGGCGAGCTCATCGCCCGCCTGGACCGCCAGGTCACCACGCTCGAGGCGAAGATCGCGCGCCTCGCGACGATGGTCGCGGCGGCGCAGGCGCGCCGGGAGCACCTCCGGGCCCACCTGGCGGAGGTCGAGGGCGGCGCCCCGGCGCACGTGCCGGGGACCCCGCACCCGGAGACCGGGCCGTGACCGTCCGCGGGCTCGCCGGCGCCGAGGCGCTGCGGGCCTTCCGCCACCGCAACTACCGCCTCTTCTTCGCCGGCCAGGCGGTCTCGCTCGTCGGGTCGTGGATGCAGGCGGTCGCCCAGTCGTGGCTCGTCCTCACGATCACGAATGACCCGCTCGCGCTCGGCGTCGTGGCGGCGGCGCAGTGGACGCCGGTCCTCCTCCTCGGCCTCTTCGGCGGCCTCATCGCCGACGCCCTCCCGAAGCGCCAGACCCTCATCGTCGTCGAGTCGCTCATGGGCGTCCTCGCCTTCGTCCTCGGGGCGCTCACGCTCGCCGGAACCGTCCAGGTCTGGATGGTCCTCGTCCTCGCCGTCCTCCTCGGCTGCCTCAACGCCGTCGAGATGCCGGTCCGCCAGGCGTTCGCCGTCGAGATGGTCGGGCGCGAGGACATCGTGAACGCCGTGGCCCTCAACTCCGCGACGTTCAACGGCGCGCGCGTCGTCGGGCCGGCCGTCGCTGGCCTTGCGATCGCGGCGTTCGACATCTCGGTGGCCTTCATCGTCAACGGCCTGAGCTTCGCGGCGGTCGTCGTCGCGCTCTTCCTCATGCGGGACGCCGAACTCCACCGCCGCCCGCCGATCCCCCGGCCGCGCTCGATCGGGGAGGTGTTCACGAGCGTCGGGGAGGGCGTGGCCTACGTCCGAGTGACGCCCCTCGTCATCCTCCCCGTCGTCGTCGTAGGGCTCGCCGCCACGCTCGCGATGAACTTCCAGGTGACGATCCCGCCGTTCGCCCGGGACACGCTCGGCGGCGACGCGACGGACTTCGGGTTCCTCATGACGGCGTCCGGCATCGGATCGGTCGCCGCGGCGCTCTACCTCGCCACGCGCCGCCGGCCGAGCGCCTGGGCGATCGCCGTCGGCGCCGTCGTGCTCGGGGCGGGGCTCGTCATGGCGGCCGCCCTGCCCCGGATGTCGGTCGCGCTCCCCGCCCTCCTCATCGCCGGAGCCGGCGGGATCTGGATGGCCGCGAACGCAAACACGCTCATCCAGTCGGTCGTCCCCGACGAGCTGCGCGGCCGCGTCCTCAGCGTCTTCACGACGATCTTCGCCGGCTCCACGCCCGTCGGGGGGATCTTCGCCGGCGCCCTGGCCTCGGCGCTGGGCCCGGCGGCGGCGCTCGGGATCGGCGGCGCGGCGACGATCGTCGTCGGCGGCGCGGCGGCGCTCTGGCTGCGCCGTCGAGCGGACCTCGCGGCCCCCGCCGCCCGGCGCCCGGCGGCGCTGTCGATCCGGCCGCGCGGCGCACCGCTCCCGGAGCCCCTCGCCCCCGGCGCCGCGACGCCCGCGGTGTCGATCGCGGTGTCGCCGGCGGCGCTCCTCGAGCCCGGCCCGGCGGTCGGCGCGCCGGCGGGCGCCGCCCAGCCCAGGACGAGGCCGGGGACCGACCGCCGGTCCTGAGCCCCGGCGCCGCCGCGGGCGCGACCACGCGGTGCGCGATCCGGCGCCTGCGTGCCCGGGCGCCGGCCCCCTGCCCGGCCCCGGCCGACGACGCGATCGGCTGTTGACAGGCCGAGCCCCGGTGGTACGCTGTGCAACACATGAGCAACATGCTGCACATATGAGCATTGCCTCCGCCTCGGCTCCCGGATCTGTCCGCCCCGCCGCGGACACGATGGCGGCCGCCGCGCCGGCGTCCGACGAGACCCGGCTCATGCTCCGCGCGGCGCAGCTCTACTACCGCCTGAACCTCACCCAGGACGAAGTCGGCCGGCGGCTCGGCGTGAGCCGCTTCAAGGTGGGGCGGCTCCTCGAGCGGGCGCTCCGCGAGTCCGCCGTGCGGATCGAGATCGTCCACCCCGCGGCCCGGCTCGTCGCCCTCGAGGACGCGCTCGTCGAGCGGTTCGGGCTCGGCGGGGCCGTCGTCGTCGACGTCCCCGCCACGGGGTTGGCGGGCGATGACGAGCCGCTTGCCCGGGAGCGGGTCGCCGCGGCGGCGGCCGCCCGCCTCGCCGGGCTCCGCCCGGGGGGCGCGATCGGCGTGTCGTGGGGCCGGACGATGCTCGAGCTCGCGGCGCACCTCCGCCCGGGCTGGACCTCGGCGACGGAGATCGTGCAGCTCAACGGCGCCATCTCGCGCTCCGCCCGCCCGACGCGGGCCCAGGAGGTCGTCGAGCGGTTCGGGACGACGACCGGGGCCGGGATCCGCCTCATGGCCGCCCCCGCGATCGTCGGCTCCGCCGAGCTCCGTCGGGCCCTCGAGGACGACGCTGCCGTCGGGGAGACGCTCGCCGCGGCACGGGCCGCGCGGACCGCCGTCTTCGGCATGGGCGTCCTGGGGGCCGACAGCGTCCACGTCGCGTCCGGCTACCTCGACGACGTCGACGTCGCCGCCCTCGCGGGCGCCGGCGCCGTGGGCGACATCCTCGGCCGGTTCCTCACGATCGAGGGCCGGATCGCCCTCCCCGCGCTCGACGCGCGGACCGTCGGCCTCCCGCTCGAGGATCTCCGGGCGAAGCCGCTCACCGTCGGGCTCGCCGCCGGGGCCGGGCGCGGGCCGGTCGCCCTCGCCGCGCTCCGTGCCGGCTGCCTGCGCGAGCTCGTCGCCGACGAGGCGACCGCCGCATGGGTCCTCGCCCATGGCTGAGCCGCCGATGCCCTCCGCCGCCGAGGTCCGCCAGCTCGTCCGCCGGATCGTCGACGCCGCGCTCGAGGGTGGGGCCGGGGCGCCGGCGGGGGTTCCGTCCGCGCCGGCCACCGCCGGGGCGTCTGCCGCCGGGGCGTCTGCCGCCGGGGCGGCGTCTGCCGCCGGGGGCGGTGCCGCTCCTGCGCCGGCTCCGGCGTCCGCGCCGGAGGCATCGCCGGGAGGAGTGGCGATCGCGATCGGCGCCGACCATGGTGCCTGGGAGCTGAAGGACCGGATCGGCCGGGTGCTGGGGGACGCCGGGTACGCCGTCCACGACTGCGGCACGCACGGGCCGGAGG
>JAJZRQ010000022.1:0-3480 GCA_021802585.1 Chloroflexota bacterium
TCCGATCCGAGATCAATCTGCCGCCGGCGGTCCTGGTCCTCTCAAACAAACATAACTAGCATTATCGGAAGTTACCGTCCGACGATTGACGGCGAGGTCAGACCGGCGTCAGGTCCGTGCCGGCGAGGCCACGTCGGATGAAGTGATCCCCCACGGCGCCCAGGAGACGCGTTGCGTCCCTTACCAGCAGCCCGGCCTCGTCATGGTCGTACGGAAGATCCTCGGGGTCCGGGTACCTGGCGGCCGTCTGGGCAGCCGAGAGCGCAACAATGTCGACCTCGACGTCGCGCAGCCTGGCCTCCTGCGGGCATCTCGCGAGGAGGAAGATCAGGTCGTGCGTCAGGGGTGGCTCGGTGCCCTCGAGGGTAAGGGTCGCCTTGAGGGCCTTCTCCGCCGCCTGCTGGGCGAGGTAGGCAACGTGACGAGGCGCCACTCCCTCTGCAGTCATCAGCTCGCGCGCTGCAGCGAGGTCGCCGAGCGCCATGCGAAGCGACCACGTGGCCGCGTCAGGCGGCATCGCCGCGGGCATAGACGACCCGTCCGTCCCGGAGCGCCCAATAGACCACGCCAGCTGGGCGACCCGCAATACGACCGTCAGCTTCCTCGACGGTGGCCACGACGACGTCGGCGGCCACCGGCAGGTCCTCGAAGGATCGACGGATGGCGATGCGCATCGCGCGACGGTTCGCTACCGCTTCGACGACCACCAGCAGGTCGTAGTCGCTGTCCTCCCGGGCTTCCCCTCTCGCGCGAGAGCCGAAGAGCACGATCCTCCCGGGATCCACGAGGCGAACGATGCGTCCGACGATCATCGGCAGCCACGGGTCGGCCGCAACGGCTGAGCGGCCGGTGCTGGCAGGGAGATACGGTGCCACGGCCTCCTGGATCTGGCGCGCGCGTTCCGCGCGACCCTTGTGCAGGGCCGTCAGGATCGATCGATTGCCTGGCATCCGAGCCGGGTCGGGCGCGGCGAGGGGCGCTGGCATCACCCCACGGATGGCGTCGGCCAGGTCGTCCTCGTCGATGACGTGCTGCGTGCCAACCTTGCGGGAGGGCAGCTTCCCCGCGCGGATCCAGCGCCGGATCGTCTCGGGGTTGCGGCCGGTGCGCCGGGCGGCCTCGGGAACCGTCAGCGGCATGATCTCCCTTCTGCCTCGCTGGCCTCGACCGTTGGCCACTCCGTTGTAGCATGCTACAACGCTAGTTCAAGGGCTTCGATCAACGCGGGATCTGCGCCGCTTCGAGCAGCTTCTCGACTCCGTCGCGGCCGCGCGCGATGAGCACAGGCGTGTCGCCCGCTCGCGAGCGGATCTCGCCCGCGAAGTCGGGGTGCCGGCGGTCCCAATGCCAGACCCAGCGCAGGAACCGCAGGGTGAGTCGCTCGTGGGCGGCCAGGTCGGGTCGAGTCGTCCGCCGAGCCGTCAGCCGTCGCCGGACGACGCGCCACAGAAGACGGTCTCCCCTCCCCCAGCATCAAGTCGGCCGGCGCGGCGGAGCCAGGGTCGTCGCGGGCCGCCCGTCACCGCCCGGCGACCGCCCCGACGGGCGTGGCCGTCGCCGCGAGGATCGCCGCGATGTCCGCCCCGAGGGTCGGCTCCCAGGCGGCGAGGAGCCGAAGGCCGAAGGCCTCCCCCGCGGCCGCCACCGTTCGCGAGGCGTCCGTGTAGCCGAGGAGAGGCAGGCGCTCCTCGAAGACGTCCCAGTCGCGGACGACGATGACCCCGGCTGCGTCGCGCACGACGTCGACGTCGAGGTCGACGAAGATGAGGCGCCCGCGGCGGAGGCGCACGGGCAGCGCGGCGTCGACTTTCACCTCGATGAGCGATCCGACCTCGTCGAGCTTCACGAGGATCGTCGCCGGGGCCTGCGTGCCGAGCCAGCGGAACGTGATCGTCGACTCGGGCTCCGGGTCGCCGGCCTCGCTGAGGATCCGGACGTCCCGCCCTTTGACGTGGCGGACGACCCGCCATCCGGGGCCGGCGGTTCCCACGAGGTCGCCGGCCCAGCGCCAGCGGTCGACGCGGTCGCCGTGCTTCCGCTTCGCGACGACGACGCGCCGCGGTTCCGCGGCGGCGCGAAAGGGGCCCGGCAGGTCCGGGCGCAGGAGGTCCGGGCGGCAGCTCACGTGGCGGCCGACTCGCGGAGGGTCTCCGCCCACTGCGCGGCGGCCGAGCGGAGCTCCCCGGCGAGGGCGGGGGCGATCCGCCCGCGGACCCGGACGTCACGCTCGCCGTAGTCGAGGTCGACGGCGCCGCGCTCGCGGACCCGGGCGAGGAGCTCGCCGGCCGCGTACGGGACGGCGACGTCGACGTCCTCCCAGAGGGACGCGAGGAGTGCGGCGAGCTCCGTCCGCAGGGCGTCGAGACCGTAGCCGGTCGTCGCGGAGATGAGGACGCTCCCGCCCACGATCGGGGCGTGCGCCGCGTCGCCGCCGGCGCCGAGGAGGTCGGCCTTGTTGAACGCGGCGAGGCGCGGCTTCTCCCCTGCCCCGAGCTCGTCCAGGACCGTCTGGACGGTCGCCCGGTGCTCCGCGACGTGGCGGTCCGAGGCGTCGACGACCTCGACGAGGACGTCGGCCCGGGCCACCTCCTCGAGCGTCGCCCGGAACGCGTCGACGAGCTGGTGGGGCAGCTTGTGGATGAAGCCGACCGTGTCCGTGAGGATGGCGGCCTGCCCCTCGCCGAGCCGCACCTGGCGGCTCGTCGGGTCGAGCGTCGCGAAGAGCCGGTCCTCGGCGAGCGCCACCTCGCTCCCGACGAGGGCGTTGAGGAGCGTCGACTTCCCGGCGTTCGTGTAGCCGACGATCGACACCGTCGACATCAGCCGGCGGTCGCGGCTCCGCGCGGCCGTCGCCCGTTGCTGGCGGACGTCCTCGACCCGTTCCTTCATCTTCTTGATCCGCTCCCGGATGAGCCGGCGGTCGGTCTCGAGCTGGGTCTCGCCGGGGCCGCGCGTCCCGATCCCGCCTCCCGTCCGCGAGAGGTGGGTCCACATCCGGGTGAGGCGCGGGAGCTGGTACTCGAGCTGGGCGAGCTCGACCTGGAGGCGCCCCTCGTGGGTTCGGGCGTGCTGGGCGAAGATGTCGAGGATGAGGCGGCTGCGGTCGATGACCTTGACCTTGAGGAGCTCCTCGAGCGCGCGCTGCTGGCCGGGCGACAGCTCGTCGTCGGCGACGAGGAGCGTGTAGCCGGTTTCGGCCTTCGCCGCCACGAGCTCCTCCGCCTTCCCCTTCCCGACGTACCAGTTCGGGTCGACGTGGCGACGGTTCTGCCACTCGGCGCCGACGACGTCGGCACCGGCCGTCTCGGCGAGCGCGGCGAGCTCGGCGAGGCTGTCCTCCGCGGTCCAGCCGGGATCCTCGCCGGTGTCGACGGCGACGAGGAACGCCTTCTCGGCGGGCGGCGCGAGATCGATCGAGGTCGTGCGGGGCATGCCCGGAGGATACCCTGCGCGCCCCCGTGGGGCCGACCCCCGCCGGCC
>JAJZRQ010000022.1:3580-32123 GCA_021802585.1 Chloroflexota bacterium
CCGGCGGAACCACGTCCGCTGGCGGCGTGCGAAGGCGACGTTGCGGCGGACGTTGACGGCGAGGTACCCGGCACGGTCGAGCCGGCCGTCGAGGAGGTCCCACGCCTCGCGGTAGCCGATCGCGGAGAAGGCCGGGAGCGCGGGGTCGAAGCGGGCCCGGAGGGCGGCGGCCTCGGGGAGGATCCCACCGTCGAGCTGCTCCGCCGCGCGGCGGGCGATCCACGCGCGGTGGACGGCGTGGTCGGGGACGTCGACAACGATCCGCAGGAGGGGCCCCGGGTACCCCCGGGCTGGCGGCCGGGGCCCGTCCCCGCGGATGGTCGCGATCTCGAGGGCCCGGACGACGCGGCGGGGGTTGCGGAGGTCGACCGTCGCGGCCAGGGCCGGGGCGAGCTGCCGCAGCCGTGCGCCGAGGGCGGGCAGGCCGTCTGCGACGAGGTCGGCCTCGAGCGTGGCCCGGAGCGCGGGATCCCAGGGGAGGTCGTCGAGGGCGAGGCCGTCGGCGACGGCGCGGATCCAGAGGCCGGTCCCCCCGACGAGGAGCGCGACGCCCCCGGCCGCGGCGACCTCGCCCAGGACGTCCGCCGCGTGAGCGGCGAAGTCGGCGACGGAGAACGGCTCGTCCGGGTCCACGAGGTCGAGGCCGAAATGCGGCACCCCGCGCCGCTCGGCGCGCGTCGGCTTCGCCGTCCCGACATCGAGCCCCCGGTAGACCTGCCGCGAGTCCGCGGAGATGACGACGGCCGGCCGGCCGGCGGCCGCGATCGGGAGCGCGAGCTCGATCCCGAGCGCCGTCTTGCCCGTCGCGGTCGGGCCGCCGATCACGACGAGCGGAGGCCGGGTGGCTGCGGGCGGGGTCGCGGGGTGCCCGGGGCCGGAGCGCGCGGGCGGCGTCGCGGCGCTCCCCTCCCCCGCCGTCACGCGAGGACGCCGCGGAGGCTGTACGGCCCGGCACCGACGATCCGCGCCTCGACGATCTGCCCGACGAGGTCCGGGGGACCCGCGAGGTGGACGAGCCGGTTCTCCCGCGAGCGGCCGAAGAGGCGGACGAAGCCGGCAGGGAGGGGTCCCGCGAACGGGTCGCTCCCGGCGAGGAGGGCCGGCGCGGCGGCCCGCTCCTCCGGCGCGCCCGTGCCGTCGGCGTCGGCGTCGGCGTGCTCGTGCCCCCGCGGCCGGGCGATCGCGTCGACGAGGACCGACGCGCGGCTCCCGATGCGCGCCCGGTTCCGCGCGAATCCGATCTCCTCCTGGAGCGCGAGGAGCCGGTTGAGGCGCGCCCGCTTCACGGCAGCCGGGACGTCGTCGGCGAGGCGCGTCGCCGGGGTCCCGGGGCGTGGGGAGTAGGCGGCCGCGAACACCTGGTCGAAGCCCACGGTGCGGAGGAGGTCGAGGGTCGCCTCGAACTGATCCTCCGACTCGCCGCAGAAGCCGACGATGACGTCCGTGCTCAGGGAGATGCCCGGGATCGTCGCGCGGATCCGCGCCAGGCGCTCGCGGTAGTGATCGATCGTGTACTGGCGGCCCATCCGCCGGAGGACCGCGTCGGCCCCGGACTGGACCGGGAGGTGGAGGGCCTCGCAGACCGACGGACAGGCCGCCATCGCCTCGACGAGGCGGTCGGAGAGGTCCCAGGGGTGGGAGGTGACGAAGCGGAGCCGCGGGAGCGCCGGACGCCCGCCGGCGTCGCGGATCCCGTCGATCGCGCGGATGAGCTCGGCGAGGTCGGGCCGGCCCTGGCGGTCGAGTCGCCGCCCCGCCGTCCGCGCCTCGCCGACGTCGGCGAAGCGCGCGTCCGCGGGCAGGTCATGGCCGTAGCTGTTCACGTTCTGCCCGAGGAGGACGACCTCGCGGTAGCCCGCCGCCGCGAGCGATCGCGCCTCGGCGAGGACCTCGTCGAATGGGCGGCTCCGCTCGGGGCCCCGGCTGAAGGGAACGATGCAGTACGTGCACGTCTTGTCGCAGCCGTAGATGATCGGCAGCCACGCCGCGACCGCCGATTCGCGGCGTACCGTGTCTCTGGCTACCGCGGCGGCCCGCGAGGCCGCGAGGTGGTCGGCGGCCGAGACCGGCACGCCCTTGACGACCGTCGTCGCCGCCGTGCGGGCCCCCGCGACGTCGGCGTCGCCGGGGCGAACGATCGCGGCGGCGGGGAGCGGGCCTCCCGCCCCCACGACCTGCGGACCGGCGCCGAGCCCGACCGGCGCCTGGAGCGAGGCGAGTCCGAGCCGCTCGACGAGCTCCGGCTCCTCGTCCGGGCGGAGGAAGAGGTCGACCGCCGGGAAGCGCCGGGCGAGCCCCGCCCGGTCCCGCTCCCGGACGGCGCAGCCCGTCAGGACGATCCGCACGCCCGGCCGCGCCTCCTTGAGGGCCTGGAGCGTCCCCTGGCGGCCGATGACCTTCGCCTCTGCCGCCTCGCGGATCGCGCACGTGTTGATGACGACGAGGTCCGCCTCGTCGATCGCGGGGGCCTCGGCGCAGCCGGCCCCGAGGAGGCGCCCCGCCATCTCCTCCGAGTCGCTCCGGTTCATCTGGCAGCCGAGCGTCCAGATCCAGAAGCGCGGCAGGGCCTGGTCCTCCGGCCGGAACTCCACGACGCGCGCGTCCTCGGGCAGCGCGGCCCGGCGCGGCTCGGCGGCCGGCGACGGGGGGACGAGGTCGAGGACCGGGAGCGCGCGCACGCTCATCGCGGGACGGTCGCAGCGGGCCGCGACGCCCGCAACGCCCGCGCCGCCGCGAGGGCCTCCCGGACGGGCGCGGCGACGTCGTCCGGAACGGCGAGCTCGGCATGGGCGACGGCGTACGGGCCCTCGTCCCCGTGGTAGTCGCTCCCGCCGGTCGCCACGAGCCGGCGAGCCGCCGCCACGGTGGCGAGCGCCTCGACGGTCGCCCGGTCGAACGCGCGGTAGTGGACCTCGAGGCCGCCGAGGCCGGCCGCCCGGAGCTCGTCGACGATGGCGAGCCGTCGCGGCGCCTCCGAGAAGTGGGCGAGGACGGCGAGGCCGCCGGCCTCCCGGATCGCCCGGATCGCCACGGCCGGCCCGATCCCGTCGCGGGGCAGGTAGGCCGGCGCTCCTCGGCCGACGAGACGGGCGAACGCGTCACCGACATCCGCGGCGTGCCCCGCGCGGACGAGGGCCCGCGCGAGCGTCGGTCGGCCAAGCGCGGGGGTCGCCGTCCGGTCGAGATCCGCGAGCTCGGCGTCCACGGGCGTTCCGGTCTCGCGGAGCCGCCGCGCCATGCCCTCGAAGCGGGCCGCCCGGAGCGCGCGCTGGCCGGCGAGAACCGCCTCGAAGCGTTCGTCGTCGGGGTCGACGCCGAGGCCGAGGAGGTGGAGCTCTCCGTCAGGCAGGTCGGGGATGGCGGCCACCGTGTTGATCTCCACGCCGGGAACGAGCTCGAGGCCCGCCGGGACGCCGCCCCCGGCGAGGATCTCGCGCACGCCCGCGAGCGTGTCGTGGTCCGTGACCGCGAGGAGCGTGACGCCGGCACCGACCGCCTGGGCGACGAGGTCGCGCGGTTCGGCGACGCCGTCGGAGCGGCGCGTGTGGGTGTGGAGGTCGACGCGCGCCGGGCCGGCGGGACGCGCCCGGCCATCGAGCGGAGCCCCCCGGCCACGCGGCATCAGGCGTGCTCCAGGACCCGCCGGAGCCGCTCGACGGCGAGCGCCCGACCGGTCGCGGGGTCGACGTCGACGCGGAGGGCATTGAAGACGACGGGCCAGCCGCCGACCTCGAAGCGGGTCGGGAGCCCGTTCATGAACCGCGGCAGGACGGTCGCCGGGTCGAAGCCGATGACGGAGTGGAGCGGGCCGGTCATCCCGACGTCGCTCTGGTATGCCGTCCCCTTCGGGAGGAGCCGCTCGTCGGCAGTGGGGACATGGGTGTGGGTCCCGACGACCGCGCTCACCCGCCCGTCGAGGTGGATCCCGAAGGCGTTCTTCTCGCTCGTGACCTCGCAGTGGAAGTCGACGAGCCGGACCGGAGGGAGGGCGTCGGCCGCCTCGTCGAGGAGCCGGTCCGCGTCGGTGAACGGATTCTCGATCGGGATCATGTACGTCCGGCCCTGGAAGTTCAGGACCGCGATGTCGGTGCCGTCGGCGGCCTCGAAGACGCCCCAGCCGCGGCCCGGGACCCCGTCGGTCCCGTAGTTGTGGGGGCGGAGGATTCGCTCGTCGGTCTCGAGCGCGGGGTAGATCTCGCGCTTGTCCCAGATGTGGTTGCCCGACGTGATGACGTCGACGCCGGCCGCGAACAGACCGCCGGCCGTCTGCGTCGTGAGGCCCATCCCCCCGGCGAGGTTCTCGCCGTTCGCGGTGACGAAGTCGATCCCCTCGGTCGCGCGGAGCTCGGGGAGGATCCGCTCGACGGCGTCCCGCCCGGGCTTCCCGATGACGTCCCCGACGAGGAGGACCCGGCAGGCGCGCGCCGGGCGCGGCGTGGCCACCCCTCCCCTACTTCGCGTACTCGACGGCGCGGGTCTCGCGGATGACCGTCACCTTGATCTGGCCCGGGTACGTGAGCGACTCCTCGATCTTCCGGACGATGTCGCGGGCGAGCCGCGTCGCCGAGAGGTCGTCGATCTCTTCCGGGCGAACGAGGATCCGGACCTCGCGCCCGGCCTGCACGGCGAACGTCCGCTCGACCCCGGCGAAGCTCCCGGCGATCGCCTGGAGGTCCTCGAGCCGCTTCACGTACATCTCGACCGACTCGCCCCGCGCGCCCGGCCGTGACGCGCTGATCGCGTCGGCGACCTGCACGATCGGGGCCTCGACGCAGGCGTACTCGACCTCCTGGTGGTGGGCGGCGATCGCGTTCACGACCTTGAACGAGAGGCTGTGGCGCTGGGCGATCTGCGCGCCGATCGCCGCGTGGGGGCCTTCGACTTCGTGGTCGACCGCCTTCCCCACGTCGTGGAGGAGGCCGCCGGTCTTCGCCGCGAGGACGTCCGCCCCGAGCTCCGCGGCGATGACGGCGGCGAGGCGGCTCGTCTCGACGACGTGGTTCAGGACGTTCTGGCCGTAGCTCGTGCGGAACTTCAGGCGCCCGAGGAGGCGCAGGACCTCCATCGGGAGGCCCGGCACCCCGGCGTCGTAGGCGGCCGTCTCGCCGGCCTGGCGGATGACGAGCTCGACCTCGGCCCGGGCCTTCGCGACGACCTCCTCGATCCGCCCGGGGTGGATGCGGCCGTCGGCCATGAGCTTCGTGAGGGCGATCCGCGCCACCTCGCGGCGGACGGGATCGAAGCCGGAGAGGACCACGGTCTCCGGGGTGTCGTCGATGATGAGGTCGACGCCGGTCGCCTGCTCGAGGGCCCGGATGTTGCGCCCTTCGCGGCCGATGATCCGGCCCTTCATCTCGTCGGACGGGAGGTGGACGACGGAGACCGTGTGCTCCGCCGTATGGTCGGCCGCGACCCGCTGCATCGCCGTGACGATGACCTCGCGGGCCTTCTCCTGGGCCTCGTCGCGGGCCTTCCGCTCGATCGAGCGGGCGAGGCGAACGGCGTCGTTCTCCGCGTCGGCACGGACGGCCTCGAGGAGCTGGGCCTGGGCCTCCTTCGCCGTCATCCCCGCGGCCCGCTCGAGGGCCCGGATCTGCTCCGCCCGGGCCTGCGCGACCGCCTCGGTGGCCTGCTCGAGCTCGCGCTCCCGCTCGAGCAGCTTCCGGCCACGCTGCTCGAGGAGCTCGGCCCGCTGATCGAGCTGCTCGTCCCGGCCGAGGAGCCGCCGCTCGAGCGCGGAGAGCTCGGCCCGTTTCGCCCGCGCCTCGTCCTCCGCTTCCCGCTGGAGGCGGAGCTTCTCGTCCTTCGCCTCGAGGATCAGCTCCTTCTGCTGCGTCCGCGCCTCGGCGACGATCCGGGCAGCCTTCTCCTGGGCCGCCCGCATCGCCTGGCTGGCCCAGCGGCCGCGCGCCAGGAATCCGACGACGAGGCCGCCGACGATGGCCGCGAGGAGGGCCACCGCCACGACGACGGGGTTGTCCATGGTGTGCTCTCGCCTCCCGTCCGGCCGGGGCGCGGCCGGCGAGTAGATCGCGGAATCGGCGAACGCCGGGCCGGCCGCCGCGCTCTCTCGGACGGGGCGGAGCGGGCCCCGGCGTGGGCTCGCCGGGATGAAGGATGCGTCGCTGCCGGACGCCGGGGCGACCGGGTTGCGCACAGGGTACGGCCGGGTGCCGCAGAGGGTCAAACGCCGGCCCGGCCGCGCCACGGGCGCCGCCGCCCGAGTGCCAGCCGGCGACTCGGGGGCCCGCTTCGTGGCGCGGCCGGTGGCTCGCCTATGGCGTCGGGTCGATCGTTCCGCTGCAGTTCGTGCTGGGGCCGCCGAAGAGGCGCACAGAGGCGAGGTACGTCGAACCGGCGTACCCGCCCATCCCCACCCCCCGCGCCCTGAGGTTGGCGACATACGCGGCGGGGGCCGACTCCCCATCCCAGACGCTCGTCCAGGAGCCGCCGGCGTTCTCGAGCACGGACGTGCCCCAGTAGGTCCAGCTGCCATCGGCGGCCTCGCGCATGTTGAAGGTGATCGTCGAGGTGCCGCTGGCCCGCGGGTCGGTGGCCGTCTCGATGCACACGTTGACGCCACCCAGGGTCTCGCTCACCGTCACCGGTTTCCCGTCGGGACCGGCGACGGTGATCTTGTGCGTGTCGCCCGCCACGGTCTCCGTGCAGGTCGAGGTCGACGTGAACTCGACCGGGCCGAGCGGCTCGATCGTGCCCTCCGCCGGGTAGGCGCTGGCCGCGCCGCTGAGGACGACCGTTCCGCGGTACTGGAGGCCGGCGTAGCCGCCCTCGCCCTGCAGGTACACCGTGAGGTTCGCCGTGTAGTCGTCCGGGCCGAAGCCGGTCCACACGCCCGCCCACGCACCGCCCTCGTTCTCGAGGTGGCTCGTGCCCCAGTAGGTCCACGTCCCGTCGGCGTGGTCCTCGTAGTTGAAGTCGATGGTCTCGGTGCCGCTGACGCGAGGGTCGGACTGGGTGACGGTGCAGACTTCGACCCGTCCGCGCAGCCGCTCCAGGCCGTCCACGGTCGTCGTGGCGCCGGGATCCCTGGTGGTGCAGGTCGAACGGCCCGTCGTGGCGATGACGCCCGCCGGCAGTGCCGGCGACGGTTCGACCGACGGCCCGGGCGTGGGCGGCGCCGTCGCGGTGGACGTTGGCGCCGCGACCGGCGGCCCGCCATCGGGCCCGCGGTTCGCGATGAGGTACGTTCCCCCGGCGACGACCCCGAGGACGAGGACAGCCGCCGCGGCGACGGCGGCGAAGCTGAAGCGATGGGGCGGCCGGGGCTGCACCCCGGACACCTGCAGGCGGGTCATGGCAGTCCTCCACAGGCCGGCAAGGCGGCGCTGCCTGCGGGGATGGGCGCGCGCGTGGTGAATCGCGGCCTCGAGCGCCCGCTCGGGCGCCTCGAAGGGACCGTCCTCCAGCCAGTCGGCCAGTCGCTGCTCGAAGAGCTGCTCGCGCGTCACGCCGTGGTCCTCCAGGCGACGACGCCTCGGGCGTCGGCCTCGAACGCGGCGCGGAGGCCCCGCGCCGCGTAATGCAGTCGGGATCCGGCCGTGCCGACCGGGATGCCGAGCGCCTCGGCGACCTCGGTGACCGGCAGGCCGATGAAGTAGCGGAGGACGAGCACGGCCCGGTGCTCGGGGGTCAGGCGCCGGAACGCGCGCTCGACCTCGTCGCGGTCCGCGACCTCGCCGACGCGATCGTCGCCGGGCGGGTCGACCGTGATCTCCCGGACCCGTGACGTCCAGCGGCGCGATCGCCGGGCCTCCCGGTAGCTCGCGTGCACGACGAGCCGGTAGGTCCAGGCGTCGAACTTCGCCGGGTCGTGGAGTCCCGGGAGGTCCTCCCAGATCTGGATGAGTGCCTGCTGGAGAGCGTCCTCGGCGCGGTCGGGGTCGCGGAGGATCCGGCAGGCGATCGCGTAGAGGCGATCGCCGCATCCGCGGACGAGGGCCGCGAAGGCCTCCGGATCACCGCGCCCGGCCTGTTCGACGAGGTTGTCGTCCATCCGGCACCGCTCCTGGTCGGCGCCCACCTCGGGCGCTCACCCCTCATGGGCCACGGACTGCCCGCATCCATTCAAACGCCGCCGCGGGGCGCGTCCAGTGCCGGATGGGATGCCCGCAACGGAGGGGTCCCGGCCCGGGACGACGCCGACGACCCCGGATGGGCTACGAGTCGAGCGCGGCGTCCTCGCCCGGTGCTGCGCCGGCGAGCCACGCCGCGACGGCGTCCCGGCACACGTCGGCATCGAAGCCGTTCCGGGCGAGGAGGGCGTACGCCTTCGCCCGCCGGCGCCGCGGATCCGGCTCGCGCAGGAGCGCCGCCCCGCGCCGGGCAAGGAGCGCCGCGGCGGCCGCCGCGTCGGCGTCCCCCTCCACGGCGCCGGCCGCCCCGCCGGGGCGCGGCTCGGCACGATCCTCGAGGGCGGCGACGACGATCGCGTCGGCGATCCCCTTGCGCCGCAGCTCGGCGCGGAGCGCCCGTTCCCCGCGCGGGTGGGCGCGGTCGCGCGACTCGACCCAGGCCCGGGCGAACGCGGCGTCGTCCAGCATGCCGAGGTCGGCGAGGCGGGCGATGGCCGCCTCCACGAGGTCCGGGCGGTAGCCGGCGTCGCGAAGCCGCCGCCCGACCTCGGCGATCGACCTCGGGCGAACCTCCAGGAAGCGCGCCGCGGCGTCGAGGACGACCGCGGGGTCGTCGACCGCCGCCCGGCGCGCGCGGCGGTCGACGGGCGACTCGCGGGGCCTGCGGGCCACGGCCGGGGGAGCCGCGCCGCGCTACTCGGCCTCCTCGATGCCCTCGACGGGGATCTCGGCGCTCGACATCCCCGACCGGATCCGGCCCTCGATCTCCGCGCTGATCGCGGGATTCTCGCGGAGGAAGCCCTTCGCCGCCTCGCGCCCCTGGCCGAGCCGCGTCTCGCCGAACGTGAACCACGCCCCGGTCTTGCTCACGACGCTCATCGCCACGCCGACGTCGAGGAGCCCCCCCTCGCGGCTGATCCCCTCGCCGTACATGACGTCGAACTCGGCGACCCGGAACGGCGGGGCCACCTTGTTCTTCACGACCTTCACCCGGACCCGGTTCCCCACGGACTCCGTCCCGACCTTGATCGTCTCGACGCGACGGATCTCGAGCCGGACGGAGGCGTAGAACTTGAGGGCCCGGCCGCCCGGGGTGATCTCGGGATTCCCGAACATGACCCCGATCTTCTCGCGCAGCTGGTTCGTGAAGACGAGGGAGGTGTTCGACCGGCTGACCGCACCGGTGAGCTTGCGGAGGGCCTGGCTCATGAGCCGGGCCTGGATGCCGACGAACGAGTCCCCCATCTCGCCCTCGATCTCGGCGCGCGGCACGAGGGCCGCGACCGAGTCGACGACGACGACGTCGACGCCGCCCGAGCGGATGAGCGTCTCGGTGATCTCGAGGGCCTGCTCACCGGTGTCCGGCTGGGAGACGAGGAGCTCGTCGACGTTCACCCCGCACGCCCGGGCGTACCCCGGGTCGAGGGCGTGCTCCACGTCGATGAACGCGGCGACGCCGCCGCGGCGCTGGGCCTCGGCGATGACATGCTGGCAGACCGTCGTCTTGCCGGACGATTCGGGCCCGAAGATCTCCGTGATCCGGCCCCGCGGGATCCCGCCGACTCCGAGGGCGAGGTCGAGGGCGATCGACCCGGACGGGATCGCGTCGACCTGCTGCCGCTCCGCCGACCCGAGGCGCATGATCGAGCCGCGCCCGAACTGCTTCTCGATCGCGAGGATCGCGGCCTCTACGGCCTTCGTCCGCTCGCCGCCGGCTCCGTTCGCCTGCTCGACCCGCCGGTCTCCCGTCAACGCCATCTCGTCACGCTCCTGTCCGTGCCCACGGCCCCGGAGGCTCGGACGACGTCGCGCCCGCCCGGGTTCTCAGCCCTCGTCCGCCTCCTCGACGGTCCGCGGCTTGCGCTTCGGCTTGATGACCTCGACGCTCTGGGGAGGCTCGAGGAACGGCTGCAGCTTCGGTTTCGCGTCGGCCGCCTTCGGCTTCTTCTTCACTTCGCGGTGAGGTCGGTCCCGGGTTCCCATCGTCGAGCGCCTCCGCGGGCATCGAGCGTAGCGAAACGGCCTTCACCCCGACTGCACCGCCGCTTCGTCGCGACGTTGCTGGCTCGCGTGCGAGCGCAGCTCGGGGAGGCGCTGAGGAAAGGTCCCGGCGCGCACTGCGGCCCGGATCCCGGCCATGAAGTCTAGGGTGAAGGTCAGGTTGTGACAAGTCGCGAGCCGGTAGGCGAGGAGCTCTCCGGCGCGGAAGAGATGGGCGAGGTACGCCCGCGAGAAGCGCCGGCAGGCGAGGCAGCGGCAGCCGTCCTGGATCGGCCGCGGGTCGTCGCGGAACCGCTCGTTGCGGAGGTTGAGGCGGCCGCCGGGGATCCACAGCTGGGCGTTCCGGGCGACCCGCGCCGGGAGGACGGAATCGAAGAGGTCGACGCCGCGGTCGACCGCGTCGAGGAGGTCGAGGGGCGAGCCGAGCCCCATGAGGTACCGGACGCGCGGGTCGCCGTCGAGCAGCGGGACGACGACGTCGAGGACGGCCGCGCGCTCGGCCGGCGTTTCGTCCCCGGCGAGGCCGCCGATGTTGAGGCCGTCGAACGGGAGCCCCGCGATGAACGACGTCGAGCGCCGCCGGAGGCCGGGGTCGAGCCCGCCCTGGATGACCCCGAAGAGGGCCTGGTCGTCTCGCCGGTGCGCCGCGAGCGAGCGCTCGGCCCAGCGATGCGTCCGCTCGGCGGCGACGGCAACGTCGCGGGGATCCGTCGACGCCGGGGGGACCGGCTGGTCGAAGGCGACCGCGACGTCAGCACCGAGCGCCTCCTGGATCGCGATCGAGAGCTCCGGCGTGAGCCGGTGCGGCGAGCCGTCGTGGTGGCTCCGGAACGTCGCCCCGTCGTCGTCGACGACGTTGAGCGGCCCGAGCGAGACGACCTGGAACCCCCCGGAGTCGGTGAGGATCGGCCGCTCCCACCCCATGAACCGGTGGAGCCCGCCGAGGCGCGCGATCCGCTCGTGGCCGGGCCGGAGGTAGAGGTGGTACGTGTTCGCGAGGACGATCCGGGCCCCGGCCTCCTCGAGGTCGTCCGGGTGGAGCGCCTTCACCGTCGCGTTCGTCCCGACGGGCATGAACGCCGGCGTCTCGACGCTCCCGTGCGGCAGGTCGAGCCGCCCGAGGCGCGCCCGCGTCGCGCCGTCGGCGGGAGGCGGCACGATGACCTCGAAGCGGGCGGCGCCCGGCACGGTCGGGATCAGGCCTCGGGGAGGTCGGCCGGGGGGTCGAAGGCGGCCGCGGCGTCCGGCGTCGCGACGACGCCCCAGATCGTCGGCTCGCGCTCCGCGCGGCGGGGCGGGACCTCGTAGCCGAGGGCCGCGAGATGGGACCGGGCGCGCTCCGTGGCGACGCGGCCCTGGGGGGTCCGGTCGAGGAGGCCCATCCGGAGGAGGTACGGCTCGTAGACGTCCTCGACGGTCTCGACCTCCTCCGCGAGGACGGCGGCGAGCGCTCCCACGCCGACCGGGCCACCGCCGAACTTCTGGACGATCGCGGCGAGGAGGCGCCGGTCGGTCGCGTCGAGCCCGGCCGCGTCGATCTCGAGGACCCGCATCGCCTCCTCGACGGCGGCGAGCGTGATCCGCCCGTCCCCGTGCACCTCGGCATGGTCGCGGACGCGCTTGAGGAGCCGGTTGACGATCCGCGGCGTCGCCCGCCCGCGGGCGGCGATCGCCACGGCGGCGTCGTCGGAGACCTCGATGCCGAGGATCCGTGCCGAGCGCCGGACGATCGCCACGAGGTCCTCGTCGGCGTAGAAGTCGAGGCGGTAGACGGCCCCGAAGCGGTCCCGCAGCGGCCCGCTGATCCGGCCGGCCCGGGTCGTGGCGCCGACGATGGTGAACGGCCGGAGCGTGAGGCGGAGCGAACGCGCCGACGGTCCCTTGCCGATCATGACGTCGAGGGCGAAGTCCTCCATCGCCGGGTAGAGGATCTCCTCGACGGCGCGGTTGAGGCGGTGGATCTCGTCGATGAAGAGGACGTCCCGCTCGTCGAGCGAGGTGAGGACGGCGGCGAGGTCGCCGGCCCGCTCGATCGCAGGACCGGACGTGTAGCGGATGTTCACCCCGAGCTCGCGGGCGATGATCGTCGCGAGCGTCGTCTTGCCGAGGCCGGGCGGCCCGTGGAGGAGGACGTGGTCCGCGGCCTCTCCCCGATTCCGCGCCGCGGCGAGGAGGACGGAGAGCCCGGCCTTCACCTCGCGCTGGCCGAGGTACTCGTCGAGCGACCGCGGCCGCAGCGAGCGCTCCATGGCGACTTCCGTGTCGTCGAGGAGGTCCGCGGCGAGGAAGCCGGAGGGCTCGGTCATCGAAGGCAGTCTAGCACGCGCCGCGCCGGTTTCGCACGGATGTTCGAACCGGCCGCCGAGCCCCGCGCGGCGTCAGGCGGCCCCGCCGGAGATCGCGCGGAGGGCCGCCTTCACGCGGTCCTCGAGGCTCGCGCCAGGGCCCGCCGCGGCGGCCGCCCGCCCCGCCTCGCGTGCCTCGGCGAGCGTGTAGCCGAGCGCCTGGAGGGCGGCCACGACGTCGCCCTCCGTCGGTCCGCCCGCCCCCCGGGCCGCCCCCGGCAGGGCGGCCGCGGTCCCGGCCGCGGCGACCTTCTCCCGGAGCTCGAGGATGATCCGGCCGGCGAGGCGCTTCCCGACGCCGGAGATCGACGTGAGGGCCGCCTCGTCACCGGCGAGGATCGCGAGCTGGAGCTCGGCGACCGGGCGGCTCCCGAGGATCGCGAGGGCGACCTTCGGCCCGACGCCCCCGACCGTGAGGAGGAGCCCGAAGAACCCGAGCTCCTCGACGGTGCGGAAGCCGTAGAGGGCCTGGACGTCCTCCCGGACGAGATGGTGGGTGTGGAGCTTGAGGCGCCGGCCCGGCTCCGCCGCGGCGACGACCGCCGGCGCCGCGAAGACCCGGTAGCCGACGCCGCCGACCTCGACGACGACGCTGTCCGCGGAGACGGCGGCGACGATCCCGTCGAGCGAGGCGATCATCGCGCGCGGGCGGGATCGGCGGCGCGCGCGCGGCGCGTGGACGGCCGGGCGCCCCGGGATGGGTCGCCGCTCGACCCCGACCCGTCCCACGCCTCGAGCATCCGCTCCTCGCGACCGACGGCCTCGCGGACGGCCCGCTCGTAGGGGGTCTCCCCGGCCCGCCGGGGCGCGGCCGCGGCCCGGTCCAGGATCCCCGCGTTGATCCGCACGCCGGCCCGCTCGCGGTTCGCCGTCCAGATCGCGATCGCGAGCGCGTCTGCCGCGTCGTCGGGGTGCGGCGGCTCGGGGAGGCCGAGGATCGCCGCGACCATCCGGCCGACCTGGCCCTTGTCGGCCGCCCCGTAGCCGGTGACGGCCATCTTCACCTCGGAGGGGGTCATCTCGCGGATCTCGAGTCCGTGCTCGGCCGCGGCGAGGAGCACGACGCCGCGGGCATGGCCGACGGCGACGGCGGTCTGCACGTTCCGCGAGTGGAAGATGCGCTCGACGCCGACGAACGTCGGCCCGTGGAGCTCGACGAGGTCCTGGATGAACGTGTGGATCGCGAGGAGGCGCTCGGGGAGCGGCAGGTCGGCGCTCGTCTCGAAGACGCCGAAGTCGACGGCCCGCAGCCGGCTCCCGGTCCGGTCGACGAGCCCGTAGCCGAGGGAGGCGGTCCCGGGATCGATCCCGAGAACGATCACCCGGCGACCTCGGCGAGGATCTCGTCCGTCAGCTCGAGGTTGCTCGTGACCCGCTGCACGTCCTCGAGGTCCTCGAGGTGCTCGACGAGGCGGAGGTTCTGGCGCGCCCGGGCGGCGTCCACGGCGACCGTCTGCTTCGCGATCATCGCCGTGTCGGCCGACTCGATGGCGACGCCGGCGGCGAGGAGCGCCTTCTGGACGCCCTCGAGGTCGCCCGGCTCCGTGTAGATCTCGAGCGGGTCGGTCGTCGTCTCGACGTCGCTCGCGCCGGCGTCGATCGCCAGGAGGGCCACCTCGTCGGGGTCGGCGCTGGCCCGCGGGACCGCCACGACGCCGCGCTGCTCGAACTGCCAGGCGACGGCGCCCGAGCCGGCGAGCTGGCCGCCGGCCTTGCTGAAGATCGAGCGCACCTCGGCTGCCGTGCGGTTCCGATTGTCGGTCGCGGCCTCGACGAGGACCGCCACGCCGCCCGGGCCGTAGCCCTCGTAGACGATCTCCTCGAACTGCTCGCCTTCGCCGCCGCCCGTGGCCTTCTCGACCGCCCGCTTGATCGTGTCCGCGGGCATGTTCACGGCGCGGGCCTTCTCGATCGCGAGGCGGAGGCGGAAATTGCCGTCGGGGTCCCCGCCGCCGGCGCGCGCCGCCACGGCGATCTCCCGTCCCATCTTCGTGAAGATGGCGCCGCGCCGGACGTCGTTGGCGCCCTTCTGGCGCTTGATCTGCGACCACTTCGAATGACCGGACATCGGGCCGGAGTATAGCGGACTATCATGCTCGGAACGCCCGGTCCGGCTGCCCCCGGCGCCACTGGGCGCTGCGTCGCGACGTCCCGCCGCGGGCGCCCAGCCCGCCCTACGAGGTCGATTCGAGCCCATGACCACGAAGAGCGTCGACACCCCCCACCTCCGCAGCGTCGTCCTCGCCGGCCACGCCGGTGCCGGGAAGACGACGCTCGCCGAGGCGCTCCTCTTCCGGACCGGGTCCATCTCCCGCCAGGGTCGCGTCGAGGACGGGACGACCACGCTCGACTTCGAGCCGGAGGAGCAGCGGCGCCACATGTCGCTCTCGCTCGCGGTCGCCTCGCTCGACGACGAGGGCAACCTCGTGACCCTCGTCGACACGCCCGGCTACCCGGACTTCAGCGCGGAGGTCGTGGCGGGGTTCCAGGCGGTCGATGCGGCGGTCGTCTGCGTCGATGCGACCGGGGGTGTCGAGGCGGGGACGGAGAACGCCATCGCGCTCGGGCGGGCGAACCGGACCGCCGCCCTCTTCGTCGTCAACAAGTGCGACCGCGAGAACGCCGACCCGGCGGCCGTCCTCGACGCCCTCCGCGAAGCCTTCGGGACGAAGATCGCGCCGCTCCAGCTCGCGATCGGGAAGGCCGACACGTTCGCCGGGTACGTCGACCTCGTCCACCGCAAGGCCTACCGCTGGGACGGGAGGCAGGAGGTCGAGGCCGCGATCCCGGCCGAGATGGAGGCCGAGGTCGCCACGCGTCGCGAGCAGCTCCTCGAGGCCGCGGCCGAGGCGGACGACGACGTCCTTGCGAAGTACCTCGAGGGCGAGGAGATCACGGACGCGGAGCTCGACGCCTGCCTCCACCGCGGCGTCCGGGACTCGATCCTGGCCCCCGTGCTCGTCGCGAGCGCCACGAAGGGGATCGGGCTCCGCGGGCTCCTCGACGCGATCGTCCGCTACCTCCCCACCCCGTCGGAGGAGCCCCCCGTCGCCGCCCGCGAGCCGAAGTCGGGCGATCGGATCGACGTGGCCCCGGACGCCGCTGGCCCCCTCCTCGCCCGCGTCTTCAAGACGACGGCGGACCCGTTCGTCGGCCGCCTGACGTACCTCCGCGTCCTCTCCGGCACGCTCCGCAGCCAGGCCCACGCCTGGAACGCCGAGAAGGGCGAGGACGAGCGGATCGGGCAGCTCCTCCGCCTCCACGGCAAGGAGCAGGAGCCGGTCGGCGAGCTCCGGGCCGGCGAGATCGGCGCCGTCGCGAAGCTCGCGGCGACGGCCACCGGCGACACCCTGTCGACGAAGGAGCGCCCGTTCGTCCTCGACCGCCCCAGGTACCCGAACCCGACGCTCGTCGTCGCGATCGAGCCCCAGTCGAAGGCGGACCTCGACAAGATGGGCCCGGCCCTCCAGCGGATGCTCGAGGAGGAGCCCTCGGTGCGCGTCGAGCGGAGCGCGACCGGCGAGCAGCTCCTCGTCACGATGGGCGAGACGCAGATCGCCGTCATCACCGAGCGCCTGAAGCGGAAGTTCGGCTCGGCGATCGCGACCCACACCCCGAAGATCCCGTACCGGGAGACGATCCGCGGCAGGACCCAGGTGGAGGGGAAGTACAAGAAGCAGACCGGCGGCCACGGGATGTACGGGCATGTCTGGCTCGAGATCGAGCCGAACCCGGAGGGCGGGGTCGCCTTCGCCGAACGGGTCGTCGGCGGCACCGTCCCGAAGAACTACTTCCCCGGCGTCGAGAAGGGCGTCCGCGCGGCGGCCGCCGAGGGGATCCTCGCCGGCTACCCGCTCGTCGACTTCAAGGCGACCCTCTACGACGGCTCCTTCCACACCGTCGACTCGAACGACCTCTCGTTCCAGCTCGCCGCCTCGATGGCCCTCAAGAAGGGCGTGATGGAGTGCAGGCCGGTCCTCCAGGAGCCGATCATGAACGTCGCGATCCGCGTTCCCGAGCGGTTCATGGGCGACGTGAACCGCGACCTCAACGGGCGGCGTGGACGCGTCCTCGGGATGGACGTCACGAACGACGGGATGCAGGTGATCACCGCCCAGGTGCCGCAGGCCGAGCTCTTCAGCTATGCCACCGAGCTCCGCTCGCTGACCGGCGGGCGGGGCACGTTCACCTCGACCCTCGACCACTACGAGGACGTCCCGGCCCACCTCGCGGAGAAGGTCATCGACGCCCACCGGAAGGAGAGCGAGGCGGCCGGCCACTGACCGGGCCGTCCCGTCGTCCGCTTGCGGAGGGGCCTCCGGGGCCCTGTCGGACGTCCCAACCGCCGGCCGTCTCCGCAAGGGCGTCCGACAGGGCGAGGGTCCCCTCGTAGAGGGCGCGTCCGATGATCGCGCCCGCGCATCCGAGAGCACGGACGGCGCGGAGGTCGGCCAGGGACGCGATCCCCGCCGACGCCACGATCGCGCCGCGATCCCGGTCGACGAGCCGGGCGAGGAGCGCGAGGTCCGGGCCGCCGAGCGTGCCGTCCCGGTCGATCGCGGTGACCTCGAACGTCGCGACCCCGGCGTCGGCGAGGCGTTCGAGAGCCTCCAGCACCGGCATGCCGGCCACGTCGCCCTGCCACCCGTGGCCGACCGCCCGGCCGCCACGGACGTCGAGGGCCACGGCGACCCGCGCGGGACCGTGCGCGCCGACGAGGCGCGCCGCGAGCCCCGCGTCGCGGAGCGCGGCCGTTCCCACGACGACCCGTGCCGCACCGGCGCCGAGCGCTGCGCCGACCGCCACCTCATCACGGAGGCCGCCGGACACCTCGACCCGCGCCCGCTCCCCCACCGCCTCGACGATCGTGCGGACGAGTGCAGCCTGGCCGTGCGCCGGATCGCGCGCGCCGTCGAGGTCGACGACATGGAGCCACCGCGCGCCGTCCCCCAGGAAGCCCTCCGCAACAGCGAGCGGATCCGTGCCGTGCACCGTCTCGCGCCCGAAGTCGCCCTGCACGAGCCGCACGACGCGGCCACCCCGGAGGTCGATCGCCGGAAGGACCGCGAAGCCGTCGTCCGATGCCTGCTTGCGCACTACCATGCAAGCATGATAGCGTAGTATCACGCTACTACGTTTCCACCTTGCTCAACGAGGCCCGACCGATGCAGCCCCGTCCGGATGCCTGGCAGACCGCCGACCTCGACGCGCTCGTCGACAGCATCCTCGACCTCCCCGACCGCGCCGAGGCGACGGCCTTCCTGCGCGACCTCTGCACGCTCGGGGAGCTTCGCGACCTGGGCCAGCGCTGGGCGGTCGTCCGGCAGCTCGACGCCGGCCTCCACTACGCGGAGATCTCGCGGCGGACGGGCGCCAGCACGGCGACGATCACCCGGATCGCGTCATGGCTCCACCACGGGGAGGGCGGGTACCGGGCGGCGCTCGCTCGCGCGAAGGCCCGCGGCACCGTGTACCCGGAGGCGCCCGTCCACGCCACACGGAGCGTCCGATGAGCGGCGGGCGGATGACCCTCGCGGTGCCGAACAAGGGCCGGCTCGTCGAGCCCACCCTGCAACTCCTCCACGACGCCGGCCTTGTCTTCGAGGAGCGCGATCGGAGTCTCGTGAGCCGGGTCGAGAACGTCGCCATCGACATCCTGTTCGTGCGGACGAACGATGTCATCGAGTTCGTCCGCGACGCCGTCGCCGACCTCGGGGTCACCGGCGGCGACCTCCTGGCCGAGGCCGCCGCGACACTCCCCGTCGTGCGGCCCCTCGGCTACGGTCGGTGCCGCCTCGCCGCGGCCGTCCCGAGCGACGCGCCGCTCGCCGCGGCCGAGGACCTCGCCGGGCTCCGGGTGGCGACCTCCCACCCGCGGGCGACGACCCGCTGGTTCGCCGAACGCGCGATCGACGTCGAGGTCATCCCCCTGTCCGGAGCCGTCGAGGTCGCGCCGCGCCTCGGGCTCGCCGAGGCGATCGTCGACCTGGTCTCCACCGGGGCCACGCTCGCGACGAACGGCCTCCGGCCGATCGGCGACCTCCTGGCCTCCGAGGCCGTCCTCGTCGGGAACCCCGCGGCGCTCCGGGAGAGCGCCGACGAGGTCGCCCGGCTCGACACGATGCTCGGCGCGGTCCTCGAGGGCCGGCGCCGGAAGTACGTGATGATGAACGCGCCGGCCGAGCGGCTCGCCGAGCTCGAGGCGCTCCTCCCGGGCCTCGAGAGCCCGTCGGTCATCCCCCTCGCCCATGCCGGGATGATCGCGATCCACGCGGTCGTCGGCGCCGACGACGTCTGGGGCCTCCTCCCGCGCCTGAAGGCTGCGGGCGCCTCGGGAATCCTCGTCCTCCCGATCGAGAAGCTCGTCGCATGAGCCCGACGCCCGTCACGATGGCCCTCCCGACCCGGCCCTCCGCGTACGCCTGGGAGGCGACCGACGAGCAGGTCGCCGAGCGTTATGGGGTGCCCCTCGGCCGCGTCCTCCGCTTCGACCTCAACACCTCCCCGGCGCCGCCCGATCTCGCGCTGCGGATCCTCCGCGGCGGCAGGTACGGCCGGTCGATCTCCGAGTACCCGCCGTCCGACTATCGCGCGCTCGTCGCGGCGGCGGCCGCCCGCTACGCCGTCCGGCCCGATGAGATCCTCGTCGGCGCCGGCGCCGACGAGGTCCTCGACCTCGTCGCGAAGGCGTTCCTCTCCCCCGGCAGAACGGCGGTCGTCCCCGCTCCGACGTACGCGATGTACGGCATCCTCACGGAGCAGCGCGGCGCGCGGCCCGTCCCGGTCCCCCGACGGGCGGCGGCCGACGGGTACGCGCTCGACGTCCCGGCCGTGCGCGAGGCCGCCCGGGCGGCGTCCGTCGTGTGGCTCTGCAGCCCGAACAACCCGACCGGCCTTCCGGAGCCGGATGGCAGGATCGAGGAGCTCCTCGCGGGCCTCCGCGCCGACGCAGCCGACGCCGCCCGCCCAGCGCCCGTCGTCGTCCTCGACGAGGCGTATGCCGAGTTCGACGGGCGCTCGCTCGTCGGCCTCCGCGACGCGTACCCCCGGCTCGTCGTCGTCCGCACGGCGTCGAAGGCCTACGCCCTCGCGGGCATGCGGGTCGGCTTCGCCGTGGCCCACCGCGAGATCCTCGCCGATGTCGAGCCGTACCGACCCCCAGGGTCCGTCGCCGTCCCGTCCGTCGCCGTCGTGACCGCCGCCCTCGCCGACGGGGAGGCCCTCGCCGCGAACGTCGCCCGCGTGACCCGCGAGCGGGACCGCGTGGCACGGAGCCTCGCGCGGCTCGGGATCCCCGCCCGGCCGTCGGTGACGAACTTCCTCCTCGTCGATCTCGGCGGCCCGGCCCGGGCGGAACTCGTTGCCCAGAGGCTCCTCTCCCGCGGCCTCGTCCCCCGGACGTTCGCGGCCGACCATCCGCTCGCCGGCCACCTCCGCTTCACGGTCCGCGACGAGGCCCAGGACGACGTCCTCCTCGCCGCGCTCGCCGAGATCGTCGCGGGCGCTGACGGGACGTCGGCCTCGCCCGGCGCCGCGCGCTCCGAGGGATCCCGCCCGTGACGACCCCGCTCGGTTCCCTCGTCGTCACCGCCCGGGATGCCCGCCGCGTCACGGCGATCCGGCGGACGCGGGAGACCGACATCACCGTCTCCCTCGACCTCGACGGCGCCGGCCGGGCGGCGATCGCGACGGGCGTCGGCTTCTTCGACCACCTCCTCTCCGCCCTCGCCCACCATGCCCTCCTCGACCTCGACATCCGCGCCACCGGCGACCTCGTCGTCGACGAGCACCACACGGTCGAGGACGTCGCCCTCGTCCTCGGGGCGGCCTTCGCCGAGGCGCTCGGCGACCGCTCCGGCATCGCCCGCTTCGGGGAGGCGTCCGTCCCGATGGACGAGGCGATCGCGACGGCTGTCGTCGACGTCGGGGGCCGGCCGTACGCCGTCCTCGACCTCCCGTTCCGCGGCGAGCGCGTCGGCGCCCTCCCGACCCAGCTCGTCGAGCACGCGCTCGAATCGTTCGCCCGGACGTCGGGCACGACGCTCCACCTCCGGGCGACGGGGCGGAACGACCACCACCTCGCCGAGGCTGCCTTCAAGGCCCTCGCCCGCGCGCTCCGCGTCGCCGTCGAGCGCGACCCGCGCCGCCCCGGCGCGGCGTCGACGAAGGGGAGCCTCGGGTGACCCGGATCGCCGTCGTCGACTACGGCGCCGGCAACCTCGTGAGCATCGACCAGGCTCTCCGCGTCGCCGGCGCCTCCGTGGTCATCGCCCGCCGGCCCGCGGACCTCGAGGGCGCCGACGGGCTCGTCGTGCCGGGCGTCGGGGCCGCCGCGCCCGCGATGGCCCGCCTCGCGCGCCGGGGCCTCGTGGGCCCGATCCGCGCGTGGATCGCGGCCGACCGCCCGTTCCTCGGGATCTGCCTCGGGATGCAGCTCCTCTTCGACGGCAGCGACGAGGACGGAGCGGTCACGTTCGGCATCCTCGCCGGCCGCTCGGAACTGCTCCGGGACGCCCCCCGGCTCCCGCACATCGGCTGGAACGCGGTCCGGCGGACGCGCGACCATCCCGTCTTCGACGGGATCGCCCCCGACGCCCCCTTCTACTTCGTCCACTCGTACGCGCCCCGCCCATCCGGGGCATCCGCGCCGGCGATCACCCTCGCCGTCACCGACCACGGCGCGGACTTCGTGAGCGCCGTCGCGCGGGGGCGCCTCGTCGGGGTCCAGTTCCACCCGGAGCGGAGCGGGCGCGACGGGCTGCGTCTCCTCGCGCGGTTCGTCTCGCTCGTGGCGGCGTGGCCCCTCGACGCCGCGGCGGTGGCCGCGGGAGCCGCCGCGGGCCCCCCGGGCCGGGCGGAGGCGCCCGCGCCGCGGAGTGAACCCTGATGCTCGCCGTCCGGGTCATCCCCTGCCTCGACGTCGCGGCCGGCCGCGTCGTCAAGGGGACGCGCTTCGTCGACCTCGTCGACGAGGGCGACCCGCCCGAGCTCGCCGAGCGCTATGCCGCCGCCGGAGCCGACGAGCTCGTGTTCCTCGACATCACCGCGGCCCCGGAAGGGCGCGGCACCCTCCTCGACATCGTCGAGCGGACCGCGCGCAAGGCCTTCGTGCCCCTCACGGTCGGCGGCGGCGTGCGGTCCGTCCGCGAGATGCGCGACGTCCTCCGGGCCGGGGCCGACAAGGTGTCCCTCAACACCGCGGCCGTCGCGACGCCCGACCTCGTGCGGCGCTGCGCCCGACGCTTCGGCTCGCAGGCGGTCGTCGTCGCGATCGATGCCCGGCGGCGCTCCGGGCCCCCCGGCGGCGCCCCCGGCTGGGAGGTCGTCGTCAAGGGCGGCCGCGAGGGGACCGGCCTCGACGCGGTCGCGTGGGCGGCGCGGGCCGCGGCCCTGGGCGCCGGTGAGCTCCTCGTGACCTCGATCGACCGTGACGGCACCCAGTCGGGGTATGACACCGCCCTCCTCCGGGCGATCGCCGATCGCGTCCCGGTGCCCGTCGTCGCCTCGGGCGGGGCGGCCGGCCCCGCCGACTTCGTCGCCGCGGTCCGTGACGGCGGGGCGTCGGCGGTCCTCGCGGCCTCGATCTTCCACCGCCGCCAGCACTCGATCGCCGCCGTGAAGGCGGCGATGGCCGCGGCGGGGCTGCCGGTCCGTCCCGTGCCCGGAGTGGCGGCGTGACGCCCGGGCGCAGCGGGCACGACGATCCGTCGCCCCCCTCCCCCGCCGGGTCCCTCCGCGATCCCGCCACCGTCCGGCTCGGCGCCGACGGGCTCGCCCCGGTCGTCGTCCAGGACGCCACCGACGGCCGCGTCCTCATGGTCGGATGGACCGACGCCGAGGCCCTCGTCGCGACGCTCGCGACGGGCGACGTCCACTTCCACTCGCGGTCCCGGGGGACGCTCTGGCGGAAGGGAGCGACGAGCGGGAACACCCTGCGCCTCGTCGACCTCGCCCTCGACTGCGACGGCGACGCCCTCCTCGCCCGGGTCGTCCCGGCCGGCCCGACGTGCCACCGTGGCGAGCGGAGCTGCTTCGACGCCGACGGCGCCGCTGCTCCGGCCGGGTCCCCCGAGCCCGCGGCCGCCGAGGGCTTCGCCTGGCTCGAGGCGCTGTGGGCGACGATTCTCGCGCGGGCCGCCAGCCGGCCCGCCGGCTCGTACACGGCGCGGCTCCTCGCCGCGGGAGTCGACGGGCCGGCCCGCAAGGTCGTCGAGGAGGCGACCGAGGTCCTCATGGCGGCGAAGGACGACGCGGTCGCGGAGACCACGGGCGCCGATCGCGGGCCGACGCGCGGGGCCCTCGCCGGCGAGGCCGCCGATCTCCTCTACCACCTCCTCGTCCTCCTCGCCGAGCGCGGCCTCCGGCCGGCGGACGTCATCGCCGTCCTCCGCGACCGCCACGCCCCCTGAGGCGGGCGCCTCGGCGGGGGCCGCGACGGACGATCCCTCAGGGCAGCTCGTGGTGGGCGCGGCAGCGCGCCTCGTACGTCTCGCGCCGCGGCGTCGACCCGCCGAGGCCCCCGACGACGACGACGGGCTCGTCGGCGCCGGCCGGCCGTCCGTCGATGAGGCGCTGCGTCCGGGTGGCCTCCTCCCCGCAGACCGTGCAGATCGCGGTGAGCGAGGTGATCCCGTCGGCGATCGCGAGGAGCCGGGGCATGGGACCGAACGGTCGCCCGCGGAAGTCGGTGTTCAACCCGCAGCAGACGACCGTCCGGCCGGCCGCGGCGAGCCGCTCGACGACCTCCACGAGGCCGTCGGCGAAGAACTGCGCCTCCTCCACGGCAATGAGGTCGGCCCAGGCGTCCTTCGCGAGAGCCTCGATCTCCACCGGATCCGTGACGGCAGTGCTGTGGAACGCCGCCCCCGAGCGGCTGCGGACGACCTGGAGCTCCGTGCGGTCGTCGATCGTGGGCCGGACGAGGAGGATCCTCCGGCGGGCGATCTCCGCCCGGCGGAGGAGCCGGATGAGCTCGTCCGTCTTCCCGCTGAACATGCAGCCGGAGATCACCTGCACGTGCCCGCGCGACGCCACCGTCACTCCCTTCCCGGCCCCCGGACGAGGACCCGCTGGTCGCGCTTCCCGCGCCGGACGAGCAGGTACCGCCCGGCGAGCAGGTCGTCCGTCCCGACGGTCGCGGCCGGATCGCGCGCGAGGGCGCCGTTGAGGTGGACTCCGCCCTGCTCGACGAGGCGGCGCGCCTCGCCGCGGGACGCCGCCGTCCCGGTCGCGAGGAGGATCGCGACGACGTCGAGGCGCGCCGCGGTTTCCGGCCACGGCGCGGCCGGGATCTCGGCGGCGAGGTCCGCGAGCGTCTGCGCGTCGGCGGCGAGCGGGTCGCCGCCGAAGAGGATCTCGCTGACCCGCGTGACCCGCTCCACGGCGGCCCGTCCGTGCGTCAGCTGCGTCACCTCGCGGGCGACGGCCCGCTGCGCGCTCCGCCGTTCCGGCGCCGCCGCATGCTCCGCCTCGAGCTCCTCGATCCGGGGTCGGTCGAAATGGGTGAACCAGCGGAGGTAGAGCCCGACGTCCCGGTCGTCGGCGTCGACCCAGTACTGGTAGAACCGGTACGGCGAGGTGAGGCCCGGGTCGAGCCAGATGGAATCGCCCGACTCGCTCTTCCCGAACTTCGCGCCGGACGGCGAGAGGAGCAGCGGGTACGCGAGCCCGTGCGCCGGTTCGCTCCCGGCCGTCCCCCCGCGGGCGGTCCGCCGGATGAGCTCGAGCCCGGCGGTGATGTTGCCCCACTGGTCGGCGCCACCGCACTGGAGCTCCACGCCGTACGAGCGGTGGAGGTGGGCGAAGTCGGCGGCCTGGAGGAGCATGTAGCTGAACTCGGTGAACGAGAGGCCCCGGGCGAGGCGCTCCTGGACGGAGTCCTTGCCGAGCATGTACGGGATCGTGAAGTGCTTCCCCACGTCGCGGAGGAAGTCGAGGAGGCGCGTCTCGCCGAGCCAGTCGAGGTTGTTCACGACGAGCGCCTGCGTCCGCCCCGGCGCGAAGTCGAGGAAGCGCCCGAGCTGGTCGCGGATCGCGTTGACGTTCGCCTGGACGGCGGAGCGATCGAGGAGCGGACGCTCGCTCGAGCGGCCGCTCGGGTCGCCGATGAGCCCCGTCGCTCCGCCGACGAGGGCGACCGGCTGGGCGCCGGCGCGCTGGAGGCGCATGAGCCCGAAGATCGGCACGAGGTGGCCGACGTGGAGCGAACGGAACGTGGGGTCGAAGCCGTTGTACGCGCGGATCGGCGCCTCCGTCGCGAGGCGCGCCGCGAGCCCCTCCGTGGCGTCGTGGACGAGCCCGCGCCAGCGCAGGTCCGCGAGGAGGGTCGAGAGCGTCGTCGCGCTCACGGCGTCACAGCCGGCCGGGGACGCGCGTCGAAGCACCCCGGGGGCACCGAACGGGGATCCATGACCGCTATGCTATCGTGACCGACGCCATGCAGACCAGCCTCGCGCGGCGGCAGCGCCGTCGCCGGAACGGCTCCGGCCAGCGGCCTTCCTCCGGCAGGCGTGCCGTCGCCGGCGTCGCCGTCGCCATCCCGCTGTTCCTCTTCGCCTCCTTCCTCGTCGCCGGGCTCGTCGGCTTCGTCGGGGTCGTCGGCGCGTTCTCCTACTACAGCCAGGGCCTCCCCGACCCGAAGCAGGTCTTCACGGACATCCACTTCGACGAGGAGACGCGGGTCCTCGACCGGAGCGGCAAGGTCCTCCTCGCGACGTTCGCCCGCGAGCGCCGCGACGTCGTGACGTACGACCAGATCCCGCCCGTCGTCATCGACGCGACGACGTCGACCGAGGACAAGACGTTCTGGGAGAACGCCGGCTTCGACCCCCTGGGGATCGTCTCGGCCGCGGTCGACACGATCACCGGCAAGGCCCGGGGCGCCTCGACGATCACCCAGCAGCTCGTCCGGAACCGCCTCCTGCCGGCCTCCGCGTTCACGAGCACGTACGAGCGGAAGATCCGCGAGATCATCCAGTCGGTCCGCCTCACCCAGGCGTTCCCCGGCCAGGAAGGCAAGCAGCAGATCATCACCGCCTACCTCAACGACAACTTCTACGGGAACAACAGCTACGGCATCGCGGCGGCGGCCCGCGGGTACTGGGGGATCACCGATCTCTCGAAGCTGACCCTCGCCCAGGCCGCGATCCTCGCCGGGATCCCCCAGTCGCCGACGACGTACGACCTCATCCGGAACGCGGTGAGCGAAGATCTCCCGGACGGCTCGTCGCAGCTCGTCGTGCCCGCGGACTCGGCGATCGTTCTCCGCCGCAACCGGATCCTCGAGCTCATGAAGACCCGCTCGGTCCTCACCGTCGGCGAGTACACCGCCGACGACTACGCCAAGGCGATGGCCGAGCCGGTCATCCTGACTCCGCCGTCGAACAAGCAGATGCTCGCGCCGCAGTTCGTGCTCCAGGCCCGCCGGGAGCTCGGCTCGATCATCTGCGGCGCCGACGCCGCGGACAACTGCCCGCAGGTCGACACCGGCGGGTACACCGTCGTGACGACGCTCGACTGGAAGCTCCAGCGCCTCGCCGAGAAGTGGACCGAGGCGGGCGCCCGGGCCCCGAACTCGAAGGACACGGCCGCGTACCTCAAGCGGCTCGGGATCCCCTACGAGCAGTGGATCAGGAACATGAGGGGCACCGGCGTCCAGAACGGGGCCCTGGCCGCCGTCGACTACCGGACCGGGCAGGTGTACGCGTACACCGGCAGCGCCGGCTTCTACCTCAAGGGCAACAAGAAGTTCCAGCCCCAGTTCGACGTCCTCTCCGACGGCTGGCGCCAGCCGGGATCGGCGTTCAAGCCGGTCAGCTACACGATCGGTCTCGAGGACCGCACCCTCACCGCCGCCTCGCTCTTCATGGACGTCGTCACGGACTTCGGCGGGGGCTGGACGCCGGTCGACGCCGACCACATGGAGCGCGGGCCGCTCCGGCTCCGGGAGGCGCTCCAGGTCTCCCTCAACATCCCGGCGATCAAGGGCGCGATCCGGATCGGGCCGGACCGCGTCTTCGAGCGCGCGAAGGACTTCGGGATCCGCTTCCAGAGTGCGACGAACCCCGGCGGCGCCGCGATCGCGATCGGGACCGTCGAGGTCCACATGATCGATCTCATCGGCGCCTACGGCGCGATCGCGAACGGCGGCGTCCTCATGCCGCGGACGACGATCCTCGAGGTCCGCAACGCCTCCGGCCAGAAGATCTGGCCGCTCGCCGGCGCCACGACCACCGGCAAGCGCGTCGTCAGCGCCCAGGCGGCGTTCGTCATGACCGACATCCTCGCCTCGAACACCGACCCGGCCCAGAACCCGTTCTGGAGCAAGCGCGCGATCATGAACGGGACGACGCGCCGCCCCGCGGCCCTCAAGACCGGCACGACGGACGCGACGATCGACCTCACGGCCGTCGGGTTCCTCGCTCCCCCGGAGGACCCGGCCGCCCCGGCCCTCGTCGTCGGGTCCTGGATGGGGAACAGCGACAACTCGGCGCCACCGAACGGCGTCGTCGCCCTCGAGTCGGCGGCCTCCCTGTGGCAGTCGTTCCTCACGGCCGCGACCAAGGGGACCCCGATCGCGACGTTCTCGCGGCCACCGGGGGTCGTCCAGGCGACGGTCGACGCGTACAGCGGGATGAAGCCCGGGCCGTTCACGACGAGGACGGTCAAGGAATGGTTCATCGAGGACACCGTCCCCCGCGAGGTCGACACCACGAAGGTCGGCGTCGACATCGACGAGGCGTCGGGCCTCCTGTGGCAGGACGGCTGCGTCGGTCCGAAGGTCGTGAAGGGCTTCCTCGACCTCTCGGCCGTGGAGTCGGAGTTCCCCTCGTGGGGCAAGTACAACCGCGGCTGGATCACCCGCGCCCAGCGCGGCTCCGGCGTGACCGGCGGGCCCGAGCGGACGCGGACCTCGTACTTCTACGAGACGGGTGTCTGGACCCCGTTCGGCGCGACCTGGGGCGCGGACTTCGCGCCGACCGAGCTGTGCCCGATCGCCCAGCCGTCGCCCAGCCCGACGGAGAGCCTCCTCCCGGGCCAGACGCCGTTCCCCTGGGAGACGCCGCCTCCCGAGACGATCCCCCCGCCCGGACAAGGCGGGACTCCTCCCGGCCAGGGCGGCACCCCGCCCGGACAAGGCAGCAACCCGTAGGCACCGGCCCACCCGGCGAGTGCCGCGCCGCTCCTAGAACGTGACGACCGTGGCCCCGTCTCCGCCCTCGCCGCGCTCGCCGGGACGGACGGCACGGACGAGCGGGTGCGCGGTGGCCGCAGCCCGGATCGCGTCCCGGAGCGCCCCCGTCCCGAGCCCATGGATGATCGTCGCCCGATCGAGGCCGGCGAGGGCGGCGTCCTCGAGGTACCGCTCGACGACCGCGAGAGCTTCCTCGACCCGGGCGCCGCGGACGTCGAGGGCCGAGGCGATCGTGCGGGCCCGTTCGAGCCGGAGGCGCGTGACCCCGGACGCCGCCTCCTCGTCGGCCCGGCGCGCCCGCGGCCCGGGCCGGCGCTCGTCGGCCGGCGCCGGCGGCTCGAGGTCCTCGGTCGTCGCCGTCACGCGGACGCCCCCGACCTCGAGCGTCGCCCGGCGACCGCCGCGCTCGAGGGCGACGATCCGCCCCTCCCACCCGGCCGCCCGGCTTCGCGCCCGGGCGCCGACGCGCCACGCGACGGGGGCGGCGGCGCTCGGCGCGGCCGGCGGTGGCGCCGGGAGCCGCCCCAGGCGTTCCTCCGCGCGCTCCACGAGCTCGTCGAGGGCGGGGGCCGTGACCGTCTCGCGCTCGAGGCGGCGCCGCGCGCCGCGGATGTCCGCCCGCAGGTCCTCGACGAGGCGCTCGGCGTCGGCGCGCGCGGCCGCCACCGACTCGTCGCGCTCCTTCCGCGCCCGCCGGCGCTCCTCGTCGGCATTCCGCTGCGACTCCGCGGCGCGCTGCTCCGCGGCGCGCGCGCGGTCGAGGGCCTCGCGGGCGGCGAGATCGGCGGCGCGGATCGAGGCGAGCGTCTCCTCGAACGCCTGCTGTCCCTCGGTGAGGCGGGACCGGGCGGCGTCGACGATCTCCCCGGGGAGTCCGAGGCGCTCGGCGATCGCGAACGCCTGGCTCCCGC